>NZ_JBGQOQ010000038.1:0-25491 GCF_052119765.1 Pseudorhodobacter sp. W20_MBD10_FR17 | reverse complement strand
CCCTCTGCTTGGTTGCAATAAAACCATCTTGGCACAATTGATGCCGTTGGGGTGGGGGCATCCACCGCATCAGTTCAACTCTCATTTATATTGCATGACGCACAAATCGTGGCATGCATACCTTTGTCTATTTACGTTAAGAGAACTTGAACGCTTTTGAGAAAGACCAAGACTATGAAAATTGAACAAACCATTTTGTCGGGCGTACTTGCTATTACGCCGCCGCGGTTTGGCGATCATCGTGGTTTTTTCAGCGAAAGCTGGAACAAATCCAAACTTGAAGCCCAAGGCGTGCAGTTACCCGAATTCGTGCAAGACAACCATTCTGTTTCACGCGATGTTGGCACGGTTCGCGGGCTGCATTTCCAATCGCCGCCACACGCCCAAGGCAAATTGGTGCGTTGCGGGCGTGGGGCCATTTTCGACGTGGCCGTCGACGTGCGTAAAGGGTCGCCCACCTATGGCCAGTGGCTGGGTCGTGAACTCTCGTTTGAAAATGGTCTGCAACTTTGGATTCCTGCGGGCTTTTTACATGGTTTTATGACACTTCAAGCGGACAGTGAAATCGTTTACAAATGCACAGATCATTACGCGCCAGACTGCGATGGCGCTGTGAAATGGGACAGTTGTGGTATCGATTGGCCTATTGAAAATATAACGCCGGTAATTTCGGAAAAAGATGAGCGGGCTCAAGCTTTCGCGGATTTTGACACACCGTTTACATTTGACCTAACCAACTGATTAGACCAACACTGGAGTTTAAGGCATGAAATTACTGGTTACTGGCGGCGCCGGTTTTATTGGCTCTGCGGTCGTGCGCCAAGCCGTCGCGCGCGGCCATTCGGTGGTCAATGTCGATGCCTTAACCTATGCTGCGTGTTTGGCGAATGTGGCCTCTGTGTCAGACAGCCCTCTGTATGCTTTTGAACAGGTCGACATCCGAGATCGCGCCGCATTAGACACTGTTTTTGAAACGCACAAACCGGATGCGGTGATGCATTTGGCGGCTGAAAGCCACGTTGATCGCTCTATCGATGGCCCTGCAGATTTTATCGAAACCAATATCACGGGCACTTTTCACATGTTGGAGGCCGCGCGGGCCTATTGGACCAAAGCGGGCAAGCCCGAGGGTTTTAGGTTTCACCATATTTCCACAGATGAGGTGTTCGGGTCTTTGCCGGATGACCCCAAGCAGTTGTTCACCGAAGACACATCTTATGATCCGCGCAGCCCGTATTCTGCGTCAAAAGCGGCCTCGGACCATTTGGTGCGGGCTTGGCATGAAACCTATGGCCTGCCCGTTGTTTTGACCAATTGTTCCAACAATTACGGCCCGTTTCACTTTCCTGAAAAACTGATCCCTGTGGTGATTTTGAACGCCTTGGCGGGCAAAGAGCTGCCGATCTATGGCGATGGGTCGAACATCCGCGATTGGCTCTACGTCGAGGATCACGCCGATGCGCTGCTTTTGGTTGTTGATAAGGGCGTTGTTGGCCGTTCGTATAATGTGGGCGGCGAAAATGAGCGGACCAATCTGGAATTAGTGCAAACTCTGTGTAAGATTCTGGATGAAAAACGACCCAAATCCAGCGGAAGCTACGCGGACCAAATCAAATTCGTTAAAGATCGCCCAGGCCATGATGCGCGCTATGCGATTGACCCAACGCGCCTGCGCGATGAGCTGGGCTGGCGCCCGTCGGTGACTGTGGAAGAGGGGCTGGAAAAGACGGTTCAATGGTATTTGGACAATGAGGCATGGTGGCGCGCTTTGCAAAACCGCAGCGGTGTCGGCGCCCGATTAGGGACCGTTTAGGCCATTTAAAGAGATTTGATTGAAAGATACCAATATGACCATGCTTATCTTTGGTGCGACAGGGCAGGTGGCTACCGAGCTGAAAGGATTGCTGCCTGACGCGGTATTTTTAAGCCGCGAGCTTGCGGATTTGGCGGACCCATCGGCCTGCGCGACGGCAATACATGCACACAGACCAGCCGTCGTCATTAACGCTGCAGCCTATACGGCGGTTGATAAGGCCGAAGAAGACGAGGCGACCGCGCTTTTGGTGAATGGCACGGCCCCTACGATGATGGCACGCGCCTGTGCGGATTTGGCGATCCCCTTGGTTCATATTTCCACGGATTACGTCTTTGATGGTGCGGGAGATACAGCCTTTGCGCCTGACCACCCGACAGCACCGCTTGGGGCATACGGTCGTACCAAACTTGCGGGCGAAGAGGGCATTCGTGCCTCTGGCGCCCGCCACGTTATTTTACGCACGTCCTGGGTGTTTTCGGCCCATGGCAATAACTTTGTGAAAACAATGCTGCGGCTTTCGCAAACGCGGGACGCATTAAATGTGGTTGCAGATCAAGTGGGCGGCCCAACACCTGCGCGCGCGATTGCTGCGGCCTGCGCATCTATTGCAGCGCAACTCATGGCGGATACAGAGGGCCGCAAAAGCGGCACTTATCACTTTTCCGGCGCGCCAGATGTCAGCTGGGCCGATTTTGCCCACGAAATCTTTGCGCAAGCAGGGCGTGATGTCACTGTGACAGACATTCCCACCAGCGCCTATCCTACGCCTGCCGCGCGCCCAAGCAATTCACGGCTTGATTGCCATACGCTAGAGACTGTTTTTAACATTAAACGTCCAGACTGGCCCACCGATTTGGCGGGCGTCTTAAGGGATTTGGAGATCACGCAATGACCCAGCGCAAAGGTATTATTCTGGCGGGCGGATCAGGCACGCGCTTGTACCCGTTGACCTTGGCCATCTCAAAGCAGTTGATGCCGATCTATGACAAGCCGATGATTTATTATCCGCTTTCCGTCCTTATGCTGGCAGGTATCCGCGAAATTGCCGTGATTACCACCCCCCAAGATCAGGCCCAATTCCAACGGCTTTTGGGCGATGGCAGCCAATGGGGCGTGTCTTTCACGTATATCGAACAACCCTCGCCTGATGGGTTGGCGCAGGCTTATATTCTGGCCGAAGATTTCCTTGATGGCGCGCCCTCTGCGATGGTTTTGGGCGACAATATTTTCTTTGGCCACGGCTTGCCGGAAATGTTGCAAGGGGCAGATAGCAAAGATATCGGCGGCACGGTATTTGGCTATCACGTGGCAGACCCTGAACGTTACGGCGTCGTCAAATTTGACCGCGATGGCAATGTTGAACAGATCATTGAAAAGCCAGACGTGCCCCCATCAAATTACGCTGTGACGGGGCTGTATTTCTTAGACGGAGACGCACCGCGCCGTGCCAAAGACATCAAACCATCGCATCGCGGCGAAGTCGAAATTGTGTCACTGCTTGAAACCTATTTGGCCGATGGAACCCTATCGGTTCAGCGTATGGGGCGTGGGTATGCGTGGCTTGACACAGGCACCCATGGATCACTTTTAGATGCCGGAAATTTTGTACGTACCCTATCATTACGCCAAGGTATGCAATCGGGTTGCCCAGAGGAAATCGCCTATACATCTGGCTGGATCGACGATGCAAAAATGGCCGAGCACGCCGAAACCTTTAAGAAAACCGACTACGGCAAGTATATCGCGACTTTGCTGAGAGACCGGTCATGAACGCGCGCCAAGACAAATAAACAGGCTACAGGATCATTTGTGCAATCTGGGTGAAGGCATCCCCCCAACCGAACCCTTGGGGGATTAGCCTAAGCCTTGGCGGCCCACCCTCATTGTACTTTCGGGAAAAAGATGACCCAAGTGCCCGCGACGGAACAACAGCGCTCTGGCGTATAACAAGCTTATTACAAGGTTCCGCCTGAAAGGCATTCATTCCATGACAGCATTACGTATCCTCATCCCGCTCGCCTTGGCGTCGGCCGCGGTTGGTGGCTGGTTTTATTTCGCGCAAAGCGAAAATGTGGCCCCGCCGACGACGGCCGTTGTCACCCTAGGCACGGTAGAGGAGACGGTGCTGGCCTCGGGCACGATGGAGGCAAAGCAGTTGGTCAGCGTTGGCGCGCGGGTCTCGGGGCAGATTGAGACACTGGCAGTGGCGCTTGGCGACGAGGTTGCGAAGGGCGACCTGATTGCGCTGATCGACAGCCAAGACCAACAGAACGCTGTGCTGACAGCAAAGGCGAACCTTGCCAATATCAAGGCCCAGATCGCCGCCAAGAATGCCAGTTTGGTCAAGGCCGAACTAACCTTGGCGCGGCAAGTCAAGCTGGTCACCTCGGATTACGTCTCGAAAGAGGATCTCGACGCGGCGCAGGCCGAAGTTGATGTCGATAAGGCCGAACTGGACGCGCTGCTTGCACAAAAGGAAAGCGTCGAAGTGACTGTTTCAACCGCGCAGATCACGCTGGACCGGACCAAGATCACTGCGCCGATTTCGGGCACGGTTGTCGCGATCGTCAATGACGAGGGCCAGACGGTGAACGCCACACAAAGCGCGCCGACAATCGTCAAGCTGGCCGAGCTGGATACGATGGTGGTGAAGGCGGAAATATCCGAGGCCGACGTGGTCCATGTGAAACCCGCGCAGCAAGTGTTCTTTACCATCTTGGGCGAACCCGATCATCAATTCTCGGCCACGGTGCGCGCTGTTGAACCTGCGCCGTCGGAAATTGAAAGCAGCGATACCATCTCGACCAATGTAGCGATTTATTACAATGGCTTGCTAGAGGTGGACAATCCCGATCACCTGCTGCGCATCGGTATGACCGCCGAAGTCTCGATCATTTTGGACAAGGTGGAAAACGTGCTGACCGTGCCATCCTCGGCGCTGACCAAAGGCGCCGATGGCTATACGGTCAAGCTTTATGATCCCGCCAGCGGCACCACGACGGTTCAGGCGGTCGAGGTCGGATTGAACAACAAGATCAGTGCCGAGATCACATCGGGCCTAAGCACAGGCGACAAGGTTGTGACCGGCACCACGGTCACCGCAGCCAAGAAGTCTGAAAGCAGCACCCGCATGCCCCCGATGGGTCTGTAAGATGGGCGAACCTCTGATCTCCGCACGCGGCGTTTCACGCAGCTTTCAGGCTGGTGATGAAACAATCACCGTTCTGCGCAACGTCGATATTGATATCTGGCCAGGTGAATTGGTGGCGATCATCGGGGCCTCGGGCTCGGGTAAATCGACTTTGATGAACATCCTCGGCTGTCTCGACCGTGCAAGCGCGGGCAGCTACAGCTTTGCTGGTCAAGATGTCAGCCAGCTTGATCCCGATCAGCTTGCGCAACTGCGACGCGAACATTTCGGCTTTATTTTCCAACGCTATCAACTGCTGCCCGATCTTGATGCGGTGGGCAATGTCGAAGTCCCCGCGATCTATGCCGGTGAAGGCCGCGCCGCCCGACATGCGCGCGCCGCCGATCTGTTGGGCCAACTCGGCTTGGCCGACCGGCTGGATCACCGCCCCGGCGAGCTGTCTGGTGGACAACAACAACGCGTCTCGGTCGCACGCGCACTGATGAATGGCGGCGAGGTTATTTTGGCCGATGAGCCGACCGGCGCGCTGGATACCAAAAGCTCGGCAGAGCTGATCGAGCTGCTGCTGGACCTGAACCGCAAGGGCCACACGGTCGTTATGGTCACCCATGATCCTGACGTCGCCCAGCACGCCCATCGCACGATTGAGGTCAGCGACGGGCAGATCATCTCGGACACACGGACCGCGCCCAAGGATGTGGCAAATGCAAAACGGCTGGCCCGCCCGCCCGTAAAAGTCAGCAAGGGTGCATCGCTGTTGCGGCTGCGCGAGGCGTTTGACATGTCACTTAAGGCGTTGCTGGCGCATCGTGTACGCTCGGTGCTCACCATGCTCGGCATTATTATCGGCATCGCCTCGGTGGTGCTGGTGATGGCTTTGGGAACCGGCACCAAAGAGAAAGTGCTTACCAATATTTCCTCGCTTGGGACCAGCACGATCACCGTGCGTTCGGGCACCGGGTTCGGGGCGCGTGATGTCAATAAGGTGCAAACGCTGATGCCTTCGGATGCCGACGCGCTGGCATTGCAACCCTATGTCGATAGCGCCTCACCTTCCGTTTCGACCAAACTTACGGTTGTCTATCGCAGCACCTCTTCGGATGCGTCGATCAACGGGGTGGGTGGCGATTACTTTCAGGTCCACAACTACGTCACTGTGACCGGCAGCACCTTTGCATCAGACGATGTCACAAGTCGCACCCAAGCCGCCGTGATCGACGAGGATACACGCGACACCTTTTTTGATGTCGGTGTTGATCCGGTGGGCAAAGTGCTGCTGCTGGGCGGCGTGCCGGTGCGCGTGATCGGTGTGGTGCGGTCAAGCGGGGCAAGCTTTGGGCCGGAATCTTTGAACGTCTGGGTGCCCTATACCACGGTGATGGCGCGGATTTCGGGGCAAGACTTCCTCGACAGCATAGCCGTGCGCGTAAGCGATAATTACGACACCACACTTGCCGAGGCAGAGATCAACGCGCTGCTTAAAAACCGCCACGGCACCAAGGATTTCTTCCTAATCAACTCGGACACGATCCGCGACACGATCACCTCGACCACCGAAACGCTGACACTGCTGGTGGCGATGATCGCGGTGATCTCGTTGGTGGTCGGCGGGATCGGGGTGATGAATATCATGCTGGTTTCTGTCACCGAGCGCACCAAAGAGATCGGCGTGCGTATCGCAATCGGGGCGCGGCGCTCGGATATCGTGGCGCAGTTCTTGATCGAGGCTGTGCTGGTGTGCCTGACGGGTGGTGTCATCGGAATTGCCGGTGCGCTGATCGGCGGGCAGATGGTCGGGTATTTCTCGGCCAATGTGCAGCTAAGCTTTTCGGTCACGGCAATCGTGGTGGCTTTCCTGTCTTCAACCATGATCGGGATCACCTTTGGCTATTTGCCAGCGCGCGCGGCGGCTAGGCTCGACCCGGTGGTGGCGCTTAACCACGCGTGAAAAAGCGGACGCTGTGATTGGCTTGAAATGAATACTAAAGGGGGGCATTGCCCCCCAAGGCTAAGCGGTAAGTTTAGATCTGCTGCGGTTGCGTCTGGTTGCCTCGCTTGCAACAAGGTTTTCAGCGCTTACACCGCATTGGCGCTGCAAGTTTACGAATGCACGCGCCTACGACGTTAGCGCGCGCATATCCCGATGCCAACAAACGAGCGCTGCGGCAGCAGGTTAGTAAAGCCGCTCAGGGTTTTCCAGTGCAACCGAAATGCGCGCCCGCAGGCCCGGCGGCAGCACCTCTATCGCACGCGCCACGGCCGCAAGATCGCGCCGCGCGGCGTGCAGTTGATCCAGAAGCGAGACTATGATTCCCAGCGCGGTTTCGTCCAGATCAAGCTCCACAGACAGATCGCACAGCAGTTCAAGCCGCGCGATGTCTATCTGGCGAAAGATATATCCGCCGGGGTCGCGCTGCGGCTTGACCAGTGCCGCATCGATAAAGCGGACAAGCTGGCTTCGGGTCAGGCGCGTTACGGTGACGACAACCTCGTCCTCGGAATAAAACTCCGTCATTTTGCCGCTCCTTTCAGCAGATCGGCCCGCGGGTCGAAGCTTTGGGTCTTTTGCCATTCCAACAGAAATTCGCGCAAGGCCGCATCGGGCGCGGGCGGGGTCACGATTTTCAGTTCGATCATTTGGTCGCCTTTCACCTTTTGCCCTGCCCGTGCAACTCCACGCCCGCGCAAACGCATCACCTTGCCCGAGCTTGCGCCTTCAGGGATCGTAACCCCGACCGGCCCATCGATGGTTGGAGCCGTCACTTTTGCCCCTAGAACGGCCTCGTCAATGGTGATTGGCAGGGTGATCAGGATATCATCGCCATCACGGCGGAACACCGCATGCGCGCGCACACGGACGGTAATCAGGGCATCGCCCGACGGCCCACCCCCAAACCCCGGCGCGCCTTTTCCACGCAGGCGCAGGGTTTGGCCATCACTGGTCCCGGGCGGGATCTTGACCGCCAAACTTTGACCATCTGGCAGCGTGATGCGGGTTTCTGCCCCACGCGCCGCATCAAGAAATGCCACGTCCAGAGTGTAGCGGGCATCTGGCCCCGCAGCTTGAAAGCCGCGCGCACCAAAATCATCCCCACCCCCTTGGCGGGCCCGATTGCGCAATATCTCGGCAAAAATATCGGCGGGGTCGGTATCCGGGCCAAAGCCCTCACGGTGTTGATAGGCATTGCCCGGCGCATCCGCGTAATCACGATAATACTGACGCGGTGGGCGCTCGGCACCAGACCCGTCGATTTCGCCCGCATCGAAACGCGCACGGGTTGCGGGATCTTTCAGCAGGTCATAGGCAGCAGAGATCGCCTTGAACCGTTCCTCGGCACCTGCGTCATCTGGGTGCAGATCGGGATGGCTTTCACGCACCAGCTTACGATAGGCCTTTTTGATTTCATCTGCGGTGGCCGCCTTGGTCAGACCCAAGACGTCATACGGATCGTTGGGCATCCGGGTTCTTTCCTTTTGGTCACTGCGGTTTGGTCACTGCGGTCCGGTCGTCCGAACCGCAGCGAGAAGCCTTGTTTAACAATGGTTGTCACATTGGCGGGCAATTTTCACTGATCCAAGTCAATGCATAGATAGAATTCGGGCTTATGGTGGATCAGCAAAGATCTGGCTTGGTTTTCGTGCCTAATCATCTCTTTTGAAACGCAGGAGGGCCGCCACATTGGCAACGGTTGAACTTAAACCCGATCAGAAAACCCCGGCATCTGGGGAAATCAAATCGGCTCCCAGCGTGCCCGCCTTACACAAGCGCGCACAGCCTGTTGCACCAAAACGGCGCTGGTGGCTTTGGGCCATTGCAGGGATGTTCGGCCTTGCCGTGGCTGCCACCGCCTTAACACAGATATGGAGGGCCGGGCCGCCCATCGTCGCATTCGAAACGGTTGCATTGGCGCCCGCAACACGGGTTCTGGCAGTCAATGGCCGGATTGCTGCCACCAATTCGGTAGAGATCAGGCCAGTTCTTACCGGCAAAATCACAGCCCTTCCTGTCGCAGAGGGGGATGAGATTACAGTGGGCCAGACCCTTGCCCAGATTGATCCTGCTGTGCAAAACGCCATCGTCCGGCAAGCAATGGCCGCAATGGATGCGGCAGTTGTGTCCCAGCAACAGGCGACAGAAGCCTATGACAGGGCGGTATCGCTGGGCGCCAATATCGCCAGAACGACCGTCGAGGCCGATGCCCATGCCGTGGAACTGGCAACCCAAGAGGTGACGCGCCAAACCGCCGCTCTGGATCAGGCGCTGGCTGGCCTTGAAAACCACACGCTGCGTGCGCCGGTGGCAGGCACCATCCTGACGCTTGACGCTGAACTAGGGCAGCTCGTCAGCCCCACCACCCCGCTGTTGACGCTTGCCGATCTCGGCAGTCTGCTGGTGGAGGCCGATGTGGACGAGACCTATGCCACGCAAGTCGCCGTGGGTCAGCCGGCCATCCTGCGCTTGGCCGGAGAAGCCAACAATCGCGACGGCCATGTCAGCTTTGTTTCGGCGCGCGTGGATGCGGCGACCGGTGGCCTTGCCATCAAGATTGCTTTCGATGCGCCGGTCACGGCGCCTGTCGGCCTGACAGTGACGGCCAACATTATCGTAGACAGTCGTGATTTCGCCCTGACCGTTCCGCGCACAGCCCTGCTTTCAGATACCGATAGGACAGATGTGTTCGTGGTCAGGGATGGGGTTGCGCAACGACAGCCTGTGACCGTGGTTGACTGGCCCGCATCTCGGCTGATCGTGACCTCAGGCCTGACCGCAAATGACGTTGTGATCACCGATGCCTCGGGCATGACGGATGGGCAGGCCGTCGTGGCGGAGCAACCCTGATGCTGTATGCGTTCAAGATAGCGGCCCGGTATCTGACGGCAAGCAAGGCGCAGACCGCCCTTTTAGTGGCCGGGGTGGCCGTGGGCGTGTTCATCTTTATCTTTATGTCGGCGCTGATCGGTGGCCTCGCCGAGTTTATTCTGTCGCGCACCGTGGGCGACATCTCGCATATCACCATCGAGGCCGAGAACGCCGACCCCGCACTGCTGATCGCCCCCTCATCCTTGGGCGCGGGGTATGTTTTGTTTGTGGCTGAACCGGGGGGCGCACGAACGGCTACATTGGCCAACGCGGCAACTTGGGTGCCTTTGATCGAGGCTGTGCCGGGGGTGCGGGCCGTATCGCCGCAAATCACCGGCGCGGGTTTCCTGACGCGCGGCGCGCAGGTGTCTCAGGTCAGTGTGACGGGGGTGGATGCGGGGCGCGAGTCTGCGATCATGGACCTTGACGGTTATATCATCGAGGGTTCGGCGCGGCTTGGGTCGGGGCTCATCGTGCTGGGGCTTGACCTCGCGGATGATCTGAACTTGTCGTTGGGGCAGACCTTGCGACTGCAAAGCACGAATGGCGTCACAACCACCCTAACGCTAAGCGGTATATTCAAAACCGGTAACGGGGGCCTCGACGGTGCGCGCGCCTTTGTCAGCACAGGCACGGCGCGCACCCTGTTTGCCATGCCGCAAGGTGTAACCCGCATCGAAATCAAGTTGAACGATCTGAACGCCGCCGATGCCACAGCCCTGCGGATCCGCGCCCTGACAGGGCTGGATGCGGTGCCGTGGACCGATGGCGCCGCACAACTGATGGAGGCACTGGATGCCCAAGCGCAAACCGGTTATTTCTTGAAAACCTTTGCTTTGATCACCATCGTCATCGGTGTCGCCTCGGCGCTTTTGCTATCGACCTATCGCCGCCGTCCTGAAATCGGGATCATGCGCGCCATGGGTGCGGGGCGCGGCTTTGTGATTTTTGTGTTTGTCACCCAAGGCGCACTGATCGGCGTCATGGGCGGGCTTACGGGAGCGGGTCTTGGCTATTTGGCGTTATTGCCTTTCCCGCCACGCGATGCGTTCAAGGCGGGCAGTTTGCCTCTCGACATCACCCAAGGCTCCTACGGGCTGGCCATCACCCTGACGATCATCGGTGCAATCTTCGCCTCTATCCTGCCTGCGCGGTCGGCGGCGCGGGTCGATCCGGTCACGGCGATCGGCCAATGAGCGCATTGTTAGAGGTGCGAGATCTGGTCAAAACTTTTGGCACAGGCGAGGCAGCAACCCGCGTGCTGCGCGGCCTGTCGCTGACGCTGGAGGCTGGGGAAATGGCGGCGCTATTGGGGCCGTCGGGGTCGGGCAAAAGCACGCTGTTGACGATCCTTGGCACTTTGATGAAACCGACATCCGGCAGTTATGCGATGCTTGGGAAAGATCTGATCGCAGCGGGCGACACAGAGCTGACCAGCTTTCGCAACCTGCACATCGGCTTTGTGTTTCAGTTCCACAACCTGCTGCCCGATTTCACCGCCCTTGAAAACGTGATCTTTCCCACAGCCGTGCGTGAAGGCCGCGAAACGCCCGCCGCACGCGCGCGGGGCCGCGATCTGCTGGTGCGCATGGGGCTGGAAGAGCGGATTAATTTTCCCTCTGCCAATCTTTCGGGCGGACAGAAACAGCGCGTCGCGGTTGCCCGCGCGCTGATGAACTCGCCCGAACTGGTGCTTGCGGATGAGCCGACGGGAAATCTCGACCGTGCCTCTGCGATGCAGGTGATGGAACTGATCGACCAGATCAACCGCGACGAAGGCACCACATTCCTGATCTCAACCCATGATGAAAAGATTGCGGGACTTTGTCGGCGGCAAATCGTGGTGGGGGATGGGCTGGTAACGGGTTAGACCGCAATCGCCGTAAGGCGCGACTCAGACGTTCAGGGAATCGCAGACAAGATGCAGGTCTGCACTGTTGTCTGTTGGAACCAACTCTGTCTTGGCTGCGGCTACGGTGCAAATATCAAATACCGAACGCCCATGTAAAAACCGTCAAATAGATGCAAACGCCAGAAAGTATCCCTGACATGCCTCATTGACCCATGCCGTCAGGGGCGCGGGGCTATCGGTCGCAGCATCTCGTGACGTGATACAGTATTTGACGGCGGCTCTGCCTTCGCGCACGCCTGCTAACCTCTGTCAGTCCAGCATCTGCATTCTCGGCCTAAGATTGCGCCAAGCGCCGTAGTCGCCGTTGTACTGCGGGCAGGCAAAGGATACCCCATGGCAAGCCCCACCAATCCTCCTCCCAAGCCCACCAGCCGGTTTCATTTTCCCTCGGCTTATACGATACTCTTTGCGCTGATCGTCGTCATCGCAGCGCTGACATGGGTGATCCCGGCTGGCGAATACGCGCGAGAGGCCTCTAAGGCACTGGGCAAAGACGTGCCCGTCGCTGGCACCTATGCCCTGACCGAGGCAAATCCGCAGGGCGTGTTCGACGTCATCCTTGCCCCCATCGCAGGCTTTTATGACCCCAGCAGCTATAGCGCCAATGCCATCGACGTGGCGCTGTTCGTGCTGATGATCGGCGGGTTTATTGGTGTGGTCACGGCCACGGGTGCCATTGATGCCGGTATCAAACGGGCGATGACACGGCTGAAGGGGCGGGAAAAGTGGATGATCCCGATCTTGATGGGCCTGTTCGCACTGGGCGGCACCACCGAAGGCATGGCCGAGGAAACGCTCGCCTTCTACGTTCTGTTGACACCTGTGATGATCGCGGCAGGCTATGACTCGCTGACGGCTGTGGCGGTGATTTTGCTGGGCGCGGGCATTGGCGTGCTGGGGTCGACTGTCAACGCGTTTTCAACCGTGATTGCCTCGGATGCTGCCGGCGTGCCCTTTACAGACGGGCTGATGCTGCGCCTTGCCATCCTTGGGATCACGTTTGCAGCAACCGTGGCCTATGTCATGCGCTATGCCGCACGGGTCAAGGCTGATCCGTCGCGCTCGCTGGTGTTTGACCGCAAGGCCGAGAATGAGGCGCATTTTCGTAGCACTGCTGACGCCACCGCCTTTACAGGCCTGCACAAGATCGTGCTGCTGCTGTTCGGGGCGACCTTTGCTGTGATGATTTGGGGCGTGTCCTTGGGCGGATGGTGGATGGCCGAGATGAGCGGGCTGTTCCTGTTTGCGGGCATCGGCATTGGCCTGATCGGACGGCTTGGCGAAAAAGGTCTCGTCGCGGCATTCGTAGGGGGTGCTCGTGATCTTCTGGGTGTGGCGCTGATCATCGGGCTGGCGCGTGGCATCGTCGTGATCATGGACGCAGGTCACATGACCGACACGATCCTACATTGGGCCGAAGGCATGGTGGCGGGGCTGAACCGGATCGTATTCATCAACGTGATGTACTGGATCGAAGTGGCGCTGTCGTTCTTTGTGCCGTCCACCTCTGGCCTTGCCGTTCTATCCATGCCGATCCTCGCCCCGGTTGGCGATTTTGCTGGGGTTTCGCGCAGTTTGGTCGTGACCGCATTCCAATCGGCGGCGGGCATTGTCAACCTTGTCACCCCGACCTCTGCTGTTGTGATGGGCGGTCTTGCCATCGCCCGCGTCCCCTATGAGCGCTGGCTGCGCTTTGTCTGGCCGGTTCTGCTTGGGCTGACCGTTATTATCATGGCCGCCCTAAGCCTCGGCGTGCTTTTGCAAGGAACACCGACATGACCCTGACGTATGGCGTACATTCCGAGGCGGGCAAACTGCGCCGCGTGATGGTCCACAAGCCCGGTGCGGCGATGGCGCGGCTGACGCCTGCCAATTGCGCAGAATTGCTGTTTGATGATGTGATCTGGGTAAAACAGGCGCGGATCGAACACATGACCTTTGTCGATGCGATGCGCAATCGCGGGGTCGAGGTGGTGTTCCTGCGCCAGATGCTGGCTGAAACCTTGGCCGATATGGAGGCGCGGCGCTGGCTGCTTGCAGCGCGGATCAACGACAATACCGTGGGCGTTGGCCTGGCAGATGACCTGATGGCGCACCTGATGGAGGTCAGCGGCGATCTGCTCTCGACCATCCTGATCGGCGGGATGAGCAAGGCCGAGCTACCCATAGAGTCTGATGGTGTTCTCGCACCAATGCTGGACCCTGCCGATTTCATCCTGCCGCCCTTGCCCAACCACATCTTTACCCGCGACACGACCTGCTGGATTTATGGCGGCGTCACGCTGAACCCGATGCATTGGCCCGCACGGCGGCTGGAAACGCTGAACCTTGCCGCGATCTATCGCTTTCACCCTGATTTCAAGGATGCTGGCTTTCCCGTCTGGTGGGGCGACCCCATGCAGGACCACGGTCCCGCGACAGTCGAGGGCGGCGATGTTATGCCGATTGGTAACGGCACCGTCCTGATTGGCATGGGCGAACGCACGACGCCGCAAGCGGTCGGCCAGATTGCGCGCGGGTTGTTTGCCGGTGGCGGGGCCACACGGGTTATCGCCTGCCAATTCCCGAAATCCCGCAGCGCCATGCACCTTGATACCGTCTTCACCTTTTGCGACCGCGATCTTGTGACGGTGTTTAGCGACGTCACAGATACGATCCGCTGCACCAGCCTGCGCCCCGATGATCAGGGTGGCATCGCAGCCGAGGTGGAAACCAAACCCTTCCTTGAGGTGGTAGCCTCGGCACTGGGCATCAAGGCGTTGCGCACTGTGCCCACTGGCGGCGATGCCTATGAGGCCGCGCGCGAGCAATGGGATGACGCCAACAACCTGCTCTGCGTAGAGCCGGGCGTTGTTATCGGCTACGAGCGCAATACCTATTCCAACACCCTGCTGCGTAAGGCCGGCGTTGAGGTCATCACCATCCCCGGATCGGAACTCGGACGTGGACGCGGTGGGTCACATTGCATGACCTGCCCGCTGATCCGTGACGCAATTTAAGGAATATCCTATGCCACAGAATTTACGCGGCCGCAGTTTTCTGAAACTGCTCGACTTTACACCGGACGAAATCCGCAACCTGCTGCAACTGGCTGCCAACCTTAAGATGGCCAAGCAAAGCGGCACCGAACGCCCCCTGCTGACCGACAAAAACATCGCGCTGATCTTTGAAAAAGACAGCACTCGAACCCGTAGCGGGTTTGAGGTGGCAGCCTATGATCAAGGCGCGCATGTCACCTATCTGGGGCCATCGGGCAGCCATATCGGCCACAAGGAATCAATGAAAGACACTGCGCGCGTGTTGGGCCGGTTCTATGACGGCATAGAATATCGCGGCTTTGGTCAAAAGGATGCCGAGGTGCTGGCGGAGTTTTCTGGTGTGCCGGTTTTCAACGGGCTGACGGATGATTTCCACCCGACCCAGATCCTCGCCGATCTGATGACGATGCGCGAATTCACGCATAAGCACCTGTCAGACATCGCCTTTTGCTTTATGGGCGATGCGGGCAACAATATGGGCGCGTCATTGCTGGTAGGTGCTGCACTGATCGGCATGGATGTGCGCTTGTGTGGCCCACAAAGCTGCTGGCCCGACGCCGATCTGGTAGCCCAATGCCGCAAGCTTGCGGAAACGTCTGGTGCGCGCATCACCCTGACCGAAAAGCATGCCGAAGGGCTCGAAGGCGCGGATTTTGTCTATACCGATGTTTGGGTATCGATGGGCGAGCCGGACACAGTCTGGGCTGACCGGATCGCACTTTTGCAACCTTACCGCGTCGATCAGGCCGTTATGGACCGCACCGGCAACCCCCATTCAAAATTCATGCATTGCCTGCCCGCCTTCCACAATCGCGATACCGCAGTAGGCGAGGAAACCTTTCAGAAATACGGAATCGACTGCATGGAGGTGACCGAAGGGGTGTTTGAATCCCCTGCCTCGATCGTTTTCACACAGGCCGAAAACCGGATGCATACGATCAAGGCGATCCTTGTCGCCACAATGGGGGTATAAGATGCGCGTAGTTGTAGCCCTTGACGGAAACGCCCTTCTGCGCCGAGGCGAGCCGATGACAGCCGATGCGCAGCGCACCAATGTGCGTATCGCGGCACGGGCATTGGCAGATCTTGCGCGCGACCATCAGATCATCGTCTCGCATGGCAATGGCCCACAGGTCGGGTTGCTGGCGCTTCAGGGTGCGGCCTATGATGCCGACACACCTTGGCCGTTGGATGTGCTTGGCGCCGAAACCGAAGGCATGATCGGCTATCTGATTGAACAAGAGCTGATGAATGCTTTGCCAAAGGGCGCGCAGGTCTCAACGCTCGTCAGCCGGGTTGAGGTGGACCCGAACGATCCTGCCTTTGACACCCCCAGCAAACCCATCGGCCCCGTCTATTCCGCAGATGAGGCCGCGCTGGCCGTCAGAGATCATAATTGGTCAATTGTAAAAGAGGCCAAGGGCGGGATGCGCCGTGTTGTCCCCTCGCCTGTTCCTTTACGGATCATCGGGTTAGAGGCGATACAGGTTCTGCTCGACGCCGGGCACATCGTTATTTGCGCAGGCGGCGGCGGGATTCCAGTGATGCGCAACGCGAATGGCGATATGGCGGGAGTCGAAGCAGTGATCGACAAAGACCGCACATCGGCGCTTTTGGCGCATGACTTGCATGCCGATGCCATACTCTTTCTGACCGATATCGACGCGGTCTATCGCAACTGGGGCGAGCACGACCAGTTGGAGATTGGCCGCACCACGCCCTGCGCACTTGACGCCCTGAACCTTGAACCGGGGTCGATGGGGCCGAAAGTTGCAGCCGCCAGTGAGTTCGTGCGTAACGGCAATGGCATTGCAGGGATCGGCCGCCTCCAAGACGCCCGCGCTATTTTGGAAGGGATGGCTGGCACGCGGATTTATCCGGATCCTGCGCACAGCCATCTCTCTGCCGCATTTACCAAACAATCTTTGGTAAATATCGGCAGAGACCAACCTGTATCAGTATGGGTCGATGATGGTGGTGCAACAATCTGATCAGTTCATCGGAAATTGGTGAACGATTACCAACTACGCCTGAGCCAGAAATATGCGGGCAGGTTGTCCCCTCGTCCCTGTGTCCCGTATATTTCTGATTTCCAGACCGCCCACAAAAAGCCAAACCCATGGCCACCGAACCAAACTAACCGCTGGATGCTGCCGCCCGCGCGATGGCGTGACGCGACTGATCTAAAACCGGCGCCTGACCCTGTCAGGTGCAACAGGCCGTATCACAACCAAAGGATATTTCGATGTATACCAAACCCATTCTTCTGCTTGTGGCTTTGACTGGCCTGAGTGGCTGCCTTGCGAATAATACTGAACGTGGCGTGGCGGGTGCTGCGGGCGGGGCCGTCATAGCCGGTGTCACGGGTGGAAGCCCTGTTACAGGGGCGGTGATTGGTGGTGCCGCAGGATATTTCTGCCACGATCTTAACCTGCCCGGATGTAAGAATAAATAAGCCAAAGCGATTGGGCTATGCAGATGTACACCTGTCAGCCCGCCCTTTGGCAGCAACCCCAATACAGGAATTTTCCTATGAATCAGAATTTCTTATATGTTTTGGTCGCCGTGCTTGCTGCCAGCGCCATAGGGTTTGGCTACCTTTACTATCAAGAGCGCCAAACGGGCATTGCGATCAAGATTGATGAAAGCGGCGTCACAATAGACGGGAAATGACCACAGCAACGCGGCCCTATTTCCCGACAAACAGCAACCAGGCAACGGGTCGAACGATACCATTTCGGGGCCGTTCAGACGGCCCCGCGCACCCAACGAAAAGGACAAAAAATGTCAATCGGAGCCATCCTAGCCATTGTGCTAATTATTTTCCTGTTCGGGGGATTCAGCGGTCGTTTTGGGGGCTATGGCTATGGCTATGGCCACGCAGGCGTGGGCGTGCTGGGCACGGTGCTGATTGTCGTTGTGGTGCTGATGCTGCTTGGCCGAATTTAGGCGCGAAGGCTGATCTTTTCGGGCAAAAGCGGGCCGATCTGATCCAGATAGGTAGGCTCAAACTCGGCAAACTCGGTCAATTTCTTATAATTGTCGAATGTCACAAAGCCATCGCGAAACGTCACCATGCCTGCCTCGCGCAAGCGGCGCAGCACCCTGTTGACGTGAACCGCACTCAGCCCCAAAGCATCGGCCAAAAGATACTGGCTCAGCGGGCAGGCAAAGCCTGCCTTGCTTCCCAAACCCACTAGCGCCAAGCGGGCACCCAGTTCAATCAGGAAATGCGCCATACGCTCGTCTGCATCGCGGCGCCCAATGTTCACCAGATGCTCGACCACCATCGCTTCATCACGCGAAACCGCCCACATCACCGCCATGGCCAGCCGGGGCGTGGCGGAAAACGCTTCCAAAAGATCCGAGGCATGGACCTCGGTCACCTCAATATCGGTGACAGGTTCAATGCTGTGATCCGACAGATGCAGCATGACACTGCGCAACCCCAGAAAATCGCCGGGGATCTGGAAATCAACAATCTGCCGACCACCATTCGGCAGCAGCTTGTAAGAACAGGCCCAGCCCGACATCAAGATATAGGCCGCCTGATAAGACTGCCCCTGATGGACCAGCTCGCGTCCGGCAACAAACTTGCGACGGCGCTTGTGCAGACGATCAAGCACGCGGTGCTCGACTTCTGACAAAGCAACAAACGCACCCAATTTTCGCACTAGTGGTCGTTCTTCCATAGTGTCCCCTTTGCAAAACGCCCCCGTTTAAGCGGACAATGCTAATAGCATTACCAAATAAACGGTCTTGGCGACTGATATCAATCAGTCCAAGGTCAGCTATTTTCTGACAGCTTTTCCCAATCACTGCCCCGCACGCATAGGGGAATTGCACTTAGCCCAAAGGACCATCACCAAATGTCGGACTATAACACAAATGCAGGCATCGCAGCGCTGACGATTTGCGAAGCCTTGCTTTTGGCGCTAAACGACGCCAATATCCTGCCCGAAAATGAGATTATGGGCGTACTCAAGGATGCCGCGTCCACCCATGCCAACGCCGATTGGCCTGACGCCGACATTGACACGCATAAGGCCGTGGCAACCCTTATCAATGATATCATCGCCGGCGGCAATTCAGTCCGCAGGCCGTGAAACTGTAGCTGCCTTGCTACCTCAGTCACATCACATGTGGCCATTCGTGTCGTAATAGCATTTTTAACATATACTAAATCACTATTCAGGTTATCGTGTCGGTGCAGTCAGAGCACATTTTGAACCATCACCCCGATGCAAGCGCAGCCCAAAGTGTAAGGCGTGCACATTATGCGGGGAAATGTGAAATACACTCATAATCATGGGCCTTTCGGCACCAACAAATCCGCGCTAAGGTGCCCCTATGCAAACAGAATTGACGCAAATTTTCGGACTTCTGGTTGTGGTTTTCACCCTACTCGTCTGGGGGCGTATTCGCTACGACCTTGTTGCCTTCGGCGCCTTGATCCTTGCGGCCGTGCTTGGGCTGGTGCCAACCGAAGATATCTTTTCCGGATTTGGCCATTCCGCTGTGGCGATCATTGCACTGGTCTTGATCGTCAGCCGTGGGCTGTCATCGTCAGGCGCGGTAGAGCTGATTGCGTCCAAATTCATTGATTCCAATCGCCCGCTTCCACTGCATATTGCAGTTGTTGCGGCTTTGGCCGCTGGCTTGTCCGCAATTATCAATAATGTTGCCGCACTGGCGCTTTTGATGCCACTTGATATTGAGGCCGCGAGAAAAGCAAAGCGCGCTGCGGGGCAAACCCTGATGCCGCTGTCTTTTGCAACCATTCTTGGCGGTATGATCACGCTGATCGGGACGCCGCCGAACATCGTGATTTCGGAATATCGGCAGAGCGTCTTGGGTGAGCCGTTCGGGATGTTTGACTTCGCGCCTGTCGGATTGGCGGTCGCGATAGCCGGAATTGCCTTTGTTTCGCTTGTCGGCTGGCGGCTCCTGCCATCACGGACATCCATGCTAGACACCGAAAAGCAGGTTGCCCAAGGTCGATATGTCGCCGAACTGCGCATCGGCGAACAGACGTTGTCCGAGGACATGGCGGTCGAGGATCTCTATGCCAAAGCCAATGATGCCGACATTCATATTCTGGGCCTTATACGCAACGGCAAACGCGTGCGCGGCCTTGCACGCCGGCAAGCATTGCGTGCGGGCGATTTTCTGGTCGTCGAAGGCGAGCCAAAGGCCATTGAAACCTTTATGGGGCAAGCGGGGTTTGATTTTGCAGGGTCTGAAAAGCATGAAGGCGGCGTTGTCGCGCCGGGATTAACCTTAGCAGAGGCCATCGTGCCTGATGGTGCACGTATACAAGGCCGGACCTCCCGCAGCGTGAACCTTTTGCAGCGTCACTCGGTCACGCTTTTGGGTGTGGCACGAGAAGGCACGAATTTTCTAGACCGCGTAAGGCTTCTTCCAATCCGTGCCGGGGATGTCTTGCTTCTTTTGGGAACGCCGGACCGCGTCGAAGAGGCGACAGAATGGCTGGGTGTACTGCCGCTTGAGGGGCGTAAAACCCAAGTTGTTCAACGCAGCAAAGCAGGCTTATCTATCGGCATATTCATGCTGGCGGTCGCCCTTGCTGTGTTTGGCCTTGTCCCGCTGTCTGTGGCGCTTGGCTGCGCCGTTATCGCCTATGTCGCCCTCGGCCTTGTCAGCGGGCATGAGGTATATGCATCAGTGGAATGGAAGGTGATTGTCTTACTTGCCAGTTTGATCCCTCTGGCCGAGGCATTTGAGCATTTTGGCGGAGCAAAGCTGATCGCCAACCAGATCGTCAGTTTGACCGACGGCTACCCTGCATGGGTATCACTGGTCGCGTTGATGATCGTCACCATGACGTTGTCTGATTTTTTGAACAATGTGGCAACAACGTTGATCGCGGCACCCATCTCGATGTCGATTGCCGCGGCAACGGGAACGAATCCTGATACCTACCTTATGACGGTTGCGGTGGCGGCGTCCTGCGCTTTCCTTACCCCGATCGGGCACAAAAACAACACGCTTATTCTAGGGCCCGGCGGTTACCGTTTTGGTGACTTTTGGCGCATGGGGCTGCCACTGGAAATAATCGTCATCTGCGTCGCCGTTCCGGCCATACTCTTGGTTTGGCCATTATAATTCCTGTAAAAAACGGTGCGAACGGATCAATCCTGATTTTTGGAAAACCTGCCCGTGTTTTGCCAAAACCAAAGGCCCGCTTACAGATATTTCTGGATCGGCAGATGCCCGAGGATCCACGATACCGCGCGTCTGGACACGCCTGCCTCAGGCTCGACCGTCATCACCGCAGGCAGGCCCGAACGTGCGACGGCCCATTGCAAGGCGCGGCCTGCAAGTGTCACCTGATATGCTTTTTCAGGGGCGGACAGCGCGTCAAACATGTCGCCCAATTCGGCCAGCAGCGGCGGCCCGTCGAACAGCAATCCCAATTCCGTATTCATATAAGCCGACCGAAGATCAAAGTTCAGCGATCCGACAAGACCAAGCTTTCCGTCGATCACAAAGACCTTGGAATGCAGAACATCGCGTTTGCGGCCCGTCAGCGCAGGTTTTGAAAACTCGAAAACGCGAGCACCGGCGGCCAACATCGGGGAGCGATAATAACGGTAAGCACCGTGGACAGTGATCAAGTCTGTCGCAGATAAGGCGTTGGTAACCAAAGAGACCTTCACGCCGCGGGCCTCTAGCCTTGTCAGCATTGCCAGCCCCTCAGGGCCGGGCACGAAATATGGGGTGATCAGTTGCACGTCCGTTTTTGCAGCCCCTAGAATGGAGCTGATGGCGGTCTCCATCCAAGGCGCCGTATGCAGATCATAGGCTTTGTCAGGCGGGTCGGCCAGCAGTTGCACATTCTCTGTCCAATACAGGCGCTCGGTCAGAAAAGTCTCGGGGGATCGTCCTGTCTGAACATCGCGCAGAAACTGGCGCGATGAGGCAGACCGGAGACGCCGCGCAAGTCTTTTGCGAAAAGCGGCCCTGTTTACCCGAAGCCGAGGCCAGAGCGCCACAATAGGCAAGGACAAGCCAATATTCCAAAAGCTGTCGAACACAGCCGATACATCGTTCACCTTTGGGCCCAGCAACATCACATCAGCATCTACAGACATACGGCCAGCCTTGTCCGCGCCAAAATAGGTGTCGCCGATGTTGCGCCCGCCAATGATCGCCAAACGTCCATCCGCGATCCACATTTTGCCGTGCATGCGCCGGTTAAAGCGGGTCAGCCCCAAAAGCATCTCGGCCATGCGACGCAACGCCTGACCGCGATTGCGCGTCGGGTTGAACAGGCGCACCTCAATCAACGGGTGTTGAGTTAACGCCAGAAAGCTGCGGTCAAACCCTTGCACGTTCACATCATCCAGCAGCAGGCGAATACGCACACCCCGATCTGCGGCGGCCATAAGCGCGTCAATCAGTATCCAGCCAGCAGTGTCGGTGCTCCAGATATAATACATAAGATCAAGACTGCGCCCCGCCTGCGCAGCCGATAGCGCGCGGGCGGCAAACGCATCGGTATTGTCCAAAAGAAGCCTTAGCCCGCTTCGTCCCTGATTACTTTGCTCCAACGGATCAAGCAGCATATCCAGCGGCGTATCTGGTCCCGCACAGGGCAGCGCCGTAGAATCTGATCCGCGTTTTTTTTGTAGGAACTTGCGATAGGATCGATGCGCCAACCAAGAGGCGACAGTCAGCAGCGCCGCAGCGGCGACGATCGCCAATATGACGCTTAGAAAATCTGATATCATGTCGATTCTGCCTGTCCATATTGGCCAAAGCGCAGCCTTGCTTTGATTGGCAGATGATCAGATGCCCGCCGCGACAACGGGCTGTCATGCGTGGCTATGTCCAAAAGCTGGCCCTGTGGCGACACCATCATACGGTCAAGCGCCAGCAAAGGATAGCGCGAAGGAAAGCTGAGGCATGGCGGCGCTATGGTGAAATACTGTCCCAAAGCCTGAAACGCCGCCCCGCCGCGCCGCCATTCATTCAAGTCCCCCATGAGCAAGGTCGGGCGGTTCTCCAGCCCATCAATTTTGTTCAGCAAAGCCCGTGCCTGCGCCGCTCGGGAGCCGGGTAATAGCCCCAGATGTGCGTTGACCACGCGCAAAGGCTGCCCTGCGACCATCAGATCCGTCACCAACGCCCCGCGCGGCTCTAATCCCGGCAAAACCAGTTGATGCACCGTTTGCACCAACGCGTTCCGGACCAATAGCAAATTTCCATGCCAGCCATGCGCCTGCCCGACACCTTGCAAAGGAACCGCGATCAACCCCAGATCACGGCGGATGCTATCAAGGTCCAACAGGCCTGTGCGGGTACCAAACCGCGTGTCCGCTTCTTGCAAGGCCAGAATATCTGCGCCAATCTCGGCAATCACCGCCGCCGTGCGCAGCAAATCACGACGGCGGTCGGTGCCAACCCCCTTGTGAATATTGTAGGATGCGACGGACAGATCGTGTGATGCGGGCATGGCTGTTCCTAAAATTGGGCCTGATGCAACCGAAGCGCGTTGGGATTACCTTATACCGAACACAAACCCAGCGCCGCTGCCGTGATTGATATGCCAAGCGCGGTATCCGCGAAAGCAAAAAATGGGCCTTGTCATGGGCCTGGCGCTGACCGGATATGGTTTGCACAGACCAACCCCAGGCTCTGTTTTTTCTGTCGAGCCGGAGATCATTCCCGCCCCGGACTGCGCTGCCTGTTTCAATCGGCCTCGCCTGAAACCGCTTGCCTCGTCCAGAATTCCACGAGCAACATCGTCATCGTAGCGGTCAGTGGGCCAAGAATAAAGCCCGGTGCGCCAAACAGGATAAGGCCACCGATGATAGAAATAAACGCGGAAAGGGTGTGCAGCCGCAGACGGTTGCCGACAAATGAGGGGCGCAGAAGGTTGTCTATTCCACCAACTACAATACCACCCCATGCTGAAAGAATAAGGGCGCGCGTCCAACTTCCATCCAGCAAAAGCAAAATCGCAGCAGGGATCCAGACAACAAACGCGCCCAGAACTGGCACGATCGACAACAGCCCCATTATCAGCCCCCAAAGAAGCGGCGTGGGAAGACCAAGCATCCAAAACATTAGCCCGCCCAAGCTGCCTTGGATCGTGGCCACCGCAAGCGTGCCGTAAACTGTCGCATGCACGGTATCAACCAACCGGCGCAGCAAGTGCTCTGTGTCTTGTGCGCTAAGTGGCAACCACGATGTTGCCATGCTTTTGGCGGCCTGCCTGTCGCGCAGAAAATAGAACAGCAGGTAAAAGGTTATAAAGACCTCTGCCACCTGAAGAAGAGAGCCACGCACAAACATTGCACCTATGTTGCTGATCCATTTTGCAACCGACGCCATGATCGACGGCAAATCGAATTGCTGGTCAACCCAGACGCTAATAGGTGCAAGGCTGGGATGGCTCACCAGCAGCTTTTGCAGGTCTCCCGCCTCCACGCGGGCCTGAAGGGCAACGACCCCCGTTGCGGCTTCGGCAATCAGACGTTCGACCACAAAAAGGGCAGGAACGACCACAACAACCGCAATAATCACGGTTGAGATAAGGGCCGCGAGGTTTCGATGCTTGACCATCCTTTCGATGCGCCCATGAAAAGACGAAAAGAGGATCGCCAACGTCAGCGCCCAAGTGATCGCGCCAAGAAATGGTAAGGCGATCAGAAAACACAGCCCGATCCCGATAAGACTGGCCGCCGCAAGAGCAAACTGTCCAGATCGGCTATAGCCAGCAGTTTTTGCCTTTTGTTTCAATTGATCCTACCCTTTGGTCAAACAGAGGTCAGTCATCCTTCCGCCAATTTCACGCGTCCTCGTCAGTCTACACCCGTCCGACACGACGCAAAAGCCGATGTGATGCTCTCGGTTTGCGCGACGACCTTTGAACGCAGCATCAATCCGCTGCATGGGCGATGGGCTAGACGGCGGCACACGTCATTGGGCCGCCACGTCAGCCCCCGATCATTGCGCCGCTTGCCGCACAGGCACAGGCACGGGCACAGGCATTCGCAAGACAGCCTGAAAGATGATAGCGATTGTTGAAAACATCAAAATAGAGCTAACAGTCATAATGGACTCGCTTGTTGATAAGGGTTCAAGGACCAGAAGTGCCTCGCACGACAAAAGCCGCACGCAAGATCGCACCCAAGGACATTCAGCATACTACGCTGTTTATTTCCACGCAAAAGTGAGCCGGGTTTTCCATCGAGAAGTGAGCCACCTTTAGGTTATGTTTCTTGGTTCATGCTGGCGTCAAGACATTAGTTGGATCCTTCCTTTTTCGGGCCGCAGCGGCTGAGCTGGCCTTGAAGCGGAAGCTGTCGTTTCCGGTTTCCAAGATATGGCAGCGGTGGGTCAGGCGGTCGAGCAGAGCGGTGGTCATTTTGGCGTCACCAAAGACTGTGGCCCATTCGCTGAAGCTTAGGTTTGTGGTGATGCGCTGCCTGGCAGGCTATTGCGCAGCAATCGCCGAGAAGGATGACGCTGGTGCGTTCGTAGAGTTTGCTCAACAGGTGGAAGAGCAATGCGCCACCTGAGGCGCTGAATGGCAGATATCCGAGCTCATCTGTTACCCGGCAGGCGATTGCGAAGCAATCTGCCGAGAGGGCAAGATCACGAAGATGGGGGTGCGGACGAAAACTTGGACTATCTTGGAGATAGTTCATGTATAGCTACGAAGAACGAATGCGCGCGGTTGAG
>NZ_JBGQOQ010000037.1:0-26902 GCF_052119765.1 Pseudorhodobacter sp. W20_MBD10_FR17 | reverse complement strand
GACAATCGAATCATGCAACGCAAAACCCGTCAAGCGCTCCGCGAAAACCAAACCTGAAGATGTGTGCATCCCCTAGCTGTTTTCAGGGGGGCTTGTCAAACGTTGACGTGGCGTTGACGTAAAACGGGAGTGCTTATACACAAGTGTTTTTGTCGGGCTCTAAGTCTTTGGAAAGGTTAGATTTTTTGGTTGCGGGAGTAGGATTTGAACCTACGACCTTCAGGTTATGAGCCAAAGCTCTAGCGATTCCAATAACTTAGGAATTGCAGTGACTTAGCAGCCAAACCTTTGATTTCACGCATTTTCCATCCCGACAAGGCCCGACATTGGTCTGTTTTCAACGTCACCAACCGCGCCAAGACGACCTATGCAGGTTGAGGTGGTGTTGATGTAGGCAATTTCACTGTCTCAATAGATCACGACTGCCAACGGCCCATCGCTGACATTGATCAAGTCGTCTGACGCTATGGTCCGTCCTATCCATCGCCAGACCACTTAACGACACCAATACAATCAGATAGACAGCAAAATGATTGCGCTACCAATCAAGGCCACCACGGGAAAAAATAGCTCCAATAGAGTGTACGACAGAAGTGTCTTGCTCTCTTGTTCAATCTCATCTTCTAAGGTTATTCCAAGGACTTGAAGCTGTACTTCAAGCCTCATTGCCGCCTGATGCTTGATGCGTGAAATTTCCCGAAACCTTAACACCTGAAAAATCCAAACAAGACAGGTCACCGATGAAATCGTTGCCAGAATCTTCATGCTCAGGTCAACGGGCACGGTCGTTGGGGCAACCGATCCACTTTGGATAAAACCGAATGCTGCCGCCAAAGCGCCTAAAACCGACAAGTTGAAACGGTTCAACTGATATCGCCGATCGATATTTTTCTCAATAGAATCAACGATTTTTAGGTAAATCTCAAGCGTGAGTGGTTTGTTGTTGAACGAAACTTCCTCGGACGACATTATAGCTATCACTCTATATTTGAATTGGATTCTTCATTGAAAACTAAAGTTGTCGTTGTTTGTCAAGAGGGCGGACACAAAGTAGCCTTGGAGTACACTCTGGTTTCAGAACCGCCGAACGCCATTATATCCACGCTCAAACTATCGATGCCGGACGGAATTATGCGTCTCTGATAAAACGTCTTAAGGACACCAAATGATACCCAGAGTTGCCATTTACGCGCGGTTTTCCTCTGCAATGCAAAGCGATGCCTCCATCGAGGATCAGTTGCGCATCTGCCGTGAACGCGTCGAGCGCGAGGGCTGGACCGTCTGCGAGATTTTCACCGACATGGCCATGTCCGGCGCCAGTATGCAGCGGCCCGGCGTGCAACGCCTGATGGCTGAGGCAGCTAGGGGAGAATTCGATGTTATCGTAGCCGAAGCACTCGACCGATTGAGCCGCGACCAAGCCGATGTCGCCACGCTGTTCAAGCGACTGAGCTTTCACGGGGTGCGGATTGTCACTTTGTCAGAAGGTGAGATCAGCGAGCTGCATGTCGGCTTGAAGGGAACGATGAACCAGCTCTTCCTCAAAGACCTCGCCGCCAAGACCCATCGCGGCTTGCGCGGGCGCGTCGAAGCGGGCCTTTCAGGGGGAGGCAACAGCTACGGTTATGATGTGGTGCGCCGTCTTGGACCGGACGGCATGCCCGTTACCGGCGAACGCACGATCAATGCAGACCACGCTGCCCTGATCCGCAGGATATTCGCGGAGTTCAGCGACGGTCTGTCGCCCAAGGCTATTGCCAGAACGCTCAACGTCGAACAAATTCTCGGTCCCAGCGGAAAACCATGGTGCGATACCGCCATTCGCGGCCATCGTATGCGCGGCACCGGGCTGCTGAACAACGAGCTTTATATCGGTCGCTTAGTCTGGAATCGCCTACGCTATATCAAAGACCCGGAAAGTGGCCGCCGCGTCTCACGTCTCAACCCGCGTGAACAATGGATCATCACCGACGTGCCAGACATGCGGATCGTCGATGACGCCCTATGGGCCCGCGTCAAACACCGCCAAGGTGAGATTGATGCTACCCCGCGCGTGCAGGCCATTAAAGAGACAAGGTTCTGGGAGAAGAAGCGTACAATCCATCTGCTGACTGGCCTTCTGCGCTGCGGCTGTTGTGGCGGCGGCTTTGCCGCAGTCGGCAAGGATTACCTCGCCTGTTCTGCCGCGCGTAAGCTGGGTACCTGCACCCAGAAGCGCTCGTTCAAGCGTAATGATCTGGAGGCGGCAGTCCTGAACCTGTTGCGTGAGCGTTTGATGCGCCCCGATGCTGTGGCTGCCTTCGTCACATCCGTCAGCCGTGAGATGAATGCCGGACGTGCCGAGGAGGGTGCTATACGCGCACGCCTTGAAGCGGAACGCGGTCAGGTCACCCGCCGTCTTGACGGGCTCTATGATGCCATCGCCGACGGCTTGCGCACAGCAGGCCTCAAAACCAAACTCGAAGAAATGGAGGCGAGGCTTGGCATGATCGACACCAAGCTGGCGGCACCTGCGCCGTCACCGGTGCGTCTACATCCGCGGTTGAGCGAGATCTATCGTCGGAAAGTGGAGGAATTGTCAGCAACGCTCACCGATCCCGAGATCAGACCCATGGCGTTGGAAACCATTCGCGGGCTGATCCAGTCCGTGACGATCCACGAGACCGATAGCGGAGTGCGAATTGATCTAGAAGGCGCGATTACGGCCCTTGTAGGACTGGCTCAGCCTGGGGCCGAGGCAGTTATTAATGCTGGTTCGGTTAAAGTGGTTGCGGGAGTAGGATTTGGACACTATTTCACGGGCTTGACCGAAGTTCGGATTATGAGGTGACCTTGCTGCACTTCTCGAACTAATACAAAAACGGTCCGAAACCACCCTCTTCCGATCCCAAAGTAGCAGCACGCTTTGGCAACGTGGCCGATCTTCTGCGCATATCTAAGTATCCCCATTTTGCGCTGAATCTCAGGTTAGTCCCTGCCATGTACATCTCCTTTGACCTGCAACACCGAGCTCAATAAAAAATTGATGCACGAGTAACGGTATTCCTACAACCCTATTTCCAGAAAGACTAAAGTGTAGATGTCGTTTCGAGATAGCTTGGTGACGTTTTTACAGGAGATGGTAACCCTGCATTGGGCTTGGTTCGTGTCAAACAAAGAAACAGATGGTTGTAGGTAAGCGAGTTCGCAGAAGAAAATGTCGAAGCAAATTCTGCCTTAAGGCCTTGGGTGACACAAATTCGTTTTGCTTCTGAAAAAACGTATGGTGTTATAGTATTTGTATTGGACTGAATGCGTATGCTATTTCCGTTGTATTCAGTCACGACAGTTGGCGCGCAAGCAGAAAATGCTACGAACGCGACGAGCAGGATGGAGAGTGTCCGATCTTCTGTGTATGAGTAATTTGGCCCATGCTTCATTAACGAAGGAGCATGACGACAATGACGATATCCAAGGAAGTTTTAGACGAGCTGCTTAATGGCGTTGAGAACGCTGACGCTACCGGGCAGTGCATCGGCAAAGCGAGGGCCTGTCGACAGCATTCGAGTATTTTCCGATCATCTTTGTCAAAAGTCGGGCGTTTTTGGGCTTTAACGATGCCGTTAGATCGGCGACCGAAGCAGAAATCAAGCAATAGGCTTGGATGCAAAACCTTTACTGAAGGTCTGTGCGCGCCTTGGTGAATGTGGATCGTCGTTGCTATTTGGCGATGATGATGGAAAGGTCAGACTGGCGCAGGTCTTAGCAGATCCGCCCCCAGAGGATGTTTTTGGGTATGCGATTTCGATGCCTTGCGTGGGATTGACCTACATCATTCCCTCGGCGCCTGTTTCCCATAAACTGCTAAACTTAGGGGGATCTGCAGCATCATGGAGCAAAGAACTGAAACCGTATTTCGAACGAGGGGCCTAACAAAGGTCTATCGCACCGGCGCGTTCGAGGTTCATGCTTTGCGTGGGGTGGATTTTCAGGCATCAAGCGGCGAGTTACTGGTTATTCTGGGACCATCTGGGTCCGGCAAGTCTACCTTCCTGAACATAATCGGAGGGCTTGATACAGCGACGGCGGGCGAAGCGTGGTTTAAGGATATTGAACTCACGGCGCTAGATCCGCGTGGCCTTACGCAGTTCCGGCGTGACCATGTGGGCTTTGTATTCCAGTTCTACAACTTGGTGCCCAGCTTGACCGCGCGCGAGAATGTGCAACTGGTCACCGAAATCGCCCGCAATCCGATGTCGACCGATGACGCCTTGGCGTTGGTCGGTCTGACGGATCGGCGCGACCATTTTCCAGCACAACTGTCGGGGGGCGAACAACAGCGCGTCGCTATAGCCCGTGCCATTGCCAAAAATCCGGCGATTTTGTTGTGTGACGAACCGACTGGGGCACTTGATTCCGCGACTGGCGTTCAGGTGCTGGAGGCGCTGACCCAGGTTAACAAAGCTATAGGTGCAACGACCCTAATCATTACGCACAACGCCGCCACCCAAGCGATCGCCGACCGCGTATTACGCTTTGCCGATGGGCAAATTGTCGAAGAAACGGTCAATAGCCAAAAGAAAAAACCATCGGAAATATCATGGTGATTTCGCCCCTGCGCCGCAAAATGCTGCGCGACCTTGTCCGTCTTTGGGCGCAGGTTTTGGCCATTGCGTTGGTGTTGGCGGCGGGTGTGGCCACGATGATTTTGGGCAACGGTGCCTTTTCATCGCTGTCCGAAACGCGGACGCGCTATTATGAGGCCAACCGCTTTGCCGATATCTTCGCCAATGTGACCCGCGCGCCGCAAGCCTTGATGGGGGAAATCGAAGCCATCGACGGCGTGCTAATAGCCGAGTCGAGGATCGTGAAGCTTGGGCTTCTTGACATACCTAATATGCTTGAACCCGGCTCGATTATGCTGGTCTCATTGCCAATGGTTGCAGACAACACCGGCCTGAACCGTTTGCACCTTAGGCAGGGCAGATTTCCCGAGCCCCAATCGACACGCGAGGTGATCGTGTCCGAAGGGTTCGCCGTAGCTCACCGGCTGGGCGTTGGCGATGCGTTGACCATCTTGATGGACGGGCAGCGCCGAACGCTGACCATCACCGGAACCGCGTTGTCACCTGAGTTTATTTATGCACTTGGTCCGGGCCAAATGATGCCCGACCCGCTACGCTTTGGCATTGCTTGGGTGCCGCGTGCAAACCTTGAGGCTGCATTTGACCTGAAGGGCGCATTTTCAAACGTTGTATTGAAGCTGGCACCCGGCGCTTCCGAGGACCGCGTCATTGAGGCGCTTGATCGCCTGACGGCCCGCTATGGGGGTGTCGGGGCCATTGGCCGTGCTGATCAGGTTTCGCATGCTTTCCTCGATGCTGAACTCAAACAACTCAGCGCTATGGTAAAGGTCTTGCCACCGATCTTTTTGCTGGTTGCTGCGATGCTCGTCAACATGACGCTGTCGCGATTGGTCACGCTAGAACGCGAACAGATCGGGCTATTGAAGGCCATCGGCTATTCGTCGCGTGCGATTGCTGTTCACTATGTGGAATTCGTTTTGGTGATAGCGGCTCTTGGCATCGCAGTCGGTTTTGTCGCAGGGGCGTGGTTGGGAGCGGGGCTGGCGCAGCTATATGCCAAGTTCTTTTCGTTCCCATTTCTTATTTTCACCCGCGATCCTCAAATCTATGGGCTTGCGGCCATCGTGACGGCCGTTTCGGCGGTGGCCGGCGCACTTTATGCGGTGCGTTCGGTGGTGATCTTGCCGCCCGCTGTGGCAATGGCCCCCCCTGCCCCGCCCGCGTACCGCAATCGAGCATGGTCTTTGTGGCATCTTTTCGCCTTGCACCAAACTGGGGTCATGATTGCTCGCCATCTGTTTCGGTGGCCGTTCCGCACGTTCTCAAGCACCTTTGGTGTGGCAATGTCGGTAGCACTTCTTGTGGCCTCGCTGTGGTCCTTCGGTTCCATCGATCACATGATTGATGTTACCTTTTCCCGGTCCGAGCGTCAGGATGCCCTAGTGGTTTTCGGCGCGCCCGAACCCTACCGCGCCGTTTATAACGTGCGCAATATACCGGGGGTGCTGGTAGCTGAACCGTTCAGATCAGTTACGGCCCGGATCAGCCACCTCAACCTTTCAAAGCGGCTGTCCATCACAGGCAAGCCCAAAAATCCGCGACTGTCCCGCGCACTCGACCTATCCTTACGCCCAATGGCGATGCCTGGGGTGGGGCTTATCATATCCGAAGCACTGGCCAACGCATTGGACGTCCGGAGGGGCGAGCGCGTGACCGTCGAAGTTTTGGAAGGCTCCCGCCCCATCATCAGCCTGCCAGTCAGCGGTATCTCACTGGGGTATGTCGGCTTGGGTGCGGCAATGGATATCACCGCGCTGAACCGGATCATGGGCGAAGACGCGTTGATATCGGGCGTGAACCTGCAAATCGACGACGCGGCACGCGGGGCCTTTTACTCCGCCGCGAAAGCCACGCCCAAGGCGGAATTTTTGACCGTTACAGCCCTTACAATCGCACGTTTCAAAGAGACATTGGCCGAAAACATCACGGTTATGATCACCGTCTATGTTATCCTTGCGGCAATCATTGCCATCGGCGTTGTTTACAACTTTGCCCGCATTTCCTTGTCGGAACAGGGGCGGGAACTGGCCAGCCTTCGGGTACTTGGCTTTACCCGAAACGAGGTGGCGGGGATATTGTTGGGCGAACTTGCGATTGTCGTTTTGATGGCCCAACCGCTCGGCTGGGCAATAGGATATGGCATCGGTGCGGCCATGGTCGCAGCCTTCTCATCAGATCTCTACCGCGTGCCTTTTGTGGTTGGGCGCGAAGTTTATGCGACGGCCAGTCTGGTCGTCTGCGCTGCCGCACTGGTCTCGGCCTTAGCCGTCTGGGGGCGGATCAACAGCCTCGACATGATCGAAGTTTTAAAGACAAGGGAATGACACATGCGCCGTCTTATCATCGTGGTTGCCGCACTCTCGGTTCTTGGCCTAATCATTTGGGCTTTTCTGCCGCGCCCTGTGACGGTTGAGCTGGCGACGATCTCCCCGCAAACCATTGAGGTTTCGGTTGAGGAAGAGGGCGAGGCACGCATACGCGAGGTTTACACCCTGTCGGCCACCATTGCGGGCAAGCTGACCCGGATAGGCCTGCATGCGGGCGATCAGGTCGTTGCGCAAGAAACTGTGGTCGCATCCATTGGCCCTGCGGCCCCGGCCTTTCTGGATTCTCGGTCACGGGCGGTTGCCGAGGCCACGATGGCGGCAGCGGGGTCTGCGGTTGATTTGGCCCGCGCACAGGTGGTTCAAGCAGAAGCCACACTGGACTTCATGACGTCCGAAGCAAACCGCGCGCGCGCCCTTTTTGAGAAGTCAGCAATCTCGGAACGAACCCTGTCCAATGCGGTGCTAGAACAAAAAACGGCACAAGCGACGCTAGATAGCGCGCGCGCCAATTTGGCCGTTCGCGAGCGCCAGAAAGATAGCGCAGATGCTGCCTTGTTGACGGGGGCGGCAAATGGCCCTGACGCGTGCTGCCTAAACTTGATTGCGCCGGTTTCGGGCCGTGTGTTGCGTGTCTTGACCGAGGACGAACAGGTTGTCCAAGTCGGCACACCGATCCTTGAAATCGGCAATCTCGGCAACCTTGAGGTCGTCGTCGATCTTTTGTCGCGTGATGCAGTGCGTGTGCAACCCAGTGCCAAAGCTGAAATCACCGGCTGGGGCGGCCCGCCGATTGCAGCACAGGTGGAGCGGATTGACCCTGTTGCGACGCCAAAGATTTCGGCGCTCGGCATTGACGAGCGGCGGGTCGAGGTTTTCCTGACGCTGACGGGCGACCCAAGCGAATGGCAACAGCTTGGTCACGGGTTTCGTGTGATCGCCCGCATCGCGCTTTGGCGCGCCGAGGGTGTGTTAGCAATTCCCGTCGGCGCCCTATTTCGCGACGGCCCCTACTGGGCAACCTATGTGGTACGTGACGGGCGGGCGCAGCTGGAAACCATTGATTTGGGTGAGCGTAACGAAAGTTACGCGCAGGTGCTTGCCGGGTTGCAGGCTGGGGATCAAGTGATCCTTCATCCAAGTGACCTTATATCGGATGGGATTGGGGTGGCACCCTTGGCACACTAGGCATTCTGCGGCGTTCCAATCTCAAAGTCAGCAACCGACATCAATCATTTGGCCCCAACTGCGTGCCGTCGGCTGGGGCTCTATACGCCGCCCGCGCCTCGGCAAAGCCAAGCAACCGCACCTCGATATTTGCATTGATCGTACCATCTTCAAAGTTGCCGTGCTGGGCGCGTTCGCCGGCGGGCAATCCTGTCAGTTGTGCCACGGCTTCATCGACATGCGACACTGCATGTATCTGGAATTTTGACTGTGCCACTGCGTCAACGACATCTGCCCGCAGCATCAAGTTCACGACGTTCTGTTTCGGAATTATCACACCTTGCCGACCTGTTAGACCCTGCGCCACGCAAATATCGAAAAATCCTTCGATTTTTTCGTTTATGCCGCCAATCGGCTGCACCTCACCCATTTGATTGACCGATCCGGTAACGGCAAATGACTGTGAAATCGGAACTTCGGAAAGCGCAGACATCAAGGAGCAAAGCTCGGCAAGCGATGCGCTATCGCCCTCTACCCCGCCATAGGTTTGTTCAAAAACCAAACTTGCCCATAGCGAGAATGGAACATCAATTGCATAGCGCGTCGCCAGATAGCTGGAAAGGATAAGGACGGCCTTGGAATGAAGTGGGCCGCCGAGTTTGGCCTCTCGTTCAATATCAATAACATGTCCCGCACCCATTCGGACGCGGGCGGTGATGCGAACTGGCGCCCCAATCCGCAAATCGCCAATCTCGGCCAAAGTTAGCCCGTTGACCTGCCCAACGGTGCTGCCCGCCGTTGAAATCATGATCCCACCGCGCGCGATCATTTCTTGCAACCGCTCACGCGGGCCACCCGACCGCCTGTCGGCCGCAGCTATGGCGGCGGCGATATGCGTGGCTTTGACCACTCTTGCCTTACTTTGGCCTGCAATATGATCTGCCTCACGCAGGATGTCCCAGATCCGGTTCATCCGCAGCGATATCTTTTCCTGATCTTCTGCGGCGCGTGTTGCGGCATCGGCGAGCGCTGCGACACCATCGCGTGCCATCGCCCGCATGCCCTCTTTTTTCACGATGGTTGCGACCATTCGGGCAAAAAGCATTATGGTTTCCGGACTACGGCGCGTGTCGTCGCCAAACTCTGCCGCAATGCGAAAGAATTCGTCAAAATCCGGGTCCAGCTCTGACAGTAACATATGCAACATCCGGTCACCGATCAGGATGACACGCACATCAAGCGGGATAGGCTGCGGTTCCAACGTCATGGCCGCAGTAAGGCCCAACCGTTCAGCATCTGCGATAACGTAGACCGAAGCGGTTTCCAAACAACGCTTTAGCCCTTCCCAAGCATGAGGCTCATTCAAGACACGGCGTGCATCAAGCACCAGAAAACCACCGTTCGCGCGGTGCAAGGCCCCCGGTTTGATCTGGGTAAAGTCAGTGATCAAGGCGCCCTGCATGGATAGATAATCGATCCGTCCTGTCAGGTTTGACAAACTGGGCAGTGTTTCAACCACGACCGGCGCACCACGTTCAGATTTTGACTGCGAGACCATCACATTCACCCGATAGCGATTGAACCTGGGGTCATCGCGCAGGGCCGCTATACCCGGCGGAAAGGGGTTCTCTGCACGGCTGAGCTCCAATGACAGGAACAAATCAGCCTTGTCGATCAGATCGGCGCGAAGGGCTTCGAAATATGGCTTCAGCGCCGCGACCTTGGCAAAAGTTTTGGTGATTTTCGACATCGCCGAATTAACGGCAATCCCTGCCATATGTGCGTTCAGCTCTGAAATCGCCTCGCTTTCGGCGCGGCCCAGTTCGGGAAGCGACAACAAAAAGTTTTCAAGATCATCTCGGGTTGCAGTCACGTTTGCATCCAGTTGGCGCCGCGCCGCATCGGACAGGCCGGCCATAACGTCGGGCTTCACCACTTCACCTGCTTGCATAGGAGCTAACGAATACCCCATTGGGGTTTTTATGATGGCAACTTCACGGGCCTGCGCCGCATTGCGCAAGTCCTCAAGCGCGGCCTCATGGCGGGCGGCAAATTCCTGTTCCAATGCCGTGCGCCGGTTCTGGTAATCCTCTGACACCAGCAATGCGGGAATATGGGTAACCAGATCCTCGGCCAGACGCGCCATGGCGGCGCGCAGTTTCACCCCCTGTCCCAGCGGCAAAGATATCGCCAACGGCTGATCAGGATTTGAAAAATTTTGCAGGTAAACCCAGTCCGATGGAACAGGTCTTAGTGCCGCCTCTTCTTCCAGCAAACGCAGAACGGTGGAATGACGTCCGCTGCCTTCGGCCCCGTGGACATAAAGATTGAACCGCCGATGCCGCATTTGCGATGACAGGCGAATTGCCTCGACTGCCCGCTCTTGCCCGAATGGGCCAACCAAAGGTTCAAGCGATGCTGTCGTTTTGAACGCAAAACTCATAGGATCAACTGTCGCGCGCAGCAGATTGGCGCTAAGCGAGGTGTTGGTCGTCGATGGCGCAGTTGTCACTCCTAAGCCCTCATTTTTAATGCTCGGCGGCAATCAAATACCCACAGGGTCCGCTCAACCTTAAGTCCAATTTGGATGCTAAGGTACAAGTGGCTCTCGGTCCATCAATACAATGGTCAGCGCATCTTAGATTTCTGTGACTTACTTGGACCTTACTAAACCAGACATCTTTGGGGCCGTTTGGGGTCGCCATGCACAAAACAAACCCGCAACGCGGTACGATCACAGGATCGCAACGTTGCGGGCAATGTTTATAGGTCTAGGTACATGAATCAGAAAGGATTTTGTTGTGCGCGGAATTCCCACACGGTGACTTTTCCATCCTTGTCGGCATCGGCGGCTTCAAAGGCTGCCTGTGCCTTGGCCATGAACTCCGCCAATGTCACGTCTCCGTTGCCATCTGCATCCAGTGCCTTAAACCGCTCGGTGCGATTGGCATAAAGCCGCTCTACATTTCTTCGGCCCATCGGCATGGCCGAGGGTGCGCTGTCCATATACTCATCTTCGCTGATCTGACCGTCTCCATCAGCGTCAAATTGGGCAAACCCAGCGCTGGCATGTGTCGAGGCCTCTGCCGCGCTGACCATGCCATCGCCATCTGTGTCAACGGGAAGCGCCATCATGCCCATGCCGCCGCTACCATAGGGTCCGTAACCATACGGCATCATTTGCGCCATATCGTCTATTTCAGAATCACTTCCCGCCAGAACTGCCGACCCGGTTGCCAATGCGGCTATGACCGTTGTTGCGGCCATCAAGCCGCGCATTGAGTTATAGCTAAACATCATGATCTCCATTTTTTGATTTAGGGGAAAGGTATCGATTGCATCGCGCAAACCGACACCGAACGCGTTCAGTTTTTGTCAGAGCCGGCAGAGCCCGCCGTTTCCGGGGTACCGTCTCTGTCCTGATTTTTGGTTTGATCTTTGTCCTTGTCCTGAATAGCGCAATTTTGCAGCCGATCACGATCCTTCAAAAGGGCCGCGCAGGCGTCTGAAGTCACGCCGTCGCAATCTTTAAGCTGATCTCGAATTCTCAACAGATCCGCGCAATCCTTTTCGTCCAAAGAACCGCAATCATAGAGCTGGTCGCGTTCTCGGGCCTGATCTTGCGCCAGAACAACGCTGGGAATGGCAACACTTAACGCAAGCACAATTGCAGTAATCAGGCTAAGTTTCACAACCATTTTCCTTTCCCAAAATACATTCCGACAACTCGAACATTAACGTGCGCCACGGCCCAGCAATTGATTTTGATCAACCAGCCAATAAAGCTCTCGGAATTGATATGCGTCAGTTTTGGCCCCACGCAGTCGCCCATATTCAGTTGTGAACCGTGCGTTAACTGACAAGGAGTCAGCAATGTCACTGCAAGATTACCTGTCATCTAAAATGGTCAAAGGCAAAAATACCAACGATGATCTGTTTTCTTCGTTTCGCAAGCAAATCGAAAATGTCTTAGACGATTACAACAACGGGGTTTTTGGGCAAAACTCCTTGGTGCCCGTGTGGTCGAATGTTAGCGAAACGGACACAGAAATTCGCGTTACAGCCGAACTTCCCGGCCTGACGAATGCGGATATTGACGTTTCTGTCGTCGGGGATTTGACCACCATCAAAGGCGAAAAGAAATCCGAGAAGGAAAAGAAACGCAACGAAAAAGGTCGCGAGTTTCATATGATCGAACGCTCTTCGGGGTCGTTTCGTCGGACGATGACGTTGCCATTTGACATCGATGCCGACACGGTCAAGGCTGCTGTCAAAGACGGCGTCCTTACCGTCACGATTTCAAACCCGCTAGAAGCCGTTGAAAAGGTCAAGAAAATCAAGGTGACACACACATAATAAGGTGGGTGTTGCAGGGCTGGACGGGTCTGCCCCGTCCAGCCTTTCCTTAAGATACCCGACAGCATTAACCGTGCGGCGAAAGCGGCCAGTAGCCTATTAACTGTAAGGAGTGTGTCGAGATGTGTTGGAGTATGGAAGCCTCGGTGGTGATGACAGGCGTGGGCTCTGCAGCGGCCCTTGTGTCGTTGCATCGCAAAGACCCTACGGCAATCGGGTTGACGCTAGGGTATTTCGCCGCGATGGAGGCGCTTCAGGTCGCGGGCTATGCCGTGCTTGACCAATGTGGCACCAAAACCAACGAGGCCGTTACTCTGGCCTCATATCTCCATATCGCCTTTCAGCCTTTTTTCATTAACGCCTTCGCGATGGAGCTGGTGCCAAGGCCTGTAAAGCAACGCGCCAAGACATGGGTCTATGCAATCTGTGCCCTTTCGACCTTCCTGATGTTAGTCCAGCTTATTCCTTGGCAATTTGCTGGCACGTGCAAACCCGGCGCGCCGCTTTGCGCCAATACACTGTGTACGGTATCGGGCAATTGGCACATCGCGTGGAACATTCCCTATAATGGGTTGTTATTACCTTTGGAAAACCTGTTCGGGGTTTATGCTGGCTTTCCCACCTATATGATTGCGGCCTTTGTGCTACCGCTGGCTTTTGGTGCATGGCGCTTTGTGGCCATGCACCTTCTTTTCGGGCCAGTGTTGGCTTGGTCACTGACCAAAAACCCCAATGAAATGCCCGCAGTCTGGTGCCTGTTTTCGATTTTCATCCTCGTGGTTGGTCTTAGCTTGCGCGCAAGGGGCGCGATCTCTGCGACGGATTGGTGGGGCCGCGACACAACCAAAGTGACGTAAAGTGCAAGATGACGTCACTTGGCCACCATAGATTTGGGTGCAGGCTTTGATCGGCGTCAAGTTCGCTTGCCAAAACAAGTGTAGACTGGCCCCCTTTCCCCATTGTCAAAGGACATCACATGAAAACCCAAACCTCACAGCCGCCATCAGAATCGCCACAGCCCCATGATCCGGTTCCAAAATCGCCACCGCTCGAGACCCCGCAACCCACCGACCCGATGTACAGCCCCCCTTCGCCAGAGGTGCCAAACCCAGACTTCTTGCCCGAAGACCCGCAGATACATGACGATTAGGGCATCGGCCTTGACCCCAAATCGACCGCCCTGCAGCGCTTTGGTTTGGTTTGGTTTGGTTTGGTGATAATGATTGGGTAATTGATGTAACTCAATTGGGGAGTTTTAGCACGGGCTATACAGTAATCATTTACAGAAAGGATTCCTTCTGATGGACCGAAATACCATATTGATTGTTGTCGGCGTTGATTGCGGCAAGGCAAGGCTAGAGGCGGTCGTTGACAGCATTCCCGAACATGGTGTGCATGCGTCGTTTCTTGTCATCTCTGCGGCCCCACCCATGCCAGTCTGGGCCTATGGATCTGCCCCATATGGGCCAGTGATCATTCCCGAAGGCTGGCAAGAAAGCTATCAGGCGATGGGGCAAGCCGTCGCCGACAAAGCCGATGAAGTTGAACAGATTTTACTTCACGCCAAGGTTCAAGGCGATGTCCGCTCGGTTTTTTGTGAAGCGGCGTTTCTGGATGAAAAGATCGCTAAACAAGCAGCGCTTTGCGATTTTGTGTTTTTGAACCCTTCGATTTCAAAGGTCGAGCAAAGTTTTGATGCTGCGCTACGCGGCTCGCTGCTGCAATCACCGGTTGGTGTTGTGATGAACAGTGGCGCAATCGGCCCAGTTTTGTCGGCAAAATATCCCCTTATCGCGTGGAATAATAGCGTGCCCTCGGTCAAAGCGGTTCACCGTGCATTGCCCATTCTAAAACAAGCCGAGACCGTCACCATCGCGGTCTTTGATCCCGATGCGCATAGCACCGCGGATGGCGAAGACCCCGGTGCCGATGTTGCCAGCTGGCTGAGCCGACATGGCTGTAACGTCGTAGTGCAGCAGGTGCCCAGCGGTGGCCTGAGTATCGGAGATTGCATTTTGCACAAGGCCGACGAAATGGGCGCAGACCTGATTGTCATGGGGGCCTATTCCCATTCACGCTTCAAAGAGCGCTTATTGGGCGGAACAACGCAAACGGTGATCGAGCAAACACGGCATCCGCTGTTGCTTGCCCATTAGCGGGGCGAAACAGCGCAAGCAGGTCAATCCTATAGCAATACAATGGCGGCGTAGCCATGTCTCTGCCCTCTACAAGGAGCCCCCCCGTGCAAGACGAGGTTATCGCATTCTTGACATCACCTGACGGGCATCCGGGTGGCGGCCCAGTTGAGGTGGTGCAAACCCATGGCGCGCTGGTGTTTCTGGGCGGAGAGGTTGCCCTGAAAATCAAGCGGGCTGTGCGGTATGATTACATGGATCTGTCGACCCTTGACCTGCGCGAGGCAATGCTGCGCCGAGAATTGGAGTTGAACAAACCTGCGGCTCCTAAGATCTATCAAAAGGTTGTGGCGATTACCCGCAGCCCCGATGGTGGGCTTGCCTTGGGCGGAGCGGGCGAACCCGTTGAATGGGCGTTGCAAATGTGGCGTTTTCCGGCCGATGCGGAATTGGCGGTGATTGCCGATACCAAAGGCATTGATGATGGATTGGCCGATGACCTTGGCGTTTCCGTGTTTGCTTTCCATGAGAAACTTGGGCCCCGCACAGCCGATGGCGCGCTGTTGATCGCAAATATTTTGGATGAGTTGGATCGCGTCTTCGTGCATATGACAGGTGTGCTGGGGGCACCGCTGATCGACCATTTTCACAGCAAAAGCCGCCGCACATTAGAGCAGATAACGCCGCTGTTGCAACGCCGTGGGCAGGAAGGCCACATCCGCCGCTGCCATGGCGATTTGCATCTGCGCAATCTGGTTATTCTGGAAGGTAAACCCGTTCCATTTGACGCGCTTGAATTTGACGAGGTTTTGGGCACCTGCGACGTGCTTTATGATCTGGCCTTTTTGATCATGGACCTGCGCCATCGCGATCTTGATCGCGCGGCCAACATGGTACTGAATGCCTATTTGCTTGCCGCTTTGGGGCAAGAGGACAACGGATTGGCAGCTTTGCCCTTGTTCTTGGGGGTGCGTGCGGCGATCCGCGCTATGGTTTTGGTCCAAGCCGCCGCAGCCACTGGCGCCAAACCTGACCCCGAGGCGGTGCAGCTTCTGACCGAGGCGATAGCCTATCTTACGCCGGAGCCTGTGACTCTGGTGCTGGTGGGTGGTTTGTCGGGCAGCGGCAAAACCACGGTATCGCGTGCGCTTGCACCGCTGATTGGGGCTGCCCCCGGCGCCGTCCATCTGCGCAGTGATCTGGAACGCAAAGCAATGCAGGGTTTACCCGTCAGCACCCCGATGCCGACCGAAACCTATACGCCTAATGCGCGTGATAGCGTTTATAATCGTGTGTTCGAACGCGCCCGCACAATTCTTGCAACCGGCCATTCTGTTTTGCTGGATGCGACCTTTCTGAACCCAGACCACCGTCGCAACGCAGACGCCGTGGCGCAAATCTCGGGGGCTACGCTGCATCGGCTTTGGCTCGACGCGCCGCTGCATGTGTTGAGTGATCGTGTTCGGGCGCGAAAAGGCGACGCCTCTGACGCGGATGAATCGGTGGTCCTTCTTCAAAGCGGCGCTGCGACAAAACCCGAAAACTGGCAGGTGGTTTCCGCGGCTGGAGATCTGCCTGACACGATAAGGCTTGCGCAACTTGCGTTGAACCCAGCCAGCCCAAACCCGATGGCCGCCGCGCCCAAACGAAGATGACCGGTTCAATCGCGCTACGGGCGAGGTTTTCTTGGGAAAAAGCCACCAAAACACGGGATGCACCTGTTCTCCACCACCTCCGGTTCATATCCCCTGTTGCCCGCAAATACGGCAAACCGTTTCAATCAAACAAATGCGCTTTACGCTAACGATGTCATTGTCGGAAAATGCATGCAACATAGCAGTTCGAGGTGTTCCACATACCACATCATCAACGCAAACTGGCGCGGCTGCTTTCGGTACTGTTAGAGCATTCCCCCAGCTGAAATTCCGTCACCTCACAGGCAAAGCTGTACCCAATGCCGCGTACAGTTTTGATTATGCGCGGATCCGTCGGATCGCGTTCAATCTTCTTCCTAAGCCGCGCCACCTGATTGTCGATGGTTCGGTCAAGCGGGCTCCATCCAACGCCGCCCACCAAATCCATAAGATGATCCCGCGACAGTACCCTTTTGGGATTTTTAAGAAAGGCCTTCAACAGTTTAAAATCACCACTGGTCAACTCACACCGAGTACCATCGCGGCAAAAAAGTTCAAACTGATCCGGTATGATAACCATATCGTCAAAGCGAAAAGCTGCAGACGTTTCGGGCACCGCCTCTGCACTCTCATCCAAATCCGTCTGTGACTTGGCTGCGGTCGTTTGCACACGCCGCAAAACACTGCGAACTCGCGCCAACACTTCTCGTACGTGGAAAGGTTTAGTGATGTAATCATCGGCGCCAATCTCAAGCCCGACAACGCGATCCAAGACATCATCACGGCCCGTCACCATAATAATCGGCACGTCCGAGGTTTTGCGAATGCTCCGCGCAACATCGAGACCATCTTCAGACCCCAACTGAAGATCCAGCGTCACAAGGTCAATCTTTTCGGTTTTCAAATATTTTAGTGCATCGCGCGCATTACCTGCGATACGCACATCATACCCCCCCAGATTAAACAAATCCTGCAAAAGACTGCAGATCTTGGGGTCGTCTTCGATGACTAATATACGATCCATAAGAATATAAAATCCACGTTGAGCGCACCACCAATGCGTTAAAATTCAAAACGATATAAAGTAATTACACGATGCATGCACGCATTACAATTCGTTACAAATAATTACGCGCATGAGCGGAGTAATGCGACACCGTACGCTGAAAGTCCCTATGAACTTATTGGGGGAAATTCGATGTACGTCACCATACCAACGACAATTGCTGCAACTTCCTTTTCTACGAACCTTTACGAACAGAACAAGGTCTTACCAGAAACGCGGCTTGGCCAAAATTCCCACCTGTTTCGGGCAGGCGATAAGGTTTCGCGAATCTATCAGATCACATCTGGTGTCGTCAGCCTTGCTCGGTATCTGGAAGATGGTCGCCGTCAGATCATTTCCTTTGGATATCCCGGTGATATTGTGGGTTTTCCCCACCATGAGGACCATCAAACAGACTGCCAGGCGCTGACCTTGACGACAGTGCAGCCGTTTCGCCTGTCACAGGTGAACGGTGATCACGCCGACCCCAAGCTGCAGGAAAGCTTTATGAAGGCGGCTTTTGAGGAAATTGCCGGAATGCAGGATCACTTTATGATGCTCGGCTGCAAATCAGCCCATGAGAAACTCGCTTCTTTCTTGAGGGTTCTGGCCAGTCGTGCGGGCACCGCTATTGGTCAGTACACACAAGTTCACGTACCTATGGGCCGGGCCGATATTGCGGATTTTCTGGGGCTGACCACTGAAACCGTTAGCCGCATTTTCACCCAGCTTCGCAAAAGCCGGGTGATCGCGTTGGATGGGCCACATACGGTCATCATACTGCGGCCCGAGGCGCTGCTATCCCCCGCCGTCGCAAATCAAGACTAGGGTGCCGCCCAAAGGACACGCAGGCTTTCCGGCAATTGTGCCCGAATGTCCTCAACCTCGCCGCGGCTGATATGGTTGTTTAGCAGGTCGAAGACACACGCAATGTCTTCGATCCCGCGGTATTCTGCATCGTCATCCATAACTTTGGCAATACTGGCGGCGATGGCCTCAAGCTTTCGGTCTTTGACAGGTGTTTTTTTTGGCACCCAGCCCTCATACAACATGCCCCGCACCAAAAGCGGAAGCTGGGCCGAAAACTGCGCCAATTCGTCGACAAGCAACCGATCACGCACCTCATGCAATGTCGCCCGCATCAGACGCAGGGCGCTGCGCTTTGACCCCCAGCCCAAACGCCCTGTCAACTCGTTTATCCACTCGTGCGTTTGATGCACGGTGTGGTCGATAGCCTCTAATCCTTGATTGGACATGGTGGTCTCCTTTTCGGGGTTGGGGTTAATCAATTGCTGCGGTCATATCGACGTTAAGCACTGGGTCGATATCGGTAATGAACCGGGCAAACACTGCCCGCGTAATCGCGCCGATACCAAGCAAGACAAGGGTGAAGTTCACCACCCAGCCGACAAACGGAATAAAGTTCAAAAGCGCCACAACGGCAATTCCCGCCGCGAGCAATAGAACCCTGATGATGGAACTGGCGGCATCAGCACCGCCAAGCGCTGACCAGAGGTACATCGCGGCCGTATAGACCCCCAGCGCGCATCCCAATGTCCAAACGACAACAATTGCCAGCAGATAGAACGGAACAAAGGGCAGACCAACAATTGTCAGCGCTGTAATCGGCACCAAACCACACAACATTGACAGCCCGACCACCCCCAAAAGGATCGAACGGCCTGGCGCCGCGCTGATTTGCGCCCGCATTGTTTCCAACCGTTTTGGCATGATCCCAAGCGCCAATGCACCAAGCACCATGAAAAACAGCACCGAAATCAAAAACGCCCCAAAGATCGACGCTGCGGTTGGGAAAACAGGCATATCGCCTCGGGGCATAACGGTGCGCCAGTCATGCCACTCTCCATCGGCATCTAGCTCTGAATACCGGATGCGATCTGCGGCAGCGACCTGTTCTGGCACCGCAACCTGCTTAGGCGTGCTGTAGGATAAAACCCCGTCAATTCTGGCATTGTCGCCAAAGGTCAGGCTGTTGGCGGAAATACGCACATCACCCCCGACAGGCGCATTCAGGATGACCGTGCGCCCCACAACCGAAAGCGCACCCGATATGGGGCCTTCAATCGTCACCGTGTTGCCTGCCAGACGGACATTCCCATCCATGGTTGCCGTGGGCGAGGTCCGCAATGAAAACCCAATCGCCGAAGTATCGCTGCCAACTTTGGCGCTAATATCAACAGTTGCGCCTGCAGCATACAGATCGGCGGCGATGGCTGTACCAACAAACACATCGAACCCAAAGACATGCACATCACCCAACGACGTGCCACCCAGCTTTGCAGTTTCAGCCGCAACAAAGGCATCGCCTTGACCGTTCATTTCAGAAAGAACCGTATCGCCCGTCAGAAACACGTCGCTCCCATTCTTTGTGGTTACGGTCTCGGCGGTGCTTCCCAATGGGGTCAGGCAAAGCACAAGGCTCAGAGTCAGAATCAGGTTTCGCATGACGATCTCCTTCGATTGACGTGCTTCTTCCTTAGCGCGGTTTTTCATGCAGCTTTTGATTGGGATCAATTGGCGCTGCTGCGGCATGAGGTTGGAATTCAGCTGCAACCGCCAGCGATATTAACCACGGCAGGGTCGACTAGCCTTTCGGTATTCATGCCGGGAACAGGGTGGGGATTTTGAGAGGTTACATGCTGCGCGGTCGCTGAGAGTGGCGCGCATTGATATTTATCAAAAGGATAATGCGGAACGGGTGGGATGCTTGGCAAGAAGTGTATCACAGGAGAAAACCGATGCAGCGTTTTTCGAAAACCACAGCCGCCGTTCTGATTTCAGCTTTGACCGCCTGCGTGCCTGGACCTTACCGCCAGAATGAGACGGCGGGGGCATTGACTGGTGCTATAGTGGGAGGCGTGGTCGGCTCGCAATTTGGGGGCGGGGATGGTACCTTTGCGACAACCGGGATTGGTGTTTTGATTGGCGCCTTGATCGGAAGCGAAATTGGCCGTTCGATGGATAACCGCGATCGGTATTGGGCAAATGTGGCAATTCGAGAAAGCTATACGGCGCCTGTCGGCGAAACCGTGCGCTGGAACAACCCTAAGACGGGAAATTCAGGAACGGTGGTTGTGCTGCGGGATGGAAGATCAAGGGCGGGTTTGTACTGTCGTGAGTTCCAGCAACGTATCATGATTAATCGCAGGGCGGCTATTGGGACTGGCGTTGCCTGTCGACAGCCCGATGGCACATGGCGGATCATGCATTAGCAACGGGCCTTTGTTTTCAGGGTCCGCATTGCCCGAAAACTGTAGGGCACCTCGATTTTTACGAGTTTTCAGCTCCACACCTCGGCGCTACCGGTTTGAAGGTGGCCGGAGACCACTGACTAGCGGGCCGGTGGGTGGTTTTGTGTCTGTCGCCTGGCTCTTTGCGCCGGGGCCACGCGGCCTCGCGGCCTGATCCGCGCTTCCGGTCGCCGGGTTTTCATGCCGGGCATGGGTTCAGGCGGCCCAGTTGCCCGAGACGGCGCATGTTGTAGGCGAGGTTCTTCATCCCGATCTTGGCCTTGGCCCGCACGAGGCCGATGGTTCGCACAAGGGTGCCGCCCATGTCATTGGCCTGCGCGCCAAAGATATGCTCGACCCGGACCCGCACGGTGGATTTGGTGCGGTTGCTCGCCTTAGCCTGCTGGGTCAGCGGCTTGCCCCGCTTGCCCTTGCGGTGAATGTGGCTGGTCAGCTTCCTGGCTTTCAGCACCGCTTCGATCTCGGCCGACCGATAGGCGGCATCCGCCCAGACCCCGGAACCGGTGTTCCCCCGCGTCAACAATTGATCCACCGCCTGGCTGTCATGCACGGCGGCATCGGTGACGTGATAACGCCGGATCAGCTTGTGTTTTCGGTCCACATTGAGGTGGTTCTTGTAGCCGTAGTGGCTTTTGCCATGTTTCTGGGTCCAGCGCGCATCAACATCCTTTTGCGACCGCTTGGCGGGCTTGTCAGCCCAGCCCTCCGGCGTCTCATCCGCCTTGATCGACGCGTTTTCCGCGCGTTTGTTGTGGTTGTGCGGCACCGGCACGATGGACGCGTCAAGGATCTGTCCGCCACGCGCGATATAGCCCTGCCGCGCCAGATACCCGTCGAACTGCGCGAAAAGCTCATCGACCATGCCCGCCTTCGCCAGAGCTTCCCGGTAGAGCCAGACCGTCTTCGCGTCAGGCACCCGATCCCCGAGACCAAGGTCCAAAAACCGCATGAACGAGAGCCGGTCGCGGACCTGATATTCGATCTGATCGTCTGACAGGTTGTAGAGCGCGCTCAGAACCAGCGTCTTGAACATCAGCACCACATCCGTAGGCTTGCGCCCGGCGCGGGATTTGCGGTCTTCATCCGGCTTGCGCCAGACCCGCTCCAGCAAAGGCCGGAACGCGTCCCACGGCACCACGGCATTGATCTCGATCAGCGGGTCCTTCTTCGCATCCAGGCTCGCGTAACGATCCGAAAGATCAAAAAAACCCATCTGCGCCATGACAACCAGCCTCCATCTCACACTGGCCCAATGTCTACACCGCCGTCAGATCAGGCGCAATTTTTAGAGGTGCCCTGTAATCATTGGCAATAGAATACCGTTTTTGGCGCTAGCTCTACGGGCTTGTTGAAGATGTGCCGCACGCAACGGGATTGCGAAAAGATTGGGGTAACAATTTTAGATTTGCGGTCTTTCAAAAAAAACGTGCAAGAATTGATTTACCTCACCTTTCCAACAAGCCCATAGACTTAACTTCAACTGGTATTTAAATGGTTATTTCAATTTTCCCCGCGCCCCTTGGCACAGGTCTTGTTGTATGGGGACGACATTTTGCGCCTACATTCTGATGCTGACGAACGTACAAAGTGGTTTACAATGTATTCGGCCCGTTCCCCCTTGGCGCAGGACAGAACTGGCCAAGCCACCGGCCGGAAGCAGCGCGATTGATTTTGATCAACACCTCATATGCGCGGGCAGTTTAGCATTCGGACAGGCACTCAGGGGCCTTACCAAACCCTTGGGCGCGCCGAGAGTGTGCTGGCCAAGGGTTCAGAAACTCCGTACCACTTGAAAAAATTATCGCAACCGGGGGCAACACAGATGGTTCGACAAACCCAAAAGCCATCTCCAGCAGGCAAAAGCAAACCGCGCGGGGCTTCTGCGCCAACACAGAAAAATGCCGGGTCGATCGGAAAACCCAAATCTGAAACATCGCCACAAACTGCGACCTCCATTCCCGTTGTCGGGCTTGGCGCATCGGCGGGCGGGTTGCAGGCCTTTTCCGATTTTTTTGAGGCTATGCCGGACAAAACTGGGATGGCCTTTGTCGCCATTCATCATGTGGACCCTGACCATAAAAGCATGATGGCTGATTTGTTGGCCAAACATACCAAGATGACGGTTGCGCTGGCAGTGGACCAAACGAAGGTTGCGCCGGATCACGTCTACATCATACCTCCGAAACAGTTTTTGCGCATTGAAAACGGGACGTTGTATCTTACAGCGCCGACATAGCGGCGCGGGATGCGCTTGCCGATAGACTATTTCCTGCGCACCTTGGCAGAGGACCAAAAACAAAACGCGGTGGCGATTATTCTGTCCGGTACAGGTAGCGACGGCACGGCTGGCGTTCGCAGTGTCAAGGAACACGGCGGATTGGTTCTGGTACAGGACCCCAAGGAAGCCACACATGATGGCATGCCACGCAGTGCCATTGGGACAGGCTCGGTCGATCACATTCTACGCGTCGCCAAAATGCCTTCGGTGATCACTCAATACACCGCGCATCCCTACCTCGCACAGACCTCGCCTATGAAAGTCTTGGGCGAAAATGCGCGGGGTGCATTGGCAGAGATTATTGCCGTGCTGAAGGCACACACCCCGATAAATTTTGAACTTTACAAAGAAGGTACCCTATTACGCCGAATCGAGCGGCGTATGGCGCTGCGCCATATGCAAAACTCGACAGACTATCTTGCGTTGCTTAAGGATTCACCGGAGGAAGCGGAAAAACTTTACGCGGATTTGTTGATTTGCGTGACCTCTTTTTTCCGCGATCCAGAGGCTTTTGAGCATCTTGCAAAAAATGTCATTCACGATTTGGTTGCGAATTGCAAACCGGGAAAACCAATCAGAATATGGGTCCCCGCCTGCGCAACCGGCGAAGAGGCCTATTCACTTGCCATGCTGGCGATTGAGAAAATATGGGCCGTCAGAAAAGACGTAAAATTACAGGTTTTTGCCTCGGACGTGGATGAACATGCCTTGGCAATCGCGCGCAGCGGTGTCTATCCCGACGCCATAGCCGAGGATGTATCCCCCGAACGGTTGGCCCAGTTCTTTGACAAAGAGGACCATTCCTATCGCGTGAAACCCGAGCTGCGCGATGCTGTGGTCTTTGCACATCAAAATATCCTTGCGGATGCACCATTTTCAAAACTGGATCTGATCTCGTGCCGAAATCTGCTTATTTACTTGAACGCCGACGCACAGGAACGCGTCATCCAAATGTTCCACTTTGCATTGAACGATGGCGGCTTTCTATTTCTGGGGTCGTCCGAGACGGCCAACAGCCACGAAACATTGTTTCAGCCCGAGTCCAAAAAATTCCGGCTGTATAAACGAGTTGGCGTTGCACGACAGCGCCAGTTTGGTCTTCACATCGGGAAATCGCCGCTGTTCGGATTGTCAACGCCCGCCCTTCGTACCGCTGGGGCGGGTCAAGGCCTGCGCCTTGCGGAACTTAGCCAAAAACTGCTTGTGGACCGCTATGCACCCGCCGCTGTTTTGGTCAATGCGCGGATGGACGTGCTATTTGTCCAAGGGCCAGCGGATCAGTATCTGAAAGTTCCAACCGGCGAGGCAAGCCATGATCTGTTGGCGATGGCCCGTGATGGTTTGCGCGCCAAATTAGGCAGCGCGATCCGAACGGCGTTTCAGACGCAAGAAGATGTCACTGTATCCGCCACTGTAACACGGCGCGGCCAAAGTGTTCCGGTCACACTTGGCGCCCATCCCATGACTGTTGATGAGGCAAATTTGGTGCTGATCACCTTTGTGGATCAGCCTGTCAAAAAAGCCTTGGCCCCGATCGATGATAGCCATGTCGAAAACTTGCTCCACACTCATCTGGACCAAGAGTTGGAAGCGACGCGTCTTGAGCTTCAGAACACGATCAGAGAGTATGAGCGTTCAACCGAAGAGCTGAAAGCATCGAACGAAGAAGCGATGTCGATGAATGAGGAGTTCCAATCGACCAATGAAGAATTGGAAACCTCTAAGGAAGAATTGCAGTCGTTAAATGAAGAACTGACCACGCTGAACAGCCAGCTTCAGCAAAAGGTCGAAGACGAGCGGCACCTGACGGACGATCTAAACAATTTGCTAGCCAGTTCTGGCATCGCGACCCTGTTTTTGAATCGTGATCTGAAAATCATGCGGTTTACCCCGACTGTAAGGTCGCTGTTCAACGTGATTTCGAACGATGTAGGGCGCCCGTTCAGTGACATCACAGGAAAGGTCAAAGACCCTGCCCTGCTGGCAGATGCCGTAAAGGTGCTTGAGGCGCTGGTCCCCATTGAGGCCGAAGTTCAGGCCGATGATGGCCAGTGGTTTATCCGCCGCGTCCTGCCCTACAAGACGCAAGATAGCAAAATCGACGGTGTCGTGGTTACGTTCTCAGATGTGACTGACCTCAAAACCCTGCAAAAATCAAAAAATTCCGCTTTGCAATTTGCTGAAGCGATTATCGCGACAGTCCCAGAACCCATGTTGGTGCTGGATGATAAACTGCATGTTGTCAAAGCCAGCCGTTCCTTTTGTGCAACCTTTCAGACGACCCCGGATGAAACCAAGGGCAAGGCGCTTTTTGCGATGCAAAACCGGCAGTGGAACCAGCCCGGCCTGCGCGATCTTATGGAACGCATCTTGCCGGATCAGACAACTATCCAAGGACATCAGATCGAAATCGACGTGCCGCAAACGGGTCACAGAACCGTAATTGTAAGCGCCCGCGAAATTCGCGATGGGACACATGGCAGTGGTTTGATTCTTTTGGCATTTATAGATATCACGGAACGGCAACGTGCCCAATTTGGTATGGCGGACCGCGAAGCACGCCTGAGCGCAATTCTAGATGCCGCCCCCGAGGCGATCATCACCATTGACGAGCACGGCATCATCGGCAGTTTCAGCCCCGCCGCAGAGACAATTCTGGGATACTGTGCGGATGAAGTGATTGGTCGGAACATCAAGTTGTTGATGCCAGAGCCGCATCAACGCCAGCACGATGCCTATCTGGCCCATTACATAGAGACTGGCGAGAAAAAAATCATCGGAATAGGGCGTGAGTTGAACGCCCTTCACAAGAATGGAAAAGTGGTTCCGATCCGATTGACTATTGCAGAATGGTGGATCAACGGTGAACGAAACTTTACCGGTATCTTGCACGATTTGACCAACGACATGAAGCAACGCAATGCCCTGCAACGCGCGCAGAAGATGGAGGCGGTTGGTCAACTTACGGGTGGTTTGGCACATGATTTCAACAACCTGTTGACGGTGATCATCGGCAACCTTGAACTGCTTGAGATGCAGCTTGGCGATGCCCGCAAGCCTAGGCAGTTGCTGAAAGAGGCGCTCGAGGCGTCAGAACTGGGTGCAAAACTTACCAAACAGCTGCTGGCATTTTCCCGCAAGCAGACGCTGGAGCCGACGACTGTTCAACTGAATGGCCTTGTTACCTCGGTCAAACCGCTGTTGGCGCGGACATTGGGCGATCAGATCACGATTATAACCGATCTTGCCAAAGATCTTAATCCGACAATGGCCGATCCCGGACAGGTCGAAAATGCGATCCTGAACCTTGCCATTAACGCCCGCGATGCCATGCCCGATGGCGGCACTGTGACGATCGTGACCCAGAACGTGGTATTGGATAAGGATTATGCCGCCACGCAGGTTGATGTAGAACCCGGCCGCTATGTGGCCTTGTCGGTGACAGATACTGGCGTCGGTATGCCTGCCGATGTGGTTAACCGCGCATTTGAACCGTTTTTCACAACCAAAGGCGTGGGTGCCGGCTCTGGTCTGGGGCTAAGCATGGTTTACGGCTTTGCCAAGCAGTCTGGCGGCCATGTGACCATTTATAGCGAAGAGGGGTTGGGCAGCACTGTCACGCTTTATTTGCCTCCGGCTGCAAACGAACCCGTGATGGAGGCCCCATCCGCAGTTGATATTCCAACATCAAAAAATGAAACCATTCTGGTGGTTGAAGACGATCCCCGAGTTCGGCGCCTGACTGTCGCACGGCTGGAAGGGTTGGGCTATCACATCCTAGCTGCCGAGAACGGCCCTGCCGCAATTGATATTTTGCGCGGTAAGAACGATATTGATCTGGTCCTTTCAGATGTGGTGATGCCCGGCGGCATGACAGGATTTGAAGTTGTCGATCAAGCGTTAGAGATCAACCCGAGGCTAAAGGTGTTGTTGGCCACAGGCTATGCAAGTGGTGTTGCCTCCGACGCAAGCAATACGCGCAGCCCACACCTTGCAGTTACCCATAAGTGTCTGGCGGCGACGTTGCGATGCGGGCTCCCTCGACGAGATCGGCTAGGCGTGAGAA
>NZ_JBGQOQ010000036.1:0-31955 GCF_052119765.1 Pseudorhodobacter sp. W20_MBD10_FR17 | reverse complement strand
CAACCGCGCGCATTCGTTCTTCGTAGCTATACATGAACTATCTCCAAGATAGTCCAAGTTTTCGTCCGCACCCCCGCGGGGTCAGTTTTGAATGCTGATTGACACGGCTAGTTTCGAAACACCGAAAAGGGAGCGTTTTGTAATTCTGCTAGGCTAGGCCAACGTCCTGCCCATCTTAAGCCAGTTTTCTCAGACACGACCCACGATCAGGCTACCCGTTATGGGCAGGGGAGAATCCGATAGGTACCATCACCGACCGCATAGGCACATTGGTTGGTTTGGTTGTTCTGGGCGACCATCGTACCCACGGCCGCTCCGGCCAGTGCGGCAATGATCACCCAGTCCTTGTCGGCATCGAATAGTGTAGCCGTTACAACGCCAACCGCCGCACCCGCCAAGGCACCGCCGAGTTGGCTTTGATCTCGTTGGGTCATATCACAAGCGGTAAGTGCAAGGCTGCCAAGTGCGATCCCCAGAATGGATTTCCTGATCAACATGTTTTCTTCCTTTTCGGTTATTATATTAAACCGACTGTGGATGTTCGCCTGATTTTCGAATTGATTTGTATCAATCTACATGGACTTAGTTATGCTAGCGTTATTGCTGCGAAAGACGACAGTCTTGCCGCAATCGGTCAGTCCGCCGTCTCGGCCTTTGCGACGTTTCGCAATACCTGCACAAAGCTGTCTGGGGTAACTGATATTGTGTCAATGCCAAAGCCGACTAAATGCTGTGCATAGGTTGGATCGTTGCTAGGTGCCTGACCACAGAATCCGACCTTTGATCCGACCTTATGGGCCTCGCGGATGACAGTTTCAATCATCCACAGGACTGCGGGGTCGTCTTCGCGAAACAGCGCGGCAAGCGCGTCTGAATCGCGGTCGATACCCAGCGTAAGCTGCGTCAGGTCATTCGAGCCGATAGAAAAGCCGTCGAAGCGTTCTGCGAATTCCTTTGCCCGAAGGACATTTGAAGGGATTTCGCACATGACGTAAACTTGCAATCCATTTTGGCCACGTTTCAGCCCGTGTTCAGCCATCACTGCCAGTACCTTGTCAGCCTCTTCAGGAGTGCGGCAGAAAGGTATCATAACAACCACATTGTCAAAGCCCATTTGCCCGCGCAATCGCGCAATCGCCTGACATTCCAGCGCAAACCCGTCGCGATAGCGGTCGGAATAGTACCGAGACGCGCCCCGGAAACCGATCATCGGATTTTCCTCATGCGGTTCGAAATCGTGACCGCCCAATAGGTCAGCATATTCATTCGTCTTAAAGTCGCTCATCCGAACGATAACTGGTTTGGGGTAACAAAATGCCGCGATCCGCGAAAGGCCGCGCGACAGGCGGTCAACGAAATAGGCGGGTTTGCTATCATAGCCCTCGGTCAACCGCTCGATTTCGGCCACCGCCTTGGGGTCGCTGACCTGGTCAATATGGGCAAGCGCCATTGGGTGAATGCGAACTTCACTGTTGATGACGAATTCCATGCGCGCCAGCCCGACCCCTTCGGTTGGCAGGCGCCACCATCGCAAAGCCGCACTGGGATTTGCGAGGTTCAGCATGACCTTGGTATGCGTATGCGGCAAAATTTTCAGCGATTCTTCGGTGACCGTTATCTCCGAAAGACCTTCGCTCACGATGCCCTCTTCACCATTGGCACAAGACACGGTAACGTCTTGTTCATCATGCAGAATATGGGTGGCATTGCCGCAGCCAACAATCGCCGGAAGGCCAAGTTCGCGGCTGACAATCGCGGCATGTGAGGTGCGCCCACCATGATCGGTGACAATGGCGGCAGCTCGTTTCATGATTGGTACCCAGTCGGGGTCTGTCGTGCTGGTCACCAAAACCGAGCCCTCGACAAAGCGTGCGATGTCATCCGCGCTTTCGATGATCGATACACGCCCCGCAACGGCGGCGCTTCCAACACTTAAGCCTTTCAGCAATACGGGGCCGGGTTTCTGCACTGCATAGCTTTTCAGTGTTCCCAAATCGGCGCGCGATTGCACCGTTTCCGGCCGCGCCTGCACGATGTAGAGTATTCTGGTCCCGCCATCGCGTGCCCATTCCATATCCATCGGTTGGCCATAATGATCCTCAATGATTTTGGCCTGCCGTGCGAGGTCTAAAATCTCGCTATCGCTTAGGACAAAACGCTGACGTTCCGCCCTTGAGGTCGGAACATTGCGCGGGGTGCCGTCACGGTCATGGATCATCTTGATCGTTTTGGCACCCAACCGCTTTGCCAGAATTGGAGTTAGTTTTGGGTTGTTCAGAAAGGGTTTGAAAACCTGATATTCATCAGGGTCCACGGCGCCTTGAACGACATTTTCACCTAAGCCCCATGCAGCGTTGATCAGTACGGCATCGGGAAACCCGGATTCGGTGTCAATGGAAAACATAACGCCCGAGCCTCCGGTGTCAGCTCGTACCATCAGTTGAACCCCGACCGAAAGCGCCACTTGATCATGCGCAAAACCTTGAATTTGACGGTAAGAAATGGCTCGATCGGTATAGAGCGAAGCATAGCAGCGCTTGCAAGCATCCAAAAGTGCAGCCTCGCCACTGACGTTAAGAAATGTCTCTTGCTGGCCTGCAAAACTGGCATCAGGCAAATCTTCGGCGGTTGCACTGGAACGTACCGCAACCGGAGCGTCGGTCTGTTTCACGGTTTGGCCCAATGCGCGGTAATGCGTTAAAATGGCTTCGGCCGTTGCTGCGGGCCAGTCGCCCCCGAGAATAAGTGCGCGAATTTTCTGACCCGCCGCATGCAGGTCGATCCGCCCCGCTGCCAACGCAGCAAGATGGTCGGCGATAGCATCTTCTAGGGTGTTGCTGGTCAAATAGGCACGAAAGGCGTCGGCGGTGGTAGCAAAGCCTGGCGGCACAAGAATACCTTTAGGGGCCAACGTGCTGATCATTTCGCCCAACGAGGCGTTCTTGCCACCAACAATGTTAACATCGCTACGGTTCACTTTTGTAAAGTCAATTACGAGTTGGGGTGATTGGGTCATGCGTTGCCTCCCTTGGTTCAAATCTGGCGCTACTCTGCCGCCTTGCCGCCGAAACGACTTTCTTGCTGATCCGTCGTGGCGACAGATCGCAGATCATTTTGCCCCATCAGAAGCAGGCAGAATTGAGCAAGATCAACCCGCAGTCACGCAATCCGGCGTCTTTGGACCGCCTTTTGAACGATAGCCTATTTTTGGAAGCTTGATTTAAACTGGGGCATTCGACGGAAGGTACAGTTTCTAGTTATGGCTTTTGATTAGGCCCCTGCGAGAGTGTAAAGGTGCAGTTCCCTCCCTGCATAAATGGCCTTGGGCAATGATGGTCTGGGTGCGGTGTTGTCCCAAGAAGTTCACATGTTCGGAATACAATGACAGTCGCTTGGTTTGCCTCATCCTTCACGAAAAAAAATCCATCATGCTTCATCAGTGCAAACTAGGGATTTCCAACATATCAGAGCCCCAAAAGTTAGGTTGTCGAGGTCGTTTCAAAACTACGCCAAGAAGGTATGATGGCATGGTGTAGTGGTGGCGCCTTTCGAACGATAAGCGCTAAGCAAGATAGGCTAAATTCGCCATCTGAGCGGCACACACGCCAAGTGATTGATAAATCAAGGTTACTATTTTTCTTTTTGCAACATCGAAAGGCGCAAAGTCGCTGCCAAGATTGCCTGCGACAAAATCGGAGAGCTACCCAAACCGATGACGGCATCGTTGTCACGGCCGTCATTTTCACGGAGGGTGCAACGCCAATGACCGTCTTTATCATTCGCGCGACCATGAATATTAACCGACCAGTTCGGATAGGCGTTGTCCACCACAAGCACAGCGCCATCGGTAGTGGCGATTTGATCAGCTGTAACAGCTTTTGACAGTTTTTTCGGTAGCAGAAAAGCCAATGCGTGAAGAACGCCGTCGAACTCCGCGACTGTCATATCGTCGCGGTCTTCCAATTCTTTGATAAGCACGTCCAATTCGGGGTCTTTCATGGATTTACGCTCCGTTTTTTAGGTGAAGGCTAGGTCATAGAAAAGTCGAGGCTCAGAACTCAATAACCGTTCTGGCGTGCGCGGCAGCCCTTTGGGGTTGCATGTAAGGCACACACCGAAATATCCATTTGCCGCAAAACAAACACCTCCATTTCAAAGAGATCCATAGCATCGAATACTGACATCATAGTATCCGCCCCAACCTTGCACAGATTGATATGGATCAATGGTGGAGAGCCCCATCGGGTAGTGCGGATTAAGTGTTATTGCATGATGCGTCTCTGGGGCATCAATATGATGCTTTCTGGCGAAGACGGTCGATATGCCGATGAGATCGGACACGTTACCAAGACGTGCCGCTATTTTAAGGTCGACCAATTGCACTTTTACCGATGGCGCAAATCCTTCACCTCATCAGTGTTCGCGAGGGTGGTGTCATTTGTGGACGGCTCCTTTTTTGTTCCACTTGCGTCTGGTTAGGCGCGGGTCTGGATTGCAGAGCCATCCGAGCGAGATGTCAAAGAGCAAAATGCCAACGCATGACCAACAGCACCGAATAATCCGGCGGACGGGGAAAGCAGTCCCCACTCGCCGAATCCGTCTTTGGACTTTTGACCCACTTGCTGCTGTAGCGATGATCGTAGGCGACCTGCTGGGCCGCCTTTTGAAGCCAGACGATTCGATTCGTTCACAGGTCGTTCAAAAATGACAAGACAAAAAAATTATTCTCTTAAAAACCATAAAGCTTCGTGACAAATGCTTCTGTTGTCGTGAAATCCAGACAATGCTCGCGACAAACCACAAACCACTGTTCGAGAGGCAGACCCCTTGGCAAAACAATGAAATGCGCGGTCCTATGCGGCATTTTGATAGTCCTCGCTACGTCATGAGATTGGCGGTCCAGAATTGGTGTTCTGGACCGCCCTTCCCAAACCAAAGCGCACTTCGTCTTTGGGGACAGGGGATTAGACGAGCGCCTTGGTTTATCTGTTAAGCTATCTCAATCTGATCAATAACGCTGACCACCCCGGGGGCAGACCAAGCTGCGTCCTTCGCTAGTTTGCGTTCGTACCATGCCTTGACTTGACCCTTCAGCGTCACTTTACCATCAATCACATCGACATTGATTTTGGCAGCTTCAAGTGCCGCACTTCTGTGCATAGCGGCCGAGATTTTCTTTTTTACATCCAGTTGCGAAACTTTCGGCCAGATAGTGATTGCGTTGGTGACACCCGTTACGCCACCCATATGTGCAACCTGATCCTGGGCATCATTACGCTGATATTGCCAATCCACAGACCCGGTGAGAGTCACCCGCCCGTTCTTTACCTCGGCTTTGAGATCATATTTGCGAAAAATAGTGCTCCACTCGCAAAGATGTGCGATCCGCTCTGCAATATCGGCGTCTGAAATGGTCGTATCTGCGGGATATTTTATATCGATTTTTTCAACGACAGCGTGGACCCCTTTGACCCGCTTCGCAGCCTTTACGGCGGCTAGCTCTTCAAGGAAACTATGAACAGTCCCGTGCAACGTGACCGCACCATCCTTTACCGTCACTCCAATTTCAGTAGATTCAATCCGTGGTTCGAAGTCGATTTCTGCCAGAATGTCGTCTCTAATTTCTTCATCGCTACGCATGTGTTGCCCTCCATATGAAAACAGAAGAGCAGGCTATCAACTAAGTTTTGGGGCCAATTGATATTCATCAATTTACCCACCCAAATTGTCGGCCGTTTCACGAAGATAATGCTCGGCACAGGCGTCCTCACTTCCCCTGATCACACGCTTGCCGATCAGAGGGCCGTGGTGTTCCGTCACGACAGTGCATTGCCCTTGGCCGTGCCCGTCTTCTTCGAAGTAAATCATAACCCAATCCCGCGTCCGTTTGAAAGTTTGCGCCGTCCGGGTGTTTGAATAAATGGCCGTAAATCGCCATCCATCGCGCTCTGTATGCAAAATCGGCACCTTTGTGACATCAGTGGTGCCGGGCCGTTGAAGCGAAATCTTCGAGAGCGTGTTCTCTGCATCGGCAGTACGGTAAGCTTGATCAACTTCAAGGATAGTAGCCACAGGTGGTTGGCTATTCGGTGCGGTGCGAGATGATGGGTGCCGAGTGGCAAGTATGCTTTTCAACGAACCCTTGATCGCCGACAACCGCCTCGGGCCGATCCCCGTTAACGCCGAAAGACGCCCGTCGTTGGCGGCCGCTTCAAGCGCCTCAAGCGAGTCGATGCTCAGTTGATCATGTATGCTCTTGGCAAGCTGTGGCCCAATCGTCGGAACCGTTTGAAAAAGTTTTTCAGGGTCGAGCGTCCCGCGTAACCGTTTGATCGAGGATAATTCCCCCGATTCAAGTATCTCGACAATCGCATTTGCAATCGAAATTCCGATTTTTGGCAGCGCGTCCAAACCTTTTGAGCCGGACTCTTCATAGATGCTACGGATTGGCTGCGTCATTGATCTTACAAATTTGGCAGCTTCGCTATAAGCCCGCACACGAAAAAACGAAGCATTTTGCTGCGCCAACAGGGTCGACATCGTATCCAATTGCTCTGCGATGTAGACGTTTTCTAACAGGTATTCAATTTTCTTTGCCTTAGCGTTTTGTGGGGAAGTGAGCGGATCATTTGCCATTTTTATCTCTCTTGCAATCGGGACACTATCGCTGGCGCGGGCATTCTCTTGCGGAAACATTTCAGATTTTCTGAATGACAATTTAACTTCCCTTTCATATCCAACAATCAGTACATCGTCTTAACGCTTTCAAAATTCGCAGTGCTTTGATTTCATGCGTTTGGGTTTAAAATCCTGCGCAAGCGTCGCTTGCGGGGGTCACAAGGAAAATGCCCAAAATCTCGCCTCAGCGCGGTCTCAGTAGCAATTATTGGCACATTTTATCCAAGTGCATTTGATCTTTATCAACTGGTGATTTGCCGAATATTCACCTTTGATTACCAATAACTTGCGACGCTGAAGGGCGCCTGCGAGTCGGTTCTAACTGATGGATGAAACTCTGAGTAATTGAGCGACTGCGCTCTAGGCTTGGGATCTATTAAATTGCTTGCGGTCGGTGGAACTCGCTTATTCATTTGTGGCACCAAGGGGTACCACAATGACCGATATGTTTGTGCTTCCCGAATCGCAAATGGCGCGGATATCGCCGTTATTTCCGCTCTCGCACTGGAGGCCGTGTGTTTATGACCGTTGGCTGTGCATCCACACCTGCCTTGACCGCTGCGCCTACACTTTGATGTCGGCCATCCAAATCGCCGCAATCGTCATCTTCTGGGTATGATCAATCTTTCCTGAGGCTAGTTATAATAAAAGTTCTCGGTTTTGATAGTCGTCAGTTTCTGTTGTGGCAAGCGCGGCGAGCCTTATGCCATCAAACAACTCAAGCGCTCAGCGCGTTTTTGCCGGGGTCTTTTTGTCAAGCGATCCCAGAGCTATTTTTTGCGTGATTGCAGTCACTTGCTTAGTGCCGTGTCAGGAGACTCGCAACTTCTTTCCATCCGCGGGTATTCAGTACCTCCTTGGCCGAAAGCCAGCCCCGCCTTGCTTGATCGACACCATATTGAATGTTGTCGAGTGAGCCGCACGTATGCGCGTCTGTCGAAATGGCGATCATCACCCCTGCGTCCCTCGCAATTCGGCACTGCGCGTCACTGAGGTCGAGGCGCTGCGGATTGGCGTTGAGTTCCAGACAGCACCCCCGCTCTTTCGCGGCGATCACAAGGCGCTCAATGTTCACGGGGTAGGGCCGCCGCATCCCGATGAGGCGGCCGGTGGGATGTCCGACGATACTGACCAGAGGATTGTCCATCGCTCGGATAATGCGTTCGGTCTGCTCCGCCTCAGACATGTTGAAACCCGAATGGATCGACACCACGACAAGGTCGAGTTTGCTCAACAGTTTGTTGGGGAAATCGAGTGACCCATCTTCAAGAATATCGACCTCGCATGAGCTGAGCAGACGAAATCCTGCGAAGGACTCGTTCATGCGGGCGATTTCCTCGATCTGGTCTTCGAGTTCGCGCTCGGACAAACCTCCTGCCACGCGCTGGCTCTTTGAGTGGTCAGTGATCGCAAGGTATTCGTAGTCCTTTAGTATTGCGGCCTCGGCCATTTCGCGCAAAGTATTTTTGCCGTCCGAGGCCTTCGTGTGTGCATGCAAGTCTCCCCGGATGTCGTCACGCGTGATCAGTGCAGGCAATGCACTAACCTCGGCGGCTTCTATCTCGCCCTGGGCTTCGCGCAACACGGGGTCGATCCATGGCAATCCGATCTTTTTGTAAAGGCTGTCTTCCGTTGCTCCTGCAATACGCCTTGTTCCGTCAAAAAGGCCATATTCATTGAGCTTAAGACCCCGCTTCTGGGCACGTCGCCGACAGGCAATGCCGTGCGCCTTTGATCCTGTGAAATAGTGAAGTGCAGATCCCCAACTTTCTTTTCCGACCACGCGCAGATCCACCTGAAGCCCTACACGCAGGGTAACCGTCGAACGGGTAGCGCCCTTCGAGGCAATGCTGACAATTTCATCATATTCGGTGAAGGAGTCTATTATTTTTCTGCCTTGCGCGCCCGCCGCCAGAATGTCGAGGTCGCCCACCGTCTCCTTGCGGCGGCGGTAGCTTCCCGCGATCTCTGCCTTGCTGACACCTTCGATTTTACGAACCCAATCGAGCAGCGGCCCGGCGAAATCCTCGGCTTCGTCAATCCGCCACCGGCGCGTCCCGAGGGCCCTGTGGGAAAGCTCGTCGAGGATTTTCGCTTGTGTCTTGGCGCCGAAGCCTGCGATCTTCTCGATCCTACCCTCTTCGGCGGCTTGCCTAAGATCGCCTATGGTGCGGAAGCTGAGCTGTTGGAAAAGCATCTGCGCTTTTTTGGGGCCAACGCCGGGAATACGCGTAGCCTCGACAATAGCGTCCGGCACCTTGCTGGAAACCTCTTCGAGAAGCTGCAATTTGCCAGTTCGGACGATTTCCGTGATCTTCTCGGCCAGATCCTCTCCGATGCTGGGCAATTCCGAGAGATTCTCGCCCGCGTCGACCATGTCGGTCATGCTTCGACCGTTTCCGCGTATCGTGTTCGCCGCGTTGCGATAGGCTCGCACGCGAAACGGGTTCGCTCCCTTAATCTCTAGCAGGTCTGCCAGATGGTCGAATATCTCGGCGATCTCGCTGTTGTGGACTGGCATGGCTCAACCTCCTTGGCCTAAAAGTTTCCGAAAATCGGCTTCGTCGAGCGTCTTGACACCGTGCCGTTTTGCTTGCTCGAGCTTCGAGCCGGGCCTTTCTCCGACGACAAGGTAGTCTGTCTCATCGCTGACGGTCGTGGTTACGCGCCCGCCGCGTCGCTCGATTTCTTGCGTTGCTTGCGCGCGCGTCCAACCTGCCAGCGCGCCGGTGAGGACGAATGTCTTGTCCGCGAGGGTAGATCCGGTCTTCTCTATCGGTTGGGGGGAGATACCGGCCGCAAGCAGCCGGTCAACAACGTCGCGGTTGCGCCTTTCGGCGAAGAAACCGACGATGGAAGCGGCAGTTTTTGGGCCGATATTGAGCACCGCGCTGATGTTATCCTCGGATGCGTCACGCAGCGCTTTGAGCGATCCAAATGCGCGCGCAAGCTGCCGAGCTGAGTCGCTGCCTACGTGACGGATGCCCAAAGCCCAAACAAAACGGTCCAATGGAACCTTGGTTCTGTTTTGAATGGCGTCAAAAAGCGCCTTGGCCGATTTGGCTGCAAAGCCTTCGAGGGTTTTAAAATTTTCGGCAGAGAGATCGTAGAGGTCGGCGAGTGTCTTCACCATTCCACGCTCGACCAGTTGCGAGGCCGTCTTTTCACCCAGACCGTCAATATCCATCGCGCCCCGGGCAGCATAATGCACGATCCGGCCCACAAGCTGTGCGGGACAGGCGATGCCTGCGGGGCATTGTGCCTTGCGTCCGCGCATTTCCAGTTCCGCGCCACACGCGGGGCACATCTTTGGCATTTCGAACACATCGCCCCGCTTTTGTCCCGGTGTGTCCACACGTCCGACGATCTCGGGGATTACATCGCCCGCGCGCTCGATCCGCACAGTATCGCCTACTCTCAGGTCTTTGCGGCGGATTTCGCTTGGGTTGTGCAGCGTCGCGCGCGCAACGGTTACGCCGCCCACATCGACCGGATCAAGCAAGGCGACGGGGGTGAGGGCCCCTGTCCGACCCACGCTCACCGCGATGTCTGCAATCCGCGTTATCTCGTGTCTCGGTTCAAATTTCCAGGCCAGTGCCCAACGCGGGCTGCGTGCGCGTGTGCCCATATTCTCGCGCGCGGCGCGGTCATCAAGCTTTAGAACCATCCCGTCGATCTCGTAAGGCAGCTGGTCGCGTGCTTCCATGAGACGCTTGTGAAAGGCGCGGATGTTTTCCATCGACACGCAACGTGCCCGCGCGCCAAAAACAGGAAGGCCCTGATGCTCAAGCTGTTTCAGAAGCGTCTCCTGCGTTGGTGCATCTTGAATGCTCAAACCTGTCGCATCGTAAAATGTAACGGCAAAACGAATGGCCTCTGCTCCCGCAGGATCAAGCCGCCGAACAAGACCGGCGGCTGCATTGCGGGGGTTGGCAAACGGCTCTTCCCCCCGCTCAACGCGCGCGCGGTTCAGCTTCTGAAAGCTTTTAACAAGCAAAAGTGCCTCGCCACGTACGACCAGTATGTCGGGCATTTTCTTGGGATGCCGGAGCCGCAAGGGCAGTGCACGCGCTGCGCGCAAAGTATGACCGATCCCCTCACCGGTGCGCCCGTCGCCGCGCGTTGATGCGCGATCAAAATGGCCATTCTCGTATACGACCTCCACCGACAAACCGTCGAACTTTGGCTCGGCCCATATCACCGCCTCATCTTCCCCCGTCTCGGTACGAATGCGTGCAAGGAAGCCTTCAACATCCGCCTCGTTACGTACCGCGTCTAGACTCAGCATCGGCGCGATATGTGATACTTTTTCTAGCCCAGTGTGCGGCGCTACGCCTACCCGCTGAGTAGGCGAGTCCGGTGTCACAAGGTCCGGGCGCTCTTGCTCCAGCAGTTCGAGTTCGGCAAACAGCCCGTCGTATTTTTTATCGGAAATCTCCGGGGCAGCCTCCACGTAATAGAGCTGGTCGTGCCGCGCGATTTCGCCACGAAGGGCGGTTATCCTCTTTTTGACATCGGACCTGTTTGCCATTTTCTTAGGTTTCCTGAAGATTCTTATTTGTCTTTTTGGGCGGATACTGAGGATTTCAACAGGTTAAATTGATCGGGAACTAGGCTGCAGGTCAGGAATGTCGGAATCAATGGAATTCGGACATGCATCATAACCGCCAGTTCAATAATCTCTCGACTAGTTTTAAAATAGCCAAATTGAGATAGTTTTTTTGTGCCAGAGAGCCAGATGGTAGGCCCAAGCTGATTACGTCTGGAGGGACTTTGCAAAAGGTGACCGTGACCCAACTCCACAACCAAGGATTTGCCCCAGTGCGCGCGCTTGATCAACGGCGAGCCCTGATCGGCAGGTCTCATCACTTTCCCGATCCACTGTTCCATCCTACGGTCGCAAAGAACGCTAGTCGACGTGCGGACTTGGTAGGCTGACCGCAACTGCGGTTGGCAAAATTGACGAGAGAGGGCACGAATGAACTGGTTTAAGGGTGCGCAGCTTCCGAAGGACGTGATCCTCTTTGCGGCGTTTTTTATGTTCAGTCCTTCGTCTGTTTGCTTGGGCTTGCGCTCACGGTCACATGGGCCGGTCGGATAAGCCGCTGTCCTAGGGCGAAGCCGGGGCGATGCAGGACAAGAACCACACCTGGCTTGGTGTCATTAGTCTCCTGCGTTAGCAGGGCTTCATGAAGCACCGGATCAAATGGGGAGTCCTTTGGTGCAATTTCCCTGATACCAAGCGCCTTTAGGCCGGTCGCGAAGGCCGACTTCGTTCGGTTCAGGCCCTCTAGATGCGCGACGATCAGTGGATTGTCGGCATCAGGACTGGCGCGAGCGGCCTCAATCGCCAGACAGATATCATCGTAAGCAGGGGCAAGGGCCTCTACCGCAAGTGCCACACCATGTTCTCGCCCGTCAAAACGGGCCGCATCGGCGCGCTTACGAGCGTTCTCGGCCTCAGCTAAGGCGCGCTTCCATTTGTCCGTTAGAACTTCCAGTTCTGCATAAGGGTCCCGCGTTGTTACCTCAGGTTCATCTGGCGTCGGCTCATCGGTGGATTGATTGATCTTATCTTTTTTCTTTTCCATGGTTGGTTCCTCTAATGGGGTCTTGGCGTCAACGGACCAGTAGAAATATGCGGGCCGATCCGCGTTGGATGGTTAAGGCAAGCGCTCCGTCGATGGATGCAAGTTGCTGGCGTAACTCTGCAACTGATGTGACTGGCACCCGATTGGCGGCCACAATAATGTCGCCCGCTTCCAAACCTGAACGTGCGGCGCGGCTGTCGGCATCCACTTGGGCGATCACGACACCGGCAACATCGCCGAAGAGCCGATCGCCGGGTTGGAGGTCTCGCAGTTCGGCCCCTGAAAGCCGTCCAAGCCCTCGCTCGCCCGCTTTTGCGCCAAGCTGCGCGCCTTTGCGCAACGTGGCCGTCAGTGTCTGTGTTTTGCCATCACGGATGATGCCGATTTCGATATCTCTGCCAAGCCGCTTCAATCCGATTTGACTGCGCAAATCGGCGGACCCGGCAATCGAACGACCATCAACTGACACAATCAGATCCCCGGGCTGGAATCCCGCCGCCTCGGCAGCGCTGTTCGGCTCGACTTGGGTAATCACTGCGCCTGCACCAGCTTTAATGCCCAAGGCTTCGGCAAGGTCGGGTGTGAAATCCTGAATCCTTACTCCAAGTTGTCCACGTTGGACCTCGCCAAACTCGATCAGCTGATCGACAACGGCATTTGCCATATTTGCAGGCACGGCAAAACCGATCCCGACATTGCCACCCGACGGCGCGATGATGGCGGTGTTAATGCCAACCAGCCGTCCATCAAGGGTCACCAAAGCGCCGCCGGAATTGCCGGGGTTGATGGAAGCGTCGGTTTGAATGAAGTCCTCGTAGCCTTCGATGTTCAGCCCGCTACGCCCCAATGCGCTGACGATGCCGGATGTCACGGTCTGGCCAAGGCCAAACGGGTTCCCGATCGCCAATACATAATCGCCCACTTGCAGCCGATCGCTGTCGCCCAGATCAAGCGCGGTAAGATCTGTGGCATCGATCTTAAGCAAAGCGATATCTGTGCCGGGATCACTGCCGATCAACGCGGCATCAAATTGCCGCTGGTCCTTGAGCGTCACGATGATCCGGTCGCCGTTCTCTACGACATGGTGGTTGGTTAGCACATATCCTTTCTCGGCATTAAAGATCACACCCGAGCCCGCGCTCATTTCCCGACGAGGCTGTTGCTGTGGCTCTTGTTGTTGCGGAAACGGCTGCATGTCGAAGAACCGTCGAAAAAACGGATCGTTAAACAACGGGTTCAATTCGGCTGTTTGTTCGCTTTCGACCGAAATATTGACGACAGCCGGTGTTACTCGATCCAGCAAGGGGGCCAGAGTTGGCAGCCCATCGTCGTTTAAATATAACGGTCGATCTGCAGTTTGCGATGCTACCGGTGCGGTGAAGCTAAAGGTAAAAATGCAAATCGCCACCAATACGTGGCCGAGACGAGAAACTATAGCGTGCATAGCTTTTCTCCTTGGGACCTGAGGAATGGGGCCGGGTTGCCCGGCCCCACATGCCTTATGCGGCCTTTATGGGAATACGTTTTACTTTGGCCTGCGCCTCTGCGGTCTTGGGCAGGGTTATGGTCAACACTCCGTTCTTGAACTTTGCATCGGCTTTGTCTGGGTCGACGCCCGCAGGAAGCGGCACCGTGCGATAGAATGAGCCGTAGGACCGTTCGGACATGTAAACGCCTTTGCGCTCCTCTTCGTGTTCGATTTTCTTTTCGCCACGGATGGTCATCGCGTCGCTTGAAAGCGAAATATCGATGTCTTTTTCAGTCATGCCGGGTAATTCGATTGAGACATCAACGCTTTTGTCTGTCTCTGTGACGTCGGTGCTGGGGCCGAACATGCCCACAACATCGCTGCGACCATTCCAGCCACTTTCAACCTTGTTCCAGAAGTCCTCGAACACGTGGTTGATTTCACGTTGCAGTGACACTAGGGGATTGGCCCCGTTTTCTCTTTCGCTTGCCGGACTCTTTTCTTTGTCCCGACCCCATGGGATTAGATCGCTGATTTGCATTTTAGACTCCTTCCTTGATTGCGAGTTTAGATAGAAAGACGGTTCATGCCGCCTTGACCGAGATTTTCTTGGGCTGGGTTTCGGGCGAGCGTGGCAATTCTAGCCGTAGAACCCCGTTTTTGAATTCAGCCTTGATCTTTGCCTGATCGACCTCATCCGATAGGGTGAAGACGCGGATATAATCCCCAACCCGGTATTCGGACGATAGAAGGCGATAACCTTCAGGTGCGTACGGCTTCACCTTGCCGCGAAGTGTCAGGATTTGACGCTCCAGTGTTACGTCAACATCATCCGGCGCCACACCCGGCATATCAGCCATGATCACCGTGGTTTCATCACGCTCAAAGATGTCGACAGCTGGTGTAAACGCCATCGCCCTGCGATTTGCGTCGCCGTTCGATGTCGTCACATCCCGCGTGTCTTGTGTGGTAAGTTCTTGTGCCATGGCTCTCTCCTTTCAATCATGGTTTCAGGTTGTTTTGATCGCGATGCGCTTGGGTTTGTCGTCTTCGGGGCGCTGCATCTCGACGGTCAGAACACCATTTGCAAAACGTGCCTCAATCTGATCAGGATTAATCCGAAACGGCAGTTCGACCGAGCGCAAGAACGTTCCATCCACACGCTCGCGGCGATGCCAGGCGATGTTATCGCCTTTCTCGGAATCAGGATATGTCCCGCGAATAGAAAGCATAGTGTCCTTGACCGTCAGCTCGATGTCTTGCTCGGTCAGACCGGGAAGCTCGATCGTCATAACGATGCTATCCTGACCGGCCCAGAAGTTGACTGGCGGATAGCTCGCAGATGGGCCAGGCGCTCTGGACCCGGTAAAAAGCCGATTCATTTCGCTTTGCAGACGACGCATATCGGCAAACGGATCGCTGGTGTTTAGCGGAGAAAAGACTGTCTGTAGCATTGTAAGACTCCTTTTTGTGTCGAGGTGGAACAGGTGCTCAACCAGCCCCGGAAAGGCACAGACGAAAAGCCCGAAACCTCCGGATCGGTGGGCAATGTGAGAGAGATGCTCTTGGATTCTGGCTAGGCTTGGAATGCCGAGCGATCAGACGAAGCGGAGGTGCGCGCGCACCGCCGCAGATCTGAATGGCAGCTAAAAGGACGACTGCATTGAACGCGCCGTCCGCCATTCCACCACCTAGAGACCTGTTTTTGACATCTCCGCCCGACGATGTGGGAAGCAGTCGTTCAGCCGTCAAGAACAGCGAAGAAAATTTTTTCGGCACCCAATGCGAAAGGTTTTGAATTCTCATTTTCTCTTCCTCAAGTTGATGCGCGTCCGTCCTGAGAGGGTTGCAGGTGCGCGCGACGCGGCAGGTCCGTAGGCCCTTTTCAAAGGCCAAACGGGTAGGTTTCGTCCTCTGTGGTATTCGTCAATGTGGGTAACGCAGTGACCGCCTGTGTTTGGTCGAACCAAACGAAAGCGTCATATTGATCGGGCAGGGTCGCATAGCTGTAATGGCTCGCCCGTTCAGTCTCGGGTCGGTAAATGACGCCAATGTATCGCTGTAATCTTTGCTGGCTCAAAAGCCGTAGGAACTCAGGTGATTGACCCTTTTTGAAATCCCATAGGAAGCGTTCAAGATCGACGTCGTGGCACAATGCCTCGTAACTATCGGGGCGCGGGGGGCGAATGACTTTGGTCTCAATCGGGGCATTCCACTCGGACGCGGCAGCAACGGTGCCCGATCCTGTTCCAAATCCGATAAGGGCGGCTGTATCTCCGTATTCATCGCGGCAAAGCTGACCGATGTTCAGCTCGCCACGGATGCGGCCCATATCGGTGTAACGCGCATCGCCGATGTGGGAATTATGCGCCCAAACCACAACTTTTTCGTTTGGTCCAGAATGGCTCAGGATTTGGCGCAGAGTCTGGAACATGTGCTGGTCGCGCAGATTCCAAGACACTTGTGAGCCGTAATACATCGCGCGGTAATACCGCTCGGCATTGATCACCAGCCGTGCATTTTGTGCGGCATCAAAGAATTGATCCCCATCTTGCGCAGTATAGTCCAATTGCTTCTTGAACAAATCAATCAGGATTTGCGTGACCGGCTTTTCGCATTCAGAAAACCCACGGGTCAGGGCCGCGCGCCCATAGGCTGCGGGGGCATGCGACCATGCCGACAGGCAGGCATAACGTGACCGGGCCACCTCGGCTGCCGTTTCGTCGACACGGTCAAGATACTTCAGCACCGCCGCCATCGACGCGTTCATATTATAAAGGTCGAGGCCATAGAACGCGACGCGGTCGTCAACCTTTCTTGTCTGGTTATATTGCTCCAAATAACGGGTGAAAGCCTCGAACTCGGCGTTGCGCCACATCCATGTGGGAAAGCGTTCAAAGGCAGGAGTTTTCATTGCCTCGGGGCGTTTGTGCCGGATGAAGCGGTCAACCATTGCGGCATCAGGCCAATCAGCTTCGACTGCAACACTTGTAAAACCGTGTTCTTCGATCAGGCGGCGGGTGATGGCGGCTCGCGCGCGATAGAATTCCGATGTGCCATGCGACGCCTCACCCAAAAGCACCACTCGCTTTGATCCGAACCGATCAAAGGCTTTTGCAAAATTGGGATCATTGATCAGGGGCAACGGTTCTGCGGCAGCGCGCAAGACAGAACGGGCGGTGTCGGTTTTTGGCGGCGGTACGGGCTTTGGACGTGTCGTCAGGCGTTGGGTGAGATGCGCCTTAAACCAATTGGCGGCATGGTCGACGGCGATGTCCAGTGTGCCCGACTCTTCAAACAAATGACCGGCACCCGCAACGATTTCCAACGCCTTTTCACAAGTCAGCGCAGCAAAGGCTTGTTCGTTCAGCTTGATAACATCAAAATCCAGACTTCCGACGACCAGTAACGTTGGGCTAGTGACATGCGGCAGGTAAGCCATAGCCAAATCGGGCCGACCGCCACGCGACACGACAGCAGCCACCCGACCCTTTAGTTCCGCCGCCGCGACAAGCGCCGCTCCCGCACCTGTGCTTGCCCCGAAAAGGCCAAGTGGCAAATCTTCAAGGTCAGGCTCGGAGGTGATCCAGATCGAGGCTTCGACCACGCGGTCAGCAAGCAGCGGAATGTCAAAAACGTTGCGGCGGTCTTGCCCCTCCTGCGGAGTCAAAAGATCAAACAGAAGCGTTGCAAACCCTTCGGCGTTCAGTTTCTCGGCGACATATGTGTTACGCGGGCTAAGTCGACTGGATCCGCTGCCATGTGCAAACAAGACGATACCGCGCGGGTTTGGTGGAACCGTCAGATCGCCGGGAAGTCCGAGTGGCGGAATAGACACCTGCCTTTTGTGGGTGGCTACTGTGACAGCGCGTGCGGTATTTGCCGGGCCATTTGAAACCTGAGCAAGCAGTGCCACTGTTTCGTCGTCCGTCAACTGATGAAAGTCGCGATAAAAGCCGCCTACGCCGCGGAATTCTGTTGCTGGATTCAGGTAAATGATGTCATCGGCCTGATCGGAGATGTCGTCTAAAGCCGTCCTTGGAGCGACCGGAAGGGCAACTATGATCCGCCTTGGATTGCTACGTTTCAGCCCAATCAACGCCGCCTTCATTGTGGCACCAGTGGCCAGCCCATCGTCTACAACAACAACGGTTCGACCCCTTGGGTCCAGCCTTGCCCGATCACCGAGATACAGTTTTTTGCGTCGCTCAAGCTCGGCTCTTTGGCTGGCCACAGCAGTCGAGATATAAGCCTCATCAGCACCAGAGAGGTGTTTCACACTTTCGTTGATAACGATCTCTCTGCTTACGCCCTCTACAATTGCACCAAGGGCGACCTCCGGATTTTGCGGGGCGCCGATTTTGCGTACAAGCAGCAAGTCAAGCGGCGCATGAAGCGACTTTGCGATCTCGACGGCTACGGGCACTCCGCCGCGGGGCAGGGCATAGATCAGGGGCTGGTCAAGTCCCAGTGCCGCCAGAGCTTCGGCCAATTGCCGACCTGCGTCAGCGCGATTGATGAATATTAAAGGTATGTGTTCCATGCGACTGATTCTAGGGCATCTGGGCATTTGCCTATTGCGCAAAATCAATCGACCCGAACTTTTTTGCGGGCTTAATCCGTTTTAAGGAGCCGTCACTGCCACACCTTTTGGATGACTGTTTCAGAGGTCATCCAAAACCATTGTTTACAGCAAAGTTTGGCTTTGTGGCTAAAGTCTGGCTGTCGCGCACCAGAGTTATGCTGACCTGTTGGCCACAAGAGCGATGTCGCCGAACCCACGACTGTAATCAGCAAGCCTCTGCCAGCTTGGACAAAGTTCGACGGATCTATTGATCGGAATCAATTGAGGCAGGATAATCTTCCTTAGTCGTCAAATCACGTTCGTACTTTGCCATGTGTGGAGGTGAGACATACTATATGATGGACGAAAAAATTATTCCGGATTTAATGTGGCAGTTGGGGCCCGGTGGGCGATCGCTTGTGTCAGGAGTTCAGCCAAAGCGGGATGAGCTGATCTATGAATTGCAGAAATATATTCATGTTTTAGGGCCAACGCCGAGACGCTGCCTTGAAACGCTCGCAGAACTTGGGTTGTCTGATCCGGAGATTGGACGTTACTTTAATATACCGAGAGATATTGTCACCGGTCTTCGGCAGGTCTGGAAAATTGACGGTGAGAAATAACACCATCTTGCGGCTTTCCGTGGCGGGAATAGGTTGAATTACCTGACGGTCAGAACGCTGCAATGCGCGTGATGCAACACCTTTTGCGACACGCTGCCCAGAACCGTGCTTTTAAGTACGCCCAGTCCTCGCGACCCGATGACGATCATGTCGACTTTGGACTCCCTGGCGGCGATCACGATTTCTTCGGCGTAATCGCCTGTGCGGACAGATGTTTTGATGTTTTTCACACCTTGTTTAGCGCAGCGTGCTTTTGCGCTGGCGGTGATCTGCTCTCCGAGAACTGAAATGATTCTTGCGGTTCTGGCGTCCGTCGGATCGCCTCCCAGTAATTCAGGATAGCTTCCTGGCGCATACACTTGGCCCGGTGAGACTATTGAATGCGCTTCTTTGACAAGATGTTCGACCTCAGCCATGTGGACGAACTCCTCAGGCGGACGTCCGTGCATCAAAACATGCACTATGAACAGGTCTGCGTTCAGTTTGCTTGCCAGTTCAGCTGCGATGTCGATGGCCCGTTTTGCGTTCTCGGACCCATCAACGGCCAGTAGGATTTTGTCGATCATTGCTTTGCTCCTTATGAGATATGTGATGCGAATTGCCTTTAACTTTTGAATGAATTGCCGCGGCATCATCGGTGACAAGCGTCAACCGTCTTGAACCGTTCGCCTGCGAGGCGGCGCCTAAATCTGATTGCTTATAAAGGTAGTCTCGCGTCAGAGGGACGGCATTGATATTTCGTGACACCTGAAATTGGAACACTGCTTGCGGGCCATTGCGAAAAGTTTGTTCGCTGGCGGCAAGATAAAAGCGCCACATCCTGACAAAGCGTTGATCATACATCGCCGCTATCTCAGCTTCATTGTGATGAAACCGGTTGTACAAGTGGCGCAGCGTATTGGCGTAGTGCAGACGCCAACATTCGATATCCGTCGCCCACAGTCGGGCTTTCTCAACGGCGCTCATGGTTTCTGAAACGGTGGGAATGTAGCCACCTGGAAAGATATATTTGGCGATCCACGGATTCGTACCATTCGGGGGGGCAGCCCAGCCAATCGTGTGGATGAGCGCAATGCCATCCGGCGAAAGCCCATCGCGGACTGTCTGGAAATACTTATCAAAGTGGCGCAGTCCCACATGTTCGAACATCCCGACAGAGACTATCCTGTCAAAGCTTTGATTTACGTCGCGGTAGTCACAGAGCCGGAAATGAACCCTGTCTGCCAGACCTTCGCGTTTCGCACGCCGTGTTGCATAGGCATGCTGCTCTTGCGACAGAGTGATGCCGACAACGTGGGCACCATAGTCCTTGGCCAAGGTCAGCGCCATTCCGCCCCAGCCGCATCCTATATCCAATACGGACATTCCCGGCTTGATCATCAGTTTGCGGGCGATATGTTCTTTTTTGTCCGCCTGCGCCTGATCCAGTGTCTCGGTCGTGTCTTTGAAATAGCCGCACGAGTACTGACGATCTTCGTCTAGAAAGAGCTCGTACAAACGCCCAGAAAGATCATAATGATGTGCTACGTTGCCACGTGCGCTTTCTATGCCGTTGTTTTGCGCCAACCACCGAAGGGCGGCGCGTGATCTAAGTAGTGGCTTTTGCCACCAGACCCGATTTCCTGCGGCGTGGTGAACATTGCGAACGATCATTGCCAAAAATCCTTGCAGATCATCCCCGTCAATGGTCAGCGACCCGTTCATATAAGCTTCACCCAACGCCAGTTCAGGGTTGAGAGCCAAATGTCTGATCGTGGCAGCAGTGTGCAATCGCACGGTCACCGGATGTCCGGTCTGGTTTCCATATTCGAAAAGGTCACCATCTGGCATCATTACACGCAGGACCCCGTCGTGAAACATTGACCCAAGCATTCTGTCGAGTGCGTATTTTGAAAGTTTCATCAGAGCACACTTTTCCGAGTTTCACTGAGGGCAATCTGACTGTGGTGGTGTTACTAGCCGTGCATCACGATCAGACTCTTGCCCTAAAGACATCGAATTGAAGCGGAAATGCCGAAATGCTGCCGCTCGTCTGCCAAGTCTGGCGGATGAATTCGGAAACAGTTTGATTTATATCAATTGATGAAGGCCGTTCGCACCTAGCGTGTCAGAGTGCGGTTTACTCATTTGAAATAGTAGCTGCCTTTTCAGTGTTCTTCTGAAGGTTGGCGCAAAAGATTTTCCTTATTTTTCGATCGAAAACCGCAGTGATTACCGAAGAACACTTTTGAAGGATTGCACGGATGACGACAAAAGCATCACATGAGGACCAACCCTCAAAATCAGGCCTGAGCCTAGAGCGATCCGACGTTCTTTTTTTCATTGATAATGGACCGGTGGCCCAAGCGGCTATCCACCATGCGCAAAAAGTGGCCAGTGCTTTTCACGGGAAGGTAGTCGTGGTGCAGGTGTTGTGTAAGCCCACCAACTTGAGTGGTCCGATTGATCCGGTGGATTGGAGCATCAAGAAGCAACAGACTGTGAACCGGCTGGAACTTTTGACAAAGAAGGCCAAAGACGCCGCACATCCCTGCAGCATTGAACTGCTTGAGGGCCAATGCATCGGTCAGATCAAGGCTTTTATGGAGCATCGGCAAGGGGATATTGCGGCTTCTCCGCGGTCCCGTAGTGATATGGGCTGGCATTCTAGCGAGACAGCGTGGGGAGTGCTTATGTCAAAAAGCGCCGCCGTTCTGATGATCCCGGATGATGCGATTATTGAGCCGAACACGCCATATCGTCGGATCCTTGTGCCGTTGGACGGCTCGTCCCGTGCGGAGGCAGCTTTACCAAAAGCCATATTCTTGGCAAGGGCAGAATCTGCTGAACTGATGCTATGCTATGTTGCCCCTGACCCCGGGCTGACGGCGTTTGGGGCAAAGGATCAAGAGGCTGAACGCCTGCACGTCCTCGTCAAAAAAAGGAATGAACAGGCCGGCAAAACCTATCTTGCCCAGATCAGAAAAAAGCTGGAGCAAAACGGTCTGAAAATTGCTGTCAGACTTTCCAGCGACGGCGATGCGCGGCGCGCGCTGATTAAAATTGTATCGCAAGAAGCCGTCGATTTTGTGGTCATGGCGACACATGGGCAAAGCGGGCACAATGACGTGCCGACCGGGGACGTGGCGCGATTTATTCTGGATAAGGCGGATGTTCCGGTACTTCTGTTGCGCTATCGGAATGGTCGCGACAAAAACCACTCCTTTGGTAAAGTGGTGCCGACTGGAATCCGGCTGCCCGTTGGCACTGACTGATGAGCGAACCGGGCGGACAATCAAGCGACACAAGAACAGGGCCGTATGCCGCTGCGTCGCGCCACGCGGATGTGGCCGGGCAGCCTGCCTTGCTTGATATCTACCGTGTCTTGCCGACTTTGAATGACTGGTTCGAGGACGTCCGCATCTATTGTGCCGCCGCGCCTGCCTCTCAAGAGCGTGCGGCCAATTGGATTTTAGATAATGATTACCAGATCATCCGTGCCTTGCGACGCCTTAGTGAGGATCTACCCCGGAAATTCTACGACAGGCTTCCGGCGCTTGAAGGGCCGCAAGGTGCCGGGAGCCTGCGTATTTTTGCCGTGGCGCAGGCTGTATTTGATGATCTGGATCCTCAGATCACGCTGACGACTTTAGTTGATTTTGTAGGAAAATATCAGCAATCGGTGGAACTTACCAATGCCGAGCTATGGGCGTTGCCATCCATGCTTCGACTGGCGTGCCTTGAGCGTTTCATTCATGCCGTTGGCGTGATGGACCCAAAGCTGATGGTGCCAGTCAAGCCGAGCTCGGACACATTTGCTGCAACAGATGCGCGGCCTGTCGATCACATTGCAAAAACAATAACCAATCTGATCGCGATTGATGCCATCAAATGGTCGGACTTTGTTGACGATGTCAGTTGTATTGAAGCGGAATTGGTAAAAGACCCCGCCGGTATTTATGCCGCTATGACATTTGAGACCCGCAACCAATATCGCCGCGTGATCGAAGAATTGGCTTGGCGTTGTGACAGTTCGGAATCCGAAGTGACCCGCAAGGCGGTCGCTTTGTCCCAAAATCAAGATCCAAACACCAGCGGCTACCACGTTGGATATTGGCTGATCCATGACGGATCGACGGTGCTCGAGACTGCTTTGAATTGCCGGGTTTCGTGGCTTTTGGCATTTCAGCGCCGTTTGGTGCGACACAAGGGCGCACTTTATGCTGCGGGTCTGATCTTTCTGGTAATTGCGGCGACGTGTGTGTCCGTCATTTATTTGTGGCTTCACGATGCCACATTGGGGCAATGGGTTTTTGGCCTCGGCCTTACTTTTCTGCCAGCAACGATCCCGAGCGTCTGGTTGGGTCACTGGATCATCATGCGCTTTGGTCGGCCTGAGGTGTTGCCCGAGATGGATTTCTCGAAGGCAATTCCGCAGGAATTTGCGACCGCCGTCGTGATCCCCGTTATAATCGGGTCCCGCGCAGAGGTGGACGTAATCGCGGAAAAGATCGAAATACTGCGTATTGCGAACCCTGACCCGGCGTTTCGATTTGTGGTGCTTTCGGATCTGTCCGATGCGCAGGCAGAAACGTTGCCGGATGACACCCAGATCGAGGCAGCACTGCAAAACCGGATTGACGACCTTAACAGCCGCTATCTGTCGGATGGTGGCCCGCCGTTTATGCTGTTGCATCGACGTCGCAGGCACAACCCGGCTGAAGGCTGCTGGATGGCTTGGGAACGCAAGCGTGGCAAAATTGAAGACTTCAACCGCTTCGTTCTGGGCCAGATTAGTAATGCATTCGATGTGGTGGCGGGACCCGTCGAAACGCTGCGTGGCATCCGGTATGCAATCACGCTGGATGCAGACACACGGCTACCGCCAGCATCTGCGGTGCGCCTTGTTGGAATTTTGGCGCATCCGCTGAACAAGGCGATCATTGACCACGAAAGCGGTCGGGTCGTTTCCGGTCATGCCATCTTGCAGCCGCGGATCGAGATTTTGCCCAAGCTGGGCAAAGGCACGCACTTCACACATCTTTATGGTGGGGATACGGCCATAGATATCTATAGTCGGGCCGTGTCTGATGTATATCAAGATCTGTTTGGCACGGGTATCTACGTTGGCAAGGGCATCTACGATATAGCAGCCCTGCATCAAAGCATGTCGGGCCGCATCCCGGACAATCATATCCTAAGCCACGATCTGTTCGAGGGCCTTCACGGGCGGGCCGCATTGGTCAGCAATCTGGTCCTTTATGAAGATCTACCCGCGACCTATCCAGAATTCGCTTTGCGTCAGCATCGTTGGATGCGAGGTGACTGGCAGCTTGTTCCGTGGCTTGGTCGCACGGTGCCCGCCGTGGATGGGCGGACCAAACCGACAACCCTGTCAGCGCTGGATCGCTGGAAGATGGTGGATAATTTGCGGCGCAGTCTTATGCCGCCTGCGCTGTTGCTGTTTTTTCTAGGTGGGTGGTTGCTTTTGCCGGGCAGTGCGTTGGTCTGGACAGCGCTTGCGCTTGCGGCACCCGGTAGTTATTTAATCGGCGAAGTGTTTGCCATTGCAACCGGAGGCATTCGGCGCGGCGCACTGGGCAATGCAATCCACCAGATCAGGGCCACAGGCGGGCGCTGGTTTTTTTCTATCGTGTTCCTCGTCAGCGACACATTGATCGCGCTGGATGCAATTTTCCGGACGCTTTGGCGGGTCTATATCAGCGGTCAGAACCGGCTTGAATGGACTTCGGCGGCACATGCGTCGACCAAATTAGCGCTCGGGAATCTCCGTCACCAATCGTGGCAATTGATGTGGCCCTCTTCAGCGCTCGCTGTACTGATGGCGGCGCATCTGGCGCTCTTCGATCTTCAGGGGTTCTGGACGGCTGTTCCGATTCTTGTACTTTGGCTGATCGCGCCAGAGTTATCTGTGTGGAGCGCGCGTCCACGATATTTTCGCGCGCAATCTTTGACCGAACTGCAGCGCAAATTCCTGACCCTTGCGGCGCGGCGCACATGGTATTTTTTTGAGACCTTCGTGGGACCAGATGACAACTGGTTACCACCCGACAATTACCAGTATGGCGAAAATGAAGAGATCGCACACCGCACATCGCCAACCAATATCGGCATGTTTCTTGTTTCGACACTGGCAGCGCGTGATATGGGATTCATCACGACAGGTGATCTTGTGGTAAGGGCTCGGAATACTTTTGAGACGCTTGCCCGAATGACCGTCTATCGCGGTCACATTCTGAATTGGTATGACACCCGGACGCTGGAACCACTGGAGCCGCGATATGTTTCGGCCGTTGATAGCGGCAATCTGGCGGTGTCACTGATCACTTTGAAGCAGGGATGCCTTGAACTGATCGGACGCCCGGCAATCGGTGTTGCGAATGTCCAGAGCCTTGAGACAACGCTAGATCTGTTGTCAGAGGCGCTTCGCGAGGTGTCTGGGCAAGACTTTTCAGCTTTGGATCAGACCGAGCGCGCCATTCGTGACGCGATTGCGCAAGCTGCTATGTCACCGCTGCAATGGAAAAACTGCCTTGCCATGCTTGGCGGTACGCATTGGCGAGCACTTGAAGCACAAGTCTTGGATACAATTGAAAAAACGCCGAACCTTTCAGAAGAACTGTCATCGGACATTACAGCATGGCTGGAACGGTTCGAACATGATTTGCATGCAATTGCGCGCGACATCGACACGTTCATGCCTTGGCTGCGCGTGATCGCCGATTGTCCGGACAGTGTTGCTGTGGAAGCCCATGAAATCGTTTCTCAATTGTATGAAAAGGTTGCTCCGATTGACGAAGCGGTTTCGGTAGAGGCATTCGATGAAACTTTTAAGGTATGGCACGCGGATTATCCTGATGCGTGTATTGCTACACTGACATGGCTGGATGCGTTGCGGCAGTCAGTGCAGATGGGATTCGAACAGCAAACAGCGTTGCGCGATGCCCTTCGCAACATTGCTGACAAGGCGGATCAGTTGGCCTTCGGCATGGATTTTGCGTTTCTTTATGATTCCTCGGTGCGGTTGTTCTGGATCGGCTACAATCAAAGCCTCGGAAAAATGGACACCAGCCACTATGATCTTTTGGCGACAGAGGCCCGTCTGGCCAGCTATTTTGCTATCGCCAAGCATGACGCGCCCATAGAACACTGGTTTGCCTTTAGTCGCCCGATCACGCGGCTTCAGGGCAAACCGTCGATCCTATCGTGGAACGGGTCGATGTTTGAATACCTGATGCCGCCGCTTTTTTTGCCGAGTTACCGCGATACTTTGTTGGGGGAAAGCGAGCTGACGGCTGTTGATTTCCAGCGCACATATTGCCGCGAACGGGGTGTGCCGTGGGGCATATCGGAATCCGCGTTTGCCACAACCGATACGCGGGGCACCTATCAATACCGTGCCTTTGGCGTACCTGGTCTCGGGATACGCAGGGGGTTGACCGAGGACCTTGTTGTGGCACCTTATGGCTCGGCGCTGGCGCTTTGTGGTTGGCCAGAAGCGGCAGCCGAAAACCTTGGCGCGCTTGCACAGCTTGGCGCGCTGACCAGATACGGTTTTATCGAAGCGCTGGATTTCACGCCCGACCGGAAGGGGCCGGATCGCGACTTTGTTGCTGTCACGACGTTCATGGCGCATCATCAAGGTATGGTTCAAACGTCCATCGCCAATGCCCTTCATGGCGATATAATGGTTCGCCGCTTCCTGAGGGAAAAGCCAATCCGGGCTATGGATCTTTTGTTGCAAGAGCGTGTGCCGTGGGATGTGCCGCTAGAGACCGGCCGCGCGGATGAGGTCTGGGATCACCCTTCTGACTTGCATCAACCACCCGCGCTTGCGCCGTGGGTTCCATCACCGGATTTGGTTGTGCCGCCAGTTCATCTGCTCGGGAATGGCCGCATGTCGTCTTTGATAACGCAGAGCGGGGGCGGTGGTTTGAGCTTGAAAGACACAGCTTTAACGCGATGGCGGCCTGATTCCACCCGTACGAGCCATGGGATGTGGGTTTATCTTAAGGATGTCGAACGTGATGATCTATGGTCACTGGGTTCAGCGCCTGCAAGTCTCCCAGGTGCCGATACCAAGTGTGTCTTTCACCAACACATGGTTGAGTTTTTGCACCGTCACGATGGCATCGTTGCGCGCATGGATATCACCGTCGCGCCTTATGATGACGTGGAAGTTCGTCGTGTGACCCTTGTGAACGAGAGTGATGCCGAGCGCACAATTGACGTAACGACCTATTCCGAGGTTGTTTTGGCCCCCGCGCTGGACGATGAACGGCATCAAGCCTTCAGCAAGCTTTTTGTTCACAGTAGCTATCTGCCCGACGAACAGACATTGGTGTTCAGACGCAGGCCACGCCGCCCTGAAACCCGCCCTCCCGTTTTGTTACAAAAGTTGGTGGCTGCCGACCCAGATATTGTGGTTGCCGCATGGGAAACGGACCGTCACAGCTTTGTAGGACGAAATCAAAGCGCGCGGTCACCTGACGGACTGCAAAATGGCCTTGGCAAAGGCTCGGGTTGGACACTCGATTCCATGATGTCACTTCAGGTGCGTGTACAGTTGAAACCCATGGAGACAAAACAGCTTGTTTTCCTGACCATTGCCAGCTCATCGCGCAGCGAAGGTTTGAAGGTGGCTCAACGTTATCCGATCGGAACGATAGATCACGTCTTTCGGGACGCATTATCTGAAACCGGACGAACGGTGCAGCGGCTTGGGATCGCGCCGGAGCATTTGCCAGAACTGCAGGTGTTGTCATCCTTTTTGGTACATGCTCACCAGACCTTCCGCACGGCAGCTCCGACAGACACTAGCGGGTGGAATGGCCAACCAGACCTCTGGCGTTTCGGCGTTTCAGGGGATTATCCCATCCTTCTGCTTGTGCTTTCAGATCACGAAAGCTCTACACTGCTTGATATTTTAGTGCGCGGTCACCGCTTGTGGCGCCAGTCTGGTTTGAAGGTCGATCTGGTTATTCTGCGCGACGCGGCAACCAGTTACGAAGAGCCTTTGCGCGAAAAAGTGCTGTCTGTGGTCAGCGATACCCATACGACCGGCCTGTTGGGCATGCGGGGCGGTATCCACCTGCTTGCAGGCGATCAAATGGCGGCCTCTTTGCGGTGCGGGTTAGAGGCAGCGGCTCATGTCGTGCTTCACGACGAGAAAAAGACGTTGAGAGAGATGCTGGACAAGGCCATGGAAGCAGCAGACCAAGCACCGCCATTCATGCCCGAACCATCCTTGCGTTACAATCAAGTGCCTCCCATCGCTGAGCCGGACAACCTACAATTCGACAATGGATTTGGCGGATTTGATCCTGAAACCGGTGATTATCTTATCCATCTTGCGCCGGGCATGCACACGCCAGCGCCTTGGTCCAATATTCTTGCGAATAACGATTTTGGCTGTCTTGTCAGCGAAGCTGGTCTTGGTATGACTTGGGCGGTCAACAGCGGCGAGCACCGGATTACGCCTTGGTCAAACGATCCTGTCGCGGATTTGCCGGGCGAAATTTTGTATATGCGAGATGAAGCTGACGGCGATGTCTGGACAACAACGCCGCAGCCGCTGGGGCAACAGTCTGATTGTCAGATCCGGCATGGCATGGGATTCACGCGGTGGAGCAAGAACAGTCATGGATTGGAGCAAGAGCTCTTATGCTTTGTTTCGGTTGAAGAGGCGGTAAAGCTCGTCAAGCTGCGCCTAACTAATCGGTCGGGGCAGGCGCGCCAAATAACAGCTACATATTACGCAGAATGGCTGCTTGGCGCGCTTGGCAGCGTTTCCCGCCCGCATGTTGTTAGCCATTATGATGCGGCGGTTAAGGCCATCGTCGGCCGCAACCTTTGGAATACCGAATTTGCATCGCGTGCGGCATTCCTGACGGCGTCACTGGACCCGCACAGTGTTACTGGCGACCGGCACGATTTTCTTGGCCATGAGGGCGATGTGTTCGACCCGAATGGGCTGAGGCGTTGGGATTTGGGCGGGCACTTTCCCAAAGGCGGTGACGCGTGTGCGGCGTATCAGGTGCATTTGCACATCCCACCAGGCGAACAGGCCGAGGTTGTCTTTGTATTGGGCGAAGTTGGGGATCTCGCGCTTTTACAACAGGTTGTCGAAAAATGGAAAGATGTTGGGCAGGTAGATCGTGCATTTGAGGCGCTGCAATTGGCGTGGAACAAAAGATTGGGGGCGGTTCAGGTCAAAACCCCTGATCCTGCGTTTGATCTGATGATCAATAAATGGTTGCCCTATCAGAATATGTCGTCGCGCATCATGGCGCGCGCGGGATATTATCAGGCCGGAGGCGCGTTTGGTTTCCGTGACCAGTTACAGGATGTTTTGGGTTTGCTGCTCAGTGATCCGGCACGCGCGCGCGAACACATCCTTCGCGCAGCTCACTATCAGTTTGAGCAAGGCGATGTCCTGCATTGGTGGCACCCGCCAGAAGGCCGGGGGGTGCGCACCCGATGTTCTGATGACTACCTTTGGTTGGCATATGTTACTGGGCGCTATGTAGAGGCGACTGGCGATACGGCAATCTTTGATGTGGAGGTCCCTTTTCTAAAGGCCCCAGAGTTGCGACCTGAAGAACATGACCGCTATGCGCTTTTTGATATTGGCGAAACGGGAACTTTGCTCGACCATTGTGTCCGTGCGCTGGACCTGATGATGGCGACAGGGTCACACGGTCTTCCGCTGATAGGTGGCGGGGATTGGAATGACGGCATGGACCGTGTTGGCAATGAAGGGTTGGGCGAAAGTGTTTGGCTTGCCTGGTTCCAGATTGCTACAGTCGGCATTTGTGCTCCCTTGATCCGGCGGGCCGGGCGCCCCGATGACGCAATGCGTTGGCAGGCCCATACCGAAACTCTAGTCGGCGCGTTGCAGAAACACGCGTGGGACGGGAGCTGGTATCTGCGCGCATTCGACGATGACGGGTTGCCATGGGGCGCCGCCCAGAATGACGAATGCCGGATCGATCTGATTGCGCAGGCGTGGTCGGTCCTATCTGGGTTGCCAGTGGATGACCGTGCGCGCACCGCTTTGAAATCGGCGGGTTCAGAACTTGTTGATGAAAAGGCGCGCCTCATTCGACTTCTTGCGCCGCCCTTTGACAAGACGAACCGTGACCCTGGGTACATTCACGCATATCCGCCGGGCATTCGCGAAAACGGCGGCCAATATACCCATGCAGCAACTTGGTTGGGCGCGGCCTATGTCGCGGTCAAAGATGGTGATCTTGCCTATCAGGTTTTTGATATCATCAACCCCATAGGCCGTACCTCCAGCACGAAAGCCGCCGAGCTATACCGTCGGGAACCGTATGTGTTGGCGGGTGACGTGTCTGGCGTGGGCGCGCAAACAGGGCAGGGTGGTTGGTCATGGTACACTGGGGCTGCGGGCTGGATGCTGCAGCTTGGCGTTGGCGGTATTTTGGGGGTTAAGCCTGAAAACGGTGCGGTTCGGCTGGAGCCTTGCCTGCCATCGGCATGGGGCTGTGCCTCGGTTGTTTTGCAGGGTGAAAGTGGTATCCTCGAAATAACCATTCAGGATCCCAATCACCTCGGGCGCGGCCGAGCCTCAATAACTGTGGATGGCAAGGTTTCAGCGCACCCTGCTGTGTCGTTTCCCGGCAAAGGCAAGACAAGGCATGTGATTTTGACCTTGAAACCGCCTTTGGCATGAACGCTAATTCCGCTAAATTTTGATGTCAGTTGATCCCGAGTAGCGACAGGTCGAAATCCTCGGCCGGTAGCCCCGCGATCTTGTCGCGCAGCATGGCCTCGTCCCACTCGCCCAGTTCGGTCAACTTATTCTCGGCGATGCGATAGGCCCGGGGTTCGGCCTCGTTCAAGTGGCTGAGCCGGATCACCGGCACGTGCTTCAAGCCCAGCATTGCCGCCGCCAGCACCCGGCCATGCCCGGCGATCAACTCTCCATCGTCGACTACCATGCAAGGCACGGTCCAGCCGAACTTCGCCATGCTGGCCGCAATCTTCGCAACCTGGTCGGTGCCGTGGATCTTGGCATTGCGGGCATAGGGCCGCAGCTGGTCAATCGGCCAAGTTTCAATCTGGCTCGGTGCAAAGACCAGGTCCATGGGCGGTTCTCATGTGTTGGGGCAGGCCGACGCGTGCGATCACGAAGGACCGGGCAGGGTCTGCGTGATGACAGGGCGGTCAGACGTAAGGAATAAAAAACGAAAGGGCCCACGACGGAAAACCTGCGGGCGCTATTTTTCGATGATCAATGTATGAGTCAAGGTGGGCAGACCTGTCAACAGGAACTCTGAAGTAGAACAAGGGTTGTCCAAAAGGGGGGGCTTCCATCTGGATTGAATGGCTTCCGAAACTGGCTGCCTTGCTTTCCCGTGGTGGATTTTAGGGTTTTTGTCAAGAATCCACCCTGAAGCACGTCGGGTGCCATGCAACTCTCTGTTATCTTGTGGTTTTATTTCTTGGAGGTGATGAAGTGGATTCCACGTGGATTCCCCGGTGAAGAATCCAGTCGCTAGCGAAATGCCGCGCTGCGCCCCCCCGCATACATTCGCGGTCGGGGAGGAACCATGCCAAGGGGGGCATGTTTGTCCTATCGGACTTAGTCAAGAGCGGCCCTGAGCGGACCTTCGCGATGGGTTCTAATCCTGAGGTGCAGCGTCCCCAAAGCGGCCATTCTTTCAAAGTGCAGCATTCTTGAGGTCCAGAAGTTGAATAGCCCCTTATGTATTGAGGCTTTGATACTCTGAGGCCGATCCAGCACATTTGGTTGAGCTGGATCGGGAAGGTTTACGCCGTTAGCCCTTTGTGGTGTGACCACGTAATCTAGACCGGCACCCTTAGATTTTCTGGCACCCCTAGATTTGTAGACGCCTTGATTGGTAATTTTGGAAGCAAGGGCGACGATATGTCCGGAGCTAAATTCACAGACGAGCTCAAGCGCGAGAGCTATGACTGAATCTGGTGTTTGGGCGGTTTGAAGGTTGGCGGCGTATCTGGTTGATTTGTTGTTGCGAGACAGC
>NZ_JBGQOQ010000035.1:0-33637 GCF_052119765.1 Pseudorhodobacter sp. W20_MBD10_FR17 | reverse complement strand
ACGACACGCCAACCTCAGTGGCCTCAAAACCGGCCAAGATGGTTGTCGCTCGCGGACAAGGTGGTTGACGCTCTACAAAACTGCCAACCAGCTTTCCTAAAACGCAGCCCAACATTGTGGATCGTGCAGGTGACGGATGGTTGCCGTAGGACATCCCTGAAAAGCGCATAATACTCAGCCGTTCCGTAACCTACTCAAGATTCCAATCAAAGAACCGTCGAGGTTTAGCTCACCTGCAGAAGCCTTTCGTGCGAAAGCCCGCAATGCGCCGCCGGGCGAATGAATGGGGCAAACAGGGTGATGGCGATTTTTGTCGATCACCAAAACAGCGATCGAGGCTCGCAGGTCTCCCATAATCTGGACGGCTTCATCCCAAGCTGACGGGTTGATGTGCAAATCAGGCAAAAGCATGATCGCGGCTTTGACCAAATCGAGCGGGTTTGGCAGCACTCTGTTCCCCTTCACCGCGTCCAAATAGAGTTTGAAATCCGGACCCGCGGCCGCATAAATCTGTCTGGGGGTGAAGCTGCTCGTGATTTCGGGCTTGTGGCCACGATATTCGGCTGCATACTTGTTTTCTAAGCTTTTTACCGTACTCATAGACGTGGTATTTTTTGATATGATTTCGGCTTGCTTGCTAGGTGCCTCCATTTGGATGCTGGAGGCATTACAAAGTTCAATCTCTTCTTCAATTGTATCTTGTATATATGGGCGGAAGGTATCTTCTGGCGTGCCGGAAGTTTTGGCCTGCAAAGACAGAAAATCATGCACGTCACTTAGCGTGTTCTCCACCGTAACAAGCAAGGCTGACAGCTTGGATTCGTCCATCCCATCATAGCGGCGGGGCAACTCCGTAAAACAATTGAGAGCCTCGGCGGTGCGATCAACAAGCGGTCCGATTTCGACAAGTTGCACAAGGGCCAATCTGAGCAGACGGCGGGCCGCGCTGCATTGGCGGCGTAAAGCTTGGCAACGTATCCGTGCGGCCTCCAAGGCGCGCCGCATCTCCAGCAACTCGTAAACGCGGCTTATGAGTGGTGCGAAGCTCAGGCCGTGAACAATGGCGCCCTTCGCATAAACTCCTCGATGACCATTGTCAGCGACGGTTTTAGTAATCAGCCCTGCTGCCGCAAACGCTGTCTCAGCGTCTCGAATAGCCTTGGTGGAACGATTGGCCTTTTCGGCAACAAACGTCTGGGCGGCATAACAAACTGCGTCTCTTGCGGGGTCGGTCCAATCACTTGGGGCGGTGAGGCTAATCATAGTGTCGAGTATATGGCGACGCGCATCCGAAAGGCCAAGCAATTGACCGACATCGCGCAGTAGCTCCTGAATATGAAAGCGCTGCATTGCCTCGGGCAACGCAGGATAGGTCTCATAATGGTTCAGCTGTCTTAAAGTTTGATATGTCATGATCCTCATCCTCGTTTTGGGGTGAGGCGGCAAAGGGCATAAAATCATCAATCGCACAGATGCGTTTTTGCTTGCTTGAATGTGAGGAGAGGTGCTAAAACCATGCATGAATACTTGTGCTTTTCGGGATTGGCGTCCCTAGGCTCTTTCCTCCCCCCCGTGATGGCAGCCGCCTCGCGGGGGTTTTCGTTTGTGGAGCTAGTTCTCCTTCGTTGATGGTTGATTGCTTAGCAGTCGGAAAATCTGGTTGACTTTTTGGCGGCTATCATTTGGCATATCGCAGCGACGTTACCGACTTTCAGTACGGTGCCCATGTTACGTGGTCGTTATTCAGATAATCTTTGGTTCGCATCGCGACCCCTCTCAGAGATCCGGCGAAGTTTGCGTAGCCAACGACTCCGTAGCCGCCACAATCTCCGGCGCTGTCACCGCCATTTACACACGCAACGATGGGCTCACGGCGGCCCCCCGTCGCGTCACCCAACCACGCGGGACCGCTTGCAAAGTTCGAACCATGCCAAGAGAACGCTCCAACGGCGTCGTATTTGCCTACTTTTGTGTGGTCGGTTACGGTTCGACCCTCGTTGCGCGAATAAGTCACATAGCGAATGACATGATAGATTTCGATCCCGTCGCGGTACTGCCTAATGTCAGGCGTCAAGCCATCCGCCCCAACATCTACCGTACCGATGATTGATGCGACTTGGCTGCTCATACCCATCGGGCAATTCCAAAGTTGCAGCGGTGGCTCGATTGGCCAAGGTGTAATGCGCCGTATCATAACAGCCTTTGCCGCGCTGCATTCCGCAGAAGGAGGAAAACCGCCTGCAAGGCAAAGTAGAATGGCGCAATCAATCGGGTAGGCTGACACGGGTTGCGCTACACCTGCCACGCCTGTCGCGATAGCCAATGCGGTGTATCTTAGATTGCGTCTCACAACAGCACCTCTATTTTGATCTTTTTATTCTAATTACATCTTTATAAATCTTTTGCAACCATTTGGGAAGCGCCACTCTTGCGTCTGAAATAGTGCCTTCGCATTAGGCGAATTCCAGTGCACCGATGCATTCTCTTTGAATGTACTCCATGTGCGACGGCCTAACCGTCCCGCAAGCTGACGGTCCCGCTCATCTAATGCATTTCACGCGACATTCTGAATGTTACCCTGCATCACCGTGATATTTGCAGAGTCTGGTTGCCCATCTGAATGTTAAAAAAGTGGATCAACCTCGTCACACCAACTTACGACTCATAGCCTTTGCGCCGCTTGGCCCGCGCTAGTTTCATCAGCGCGTTGATTGCTTGTCCTTCGTCAGGATGGGTCTCGATCAGCACTTGCCCGCGCGATCCGATCCGGCCCCACTCGCGGATAAGGCTCGCTTCGCCAAAGAGATTGGACATAATCTCCATCCGGTAATAGCGGCGCATGTTGCGCGCGAGATCAATGCGCCGCAGACGCAGCGACTTAGGAAATATTTCAGGTTGATCAATGATGGTCATCAATTGCGCCATTATCTGAAGTGAAACAATTCTAGCAGCCTGGCAGTCTTTCTGGAAGGTCTGATGGTGCGCCCCATGGGCGCCCTGTCAGATTTTGAGCCCGGCAGGTTTCCCCGCCGGGCCTTGGGGAGACCCCGTTCTTTTCAGAACGGGATCTCGTCATCGCGGTCGCCCAGCTCGGGGTCTTGACCCTCCGCCGACTTCGGGCGGCTGAGGAAGTCGACCCGTTCGGCGATGATCTCGCAGCCATAGCGGTCAGTGCCGGTCGCGTCGGTCCACTTAGTGTAGTGGATGCGGCCGTGGACGAGAACCTTCATGCCCTTTGCGCAATGCTCGGCGACGGTTTTGCCCAAGCCGTTGAAGCAGGTGATGCGGTGCCATTCGGTGTCCATGACCCGGTAGCCGTTCTCATCGCGCTGCACGCGGCCTTCCGACAGGCGCGGGCGGGAGGTGGCGAGAGTGAAGTTGGTGATCTGGGTGCCGCCTTGGGTGGTGCGGGCCTCTGGCTTTTGACCGATGTTGCCGGCGAGGATGACGATGTTCTGCATTTGAAGCTCCTGTGTTTCCTGTCGCTGGGACCGTCCCTTCGACAAGACCCGAAAGAAGTCTGTCGGGTGAGGCGTGCACGGTGGCATCTCAAGCCACCGGAAACCCCCAAAGGGCCGGGGTGGAGCGGGCAGGTGACGCGTTTCCAAAGAAACGCTAGCCAACACGGCCCGGACTGACGCGGGGTTGCGCGATTGAACCCGAACAGGCTTAGGGGATTGTCAGTCGAAGGGAGGACACCGGAGATAGGAGTGACCCAGGGGCCTTGCAGAACAGCGGCGTTCCATGCTGAAGCAACAGGGCTGAAGCTTGCGTTAGGGAAACCAACAGGAGGCAAATCATCTCGTTTTACTCGATCGTCGCATGCCTGAGATGTTCGGGAGGGGTGAAGCAAAACAGGAGCGAGCAAGGGGAAGGGAGAAATGGCAGCGGCAGAGCTGCAGCGGTCGAAGACAAGTTTTCGTCCGAGTGCGCGCAGGGCCCGATCATTACGAATGCGCCCCTATAAAAAGCAGTGGACCAAGCTGGTCGACCTCAAACCAATAGAAAGATCATCGGGAAGGATGTTTCCGTCGAGTTGGACCGTGTCGATTCTCAGAACCTTAGGACGGGCGAGGCACGATCGATTGCGCCTAGCATATGCTAAAACCCTAGGGCCGCCAGTGATTTAAGTCATGCCTCAAACGAATTCGCAACCAGCGTTTTGAATGCGCTCTCGCCCATGATCTTGATCTGGTGTCCAGCATCGCGCATCCCCTCCGCCTTGCGATGCTTGCTGCTTTTTGTGTGGCCCGCAAGGACGCTCAGGTCTTGGTCTCCCACGACCAAGTGCGTGGTTTGCTTGGTCACACCTGCTTTGACGTTCATGCCTGCGCTGGCGGCAAGATCGGCGGCTGCTTCGCGTGACATGCCGAGATTGCCTGTAAACACCACTGTGCAACCAGCCATCACGCCGTTTGCATTGCCAGTTCTGGTCTGCTTTGCCGTAAAGCGGGCCTTGGAGGCCGGAATGATCAGATGTTCGAACGGCATCGATAGATGGGCTTCGGCATGCAGCACGACCATGGCTGCCGCCCGGGCATCCTCGCCTGCGTCATGATGGTGAAACTGCAGGTTAAGGGTGCGTTTGAGGTTGGCAAGCCCGTGCCCGCCGTTCCCCTTCAACTCTGGCCATGCACGTCGGGCAATTATCACGCTGTCACTCCAGCGAAGATCCGGTGTGGGGAGGCCGCAAAAGCCACAGGCCGCATTCATCGCCTGTTTGTCGAAATTGCTGTGCTGGACAAGGTGATGCGTTGTCAGCAGCGGCAGCAGCAAACTCAGGGCATCAGGGAACCGGGGCGCATCGGCAACATGATCGGGGCCGATGCCGTGCAGTTGAATGTTGAATGGATCAAACCGGGTGCCGGGGTTGACCAGCATCGAGAAGGTTTGGATTTGGTTGTCAGGCTGAACGCAGGCCAGGCCGATCTGGCAAATGCTGGCCGCATCGCTGCAGGCGGTTTCGACATCCAAGGCGATGAAGCGGAAGCTTCCCATTGGAACCCGATGGGCATGGAAGAAATTGGGTCGGGCTGGGGCTTGGACAATTTGGGGAGTACGTTTGGCCAGTGCGACGGCTAGCGGCTGGTTTTGTTGAGGTGCCTCAGAGGAGCGACCGAAAAGCCAATCAAAAAGCGCCATATGAAAACCTCTCCAGAGAAAATCGTGACTGGCCGTGCGGTTCCGGCGTCAGTGCTGATTTCATAACATAGTTTAAGAGGCGGCTTACGGGATTGACGATCATGGAGTGCACCGCTTCGCCGTGTCGAGTGTGCTCGCGTAAATGAGGCAGGTTTCCATGTCGGCCAGACTGGATTCTATTCGGTCGTAGTCAGATTTCAGCGCGCGTGCGGCCGTAATGGTTTCATCGAAATCTGCTACCAGTTCTTTGTGTTTTTTTAGAAGTCCGTTGTAGTCGTCGACCAGCGTGTTGTGTTTCCGAAGCAACTTCTCTTGCGCATCAATGCATTCGGTGACGTTGGATTTGCAGGTGAAGCCCTCGTATCCACATTGGTAGCTGTCAAAACAGGCTGCATTGCTGTCGACACATTTGCCGCTGCTGGAGCAGACTTGCGCACCGTAATCAAGGCAGGCGGGTTGTTTTCCAAAGCTGCAAGAAAAATTCTGGCCGACCGCAGGGGAGGCAACTGTCAATGCCAACAGCAGGACCAGCAGGCGCATCACATCACCTCCAGTTTTGGCAGGGCACGGACAATCTCCATGGTCCGGAGGCTCACGGTGATGACGCGCTGGAACAGTTCCAGGGGGTAGGCCGGGTTGTTCATCGTTTCATTGGCGTAGCGGTTGGCGTCGTTTTCGATGCCGCTGGCTTTGTCGACCTTCACCACCTGGCGTTCCGTTACCCATTCCAACGCGGGCTTGCCGTTCACGACGTAATCGTAAGCCTCCACGGGCACATCCTGCATGGTGATGTTGGCGTTGTAGATGACGGTGGTCTTGTCCTTTTCCTTGCCCTTCTTGCCGAAAGCCCATTTGGTGACGCGGTAGAAGACCTCGGGGTTCTTGATGTCGGCCAGGCGCAGGTCGCCTTGCTTGATCGTGACCGGGTAGGGTTCGACGGTTTCGTAGTTCACATGCAGATCGCCGAGTTCGCGCCCCGCGCGGCTGAAGGCCCAGAAGTCGGCGGCGGTTTTCACGCGGGGGATGCGGGGCAGTTCCTTGGACAGGTTGTCGGCGTATTTCGCGCGGTAATCCTCGGAATGCAGCAGGCCGTAGACGTAATAGAACAGGTCTTCTTTGGTGATCGTCTCGCCGGGATAGGCGTCCTGGAAGTGCTTTAGGCCAGCGTCGGTGATGCCGTCGTTCCGGACCATTTCTTTCGGGCTATCTGCCCCCGCGAAAAGGTCGTTTTCCTCCGGAGAGTCATTGACCCCATACTTATAGAGCGGGAAAAATTCACTGCAATCAGTGCTGGCGAAATATAGACCAGGCATTCTTGCTGACATCAGAACCGAAAACTCGCCGCGAAATCCACGACTTGGAACGCCTATCGCTAGGTTTGGCGTTTCTTGATCCGGGAACAGGCTGGAAGTCCGATATGCACTCCAATTCAGCAAGCCATCGGTGAAAAGCCAAGATTTAACGAAAGGCCTAAAGTCCGAGAGAAAGATCCTGTTCTCGTCCGGCTGATATTTTCGCCCATCCTCTGCGGCCTTGCGGGTCTTCTGGCACCAGCTGAATTCTTTTGGATTGGTGCCCGTCGAGTCACTCCGCGCAGCATAGCTGTTATATGCGTCTGCTGCACGCGAGACGGTTTCCCAAAGAGCATTGCGAGAATGGTTGAAACACCACGCATCACGTGTCGTCTGCACACCGCGTGTGTGCATGGAAAAGAGAGTTGGTTCTGAGGTCTTTTTGTCCGAAGTCAGAATATAGTTTTGATACCCAGTGTCCCTCTGTCCGAGCCAATCATTGTGAAGATCGGGCTCTATGTTGCTCCATTCCCCGGCAGATGAAATTCCGCGGATGCTTGCGAAGTCACGGATGATCGCCAACTTCTGCTTCTGATCTAGGTAGTCCCCAATGTCATGGAAATGAATGCGTCCGTGCTCTGCCGCATCGGGATTCTTAACAAGAACGCTGATCGCCACCGGCGTGCGGGTGCCCTCACCGAAGACATTCCCCTTTTCTCTTCGGCGCTGTTCTCCAGAAGTGCGCGCATTTCCGCGTAAATGGAAAACGTAAAGATCTGAAAACTCGTCCTTGAGACACGCTCTCATTCCGTCGGCGGCGTTGCCATCGACCCAACCTGCGTTGCTCACATAGGCCATGACGCCTGCTCGACCAATCCGGTCGCTTGCCCAGCGAAACGCGCGAATATAGCTGTCGTAAAGTGCGCGCTTGTTCGTATTTTCTGACCGGGCGACGTAAGTGCGACGAATTCGTTCATCCAGTCCGGGATACTCGACGTTAGCATTGTCGTCGTTCGCGCTGCCCTGACCCGCCGAGTAAGGCGGGTTCCCCACGATCACACGGATATCCGTCGCCTTCTGCCGTTTCCGCCGTTCCGAGTTGTCGGGCATGTAGTGCGAGATCAGGTCGTCGCTTTCATACATCTGGAAGGTGTCGGTCAGGCAGATGCCCTCGAAGGGCACATACTCGCCGCCCTGCAGCCCGTGATAGACCGCCTCGATGTTGATCGCGGCGATGTAATAGGCCAGCAGCACGATCTCGTTCGCGTGGATTTCGTGGCGGAACTTGTGCTCCATCTCTTCGGGCGCGATCAGGCCGGATTGCAGCAGCCGGGTGATGAAGGTGCCGGTGCCGGTGAAGGGGTCGATGATGTGGACGCCGGGGGAGCCGAGGGTCTGGCCGAATTCGGACTGCAGCACCTCGTTTACCGAATGGATGATGAAATCGACGATCTCGACCGGGGTGTAGACGATGCCCAGCTTTTCGGTGGTGCGGGGGAAGGCGCGGCGGAAGAACTTGTCGTAAAGCTCCACGATTAGCTTTTGCTTGGCCTGAGGGTCAGTGATGCCCTGCGAGCGCATCTTGACGCTGGCGTAGAACTTTTCGAGGTCTTTGGATTCCTTATCGAGGTTGGACTCGTTCAGCACATCCAGCACGCGCTGCATGGCGCGTGAGACGGGGTTTTCGGCAGTGAATTTTTGGCCCTCGAACAGGGTCTCAAACACGGGGCGGGTGATGATGTGCTGGGCCAGCATCTCGATGGCGTCGCCCTCAGAAATGGTGTCGTTCAGATCGTCGCGCAACTCGGCGAGGAAGGCATCGAAGGCGCGGCGGGCTTCGGTGTCGGGGTCTTTCAGCAGCGCGGTCAGGCGGGTGATGTGGTTCTTGGCAATCTCGGCGATGGAGGTGGACCAGTCTTCCCAATAATCGCGGGTGCCGCATTTCTTGACAATCTTGGCCATGATGGCGCGCGAGAATTCGTCGATCGAGAAGGTCATTTCGGTCTGGCGGGATTCCGGGCCTTCGATGACATCATCGCCTTGGCCACCATTGCCAGCGCCAATACCGGAACTTGCCGCCTTGGTCTTGGTGGGCAGCTTGTCGACAACGGCGGTGACGGACCGAAGTTCTTCGGTGTCAGCGTTGATACCAACGATTTCAACTCGGTCCGAGATGTCTTGGCCGAGGGAGGCTTTGTTGATGGTGCTGTCAAAGCGTTCGTCATGGGCGCGCAGCGCATTTAGAATCTGCCAGACGACGCGGTAGCGCTCGTTGTCGGCCAGCGCTTGTTCGGGCGGCACACCGGCGGGGACGCCGACCGGCAAGATTACATAGCCCATTTTTTTCGTGTCGGTCTTTCGCATGACGCGGCCAACGGATTGCACCACGTCGATCTGGCTTTTGCGCGGGTGCAGGAACATGATCGCATCAAGGGCGGGAACGTCGACACCTTCGGAAAGGCAGCGCGCGTTGGTAAGGATGCGGCAGGTGTTTTCGCCTGCCTCCGCCTTGAGCCAATCCAGCAGAGCGCCGCGCGTTTTGGCGTTGAAGGTGCCATCGACATGTTCGATTTCGCACTGGAGGTGGGTGGATGGCTCATCGCTTTCGATCAGGCTGTCCTGGCCGAGGTATTCATCAACCACAGCGGTAAACTCGTCGCGGATCAGTTTAGAGCTGCGGATATCCTTGGCGAAGGCCAGCGCGCGCCGCATCGGGTGCGGATCGGCGGTTACATCGGCCTTGAGGTCAATTTTGGTCAGCGCCTTATAGCAGCCGATGATCTTGGTGGCGTCGTCCAGCACCAACTCGCTGCCCGCATCGCCGAGCCGCTTTTGCACCGCCGCGCTGACCAGCCCTTCGTCCATGGCCAGGACTATGACCTTGTAATCGGTCAGAAGGCCGTTTTGCACTGCCCAGCCGAAGCCGCGATAAAACAGCGTTTCGCCAAATAGGGCGGGGTTGTCCATCGAGGCAAGTTCGGCGCCAACCTCATCGGCCTTGCTGCGAACATTGTCGCCAAAGATCCGAGGCGTGGCGGTCATGTAAAGCCGCTTGCTGGCCTTCACATGGTCGTTGCTATGAATTTTGACGAAATTCGACTCTTCCTCGCCATCGAGGGTGGCACCGGTGGTGCGGTGGGCCTCATCACAGATGATCAGATCGAAGTCGGGAAGGCCTGCTTCCTGCGCACGGTTCAGGGTGACAATAGACTGATAGGTCGAGAAAATGACCGTCATACGTTCGGGGTCATCCTCGCCTGCCTTTGCCGCGACCTTGACGGGATCGGTGGTAGCTGGAAACGCCAGATCATGGATTTCTATTTCCGCGATGTCGTCCGTGCTTTTGCGGCGCTTACCGACATGGGCGTCAGAGCAGACTGCGAAGGCTCGGATCGGCGTTTCAGTGTCATTCGTCCATTCGCGAACCGTCTGGGACATCAGCGCCAGGGACGGCACCATGAACAACACGCGCTTGCCCTTGCCTGCGATGGCCTCAGCGATCTTCAGCGAGGTGAAAGTCTTGCCGGTGCCGCAAGCCATGATCATCTTGCCGCGATCTGCCAAGGCGAGGCCGCTGCTGACGTCAGTCAATGCGTCGCTCTGGTGCGGCATCAAGGTTTTCTTGGCAGCAAGTACGATTTCGCCGCGTGCCTCAAAGATCGTCCAGTCGATCTGGCTTTCGCGCAGATCGGTTAGCCCAATTCGCACAACGGGAATAGCCTGACCTCGGATCATCTCCTCAGCGTTCGCGCCCCACTCTTGCTCTGTCGTGTCGAGCACGACCCGCCTGCGAAACGGCTCCTTGCCTGAGGCGGAAATGAAGCTGTCGATGTGCGATTTCTGTATCCGGGTATCGGCGGCGTAGAATTTTGCCTGTATGGCTGCGAACCCGTCCTCGTTGCGCAGCTTGGCAACCAGATCAATCCCTACATCCTTGCCATCCCAGCCGTTGGCTTTTGCCCATTCCGACCAAGACCAGACCGCATCGTATTCTTCGGTCTGAACGGGGTCATTCAGGAAGAATGCCAGGCCGAGGCGTTCAAAGTAAGTGCCCTTTTCGCGCTCGGTGACAGCAGCATCGCGGTAGGACTGAAGGATTCGATCGATGGCAGTCATAAACACCCCAAGTAATACTTTTCATTAGCTTAACGATGAAACTTCCAAGCGGCGACCACAAAAAACTTTCTACCAATCTATTGGAAAAAGTTTAGGGGGCTCACGCCCCCTTCTCGAATTTCATGACCGGGATGCCCAGCTTGCGGGCTTTGTCGGCGAGGTTCTCTTGGATACCCGTGCCCGGGAAGACGAGGACGCCTACGGGCAGCACATCCAGCATCGCGTCGTTGCGCTTGAAGGGGGCGGCCTTGGCGTGTTTGGTCCAGTCAGGCTTGAAGGCCACCTGCGTGACGCCTCGGGCCTCACACCATTTGGCGGCGATGAGTTCTGCGCCCTTCGGACTTCCGCCGTGCATGAGGACCATATCGGGGTATTTGGTCCGGACCTGATCGAGCTTGCCCCAAATCAGGCGGTGATCGTTGAAGTCAGCGCCGCCGGTGAGGGCAACCTTGGGGCCAGCAGGCAGCATCACTTCGGTTTCCGCGCGGCGCTTGGCGGCCAGGAAGTCACGACTGTCGATCAGCGCTGCGGTCAGGTGCTGGCGGTTCACCATTGAGCCAGTGCGGGGACGCCAGGCCGAGCCTGTGTGATGAACAAACTCGGTGGCGGCGTGATCGCGCATCATGTCCATGCAGTTGCGCCGCTCAATGAGGGTCAGGCCTTCGGCTGTCTGGCGCTCGAGCTCAACCGCTTTCACCTCGGAGCCGTCTTGCTCGCGCTGGAGGCGGCGCTGCGCCTGTTCGTTTTCGTCCAGCGACCGCTCGATCCGGGCTGTGGCGCGGTGGAAAAGGTTGACCTGGCCCCAGAGCACTTCTTCGAGGTCGGGTTCCATGCGGGTGTCTTCCAGGGATGCCACGAGGGCATCAAAGATGTCAGCGACGGCGACCGCGAGGCGCTGCCCATCGGGCATCGGGCGCGGATCGGGCTCATCAAAGGGTCGAAAGCCGTAAAGCTGCAACTCGTCGAGCGCATGGGCGGTCTGGGATGCGGTGTGGGCGGGTTCATATGCATCGTCGTGGGTCTGGATCGTCATTTGTTTTTGCCTCCGGGCCTCTACTCGTCCGCGCGACATCCCGCGCGGCCTTCATGGGCTGCGATAGCTGTCACGGGGGACGCCCTTCACCCCGTCTTCGGGGCCGGAACGCATGTGGAGGAGGGCGTGGGGCGACTGATTTGTCTTTCGCGATGCAAAGGCGGCTCTGCCGCCGGCGGAAATCAGTCGCCCCACGTCCTTGAAGGAGCGTCCGCTTTGACGGCCGCCTGCCCATCTCTTGAAGGACGTGCGGGTGTCTGCGAGGACGTGTTGCCCGGAAAGAGGCAAGAGGTGACGGTCCAGATCCGTGACTGGGATGCATGAGCTGCCCTGCAAACCCTGATCGCCCCTTGCGCGGCGTTGTTCAAGCCAACAGGCGATGCCGATCCTCTGCCCCGATCTGCTCTGCCAGATGCTGGCGCAGTGCCTCTTTGCCGTTCGCCCTGAGATCATCGTTGAAATCCCCGAGCTGTGGCTCCAGCACATGGCAACCAATCCCGGCCTCGGCGGCTCTGGCGCTCAACCTCTCCGCCGCACGCTGCCCTGCTTGATCGCGGTCGATGGCGATGTAGAGGCGCTGCAACTCCTCCGGCAGCTTAACGGCCCCAAGGTGACCCGACGAGAGCGCTGCCCAGACAGGAAGACCGGGGGCCACCTCGGAGAGGGACAGCATGGTCTCAACGCCCTCGCCAGCCACGAGGATGTTGTCATGCGGGCTCAGCCTGACGGCATTGCCTAAGATGTGACCCATGGCACGACGCGGTGTCTCGACAACTGCCTTGCCTTGGCCGTCAGCTGCAAGCCAGGTACGATGCACCCCCTGCAGGACCCCTGCCCCATCGGTGACCGCAGCGATCAGCGCCGGTCTGGGCACAGGCTTGGTCTGACCCTCCTCCCGATGCCAGCACTTCGGGTGAAAGCGAAGGGCCTCATTTGAGCCCATTTGGGTGATGCCCCGAGAACGCAGGTAGGTTTCTGCAAGCGTACCTGCGACTGGCACTGAGGCTGCAAACAAGCGCGCGGCTGCGGCTGGCGTGCCGCCGGGGGTTTTGGCTTTTCTCGTCACTGGCGTGTCCGGGATCACCGGCTGCGGACGGCCAAGATGCGCGCGAGCCTCGGCCAGAAGATCGGGAAAGCGCGTGATCCCCGTCCGCTTGGCGATGATATCGAGCAGATCGCCGTGCAATCCGACAGCGGGATCTTGCCATTTACCCCGCGCACCCGGGCCAGATGTGGGGCCTGTGAGCCGCACAAAAAGCGACTGGCCCGGGTTGTTTTGCAGATCGCCGACGATCCAATAGGACCCTTCTCGCCGTCCGGCGGGAAGGTAGTGGCGGCAGACGCCCTCGGCATTCTCCGCCAACGCGCGGACCAAATCATCTGTTTCTGAATACACGGATCAACAACCCCCGCGTGCATTTAATCCCGTCACCGGATATCGTGCAAGCAAGCGATACAGTATCGCGATGCCACCAGTGTCGGTTGGGCAAAACAACCGCAGCTTCCAAGCAATGATCTCGGAAAAGAAGCCATCGGCCTTGAACCGGTCCTTCTGGCTTTCCGTAAAGCCAGAAAGCTCGATCCGGTTGACCCCCATGACGCGGGAGCGGTGTAGTTCCAGACCGTCGGCCAGTTTTACCACGGTCTTGCCCTCCAGAACGAGGGCGTGGACCTGCGCCCCCGAAAGCGCGGGTGCATCTGCCGCCAGCGTGATTGCGACCCAGGCAGGCGACACCCTGCGGCCGATGATCCGCTCGCCCGCGTCCGACTGCAGGCGGTAGACGCGGGTTTCATCCTGCGGCAGTTGCTTCCAAATCGGCAGCAAGAGCCCAGCCACGATGTGCAGCGTGGCTTCAGAGAACTCCGGCACCTCGGCCAACTCCGTTGTCCACGCTGCGATGAATGCCGCCCGGTCGGCTTCCAGCCAATGTGTGTCCTCCATCATCTTGACCGGGAACGTGCTGGTTTCTGTGGGGCGGATCAAGCGCAGGCGCGGCTCAATCGTGCCGTCGTCCAGCATCAGGCTGGTGGCGGGCACTTGCACCGCGGCTCGGCCCGAGCGGCTGTTGACCAGAAGCCGCGCCTTTGGATCCTCATACCATTCGAGGACATCGGCCAGCGATAGCGGCGCATTGCGCTGCTTTTGCGCGATGGTAAGAAGCTGAGTTTCCGCGCCGGAGCCGGGATGGGTGTAGATCACCTTGCGGTCGGTGACGCGGAAGCTTTCGGCGCGCAGGGTTTCCAGCCCGAGGTCATAGACTCCGGCGGCGATGGCGCCTTCAATGCGCTGTTCGAGCAACTCCTCAAAAGCGGTGAACAGGATGCCTTGCATGGCAATTGTCAGCGCCAAGAGGCGATTCAGGAAAGTGGTGATCGGCGGCAGATCGTCCTTGAGGCCAGTCTCATCGGTCAGACTGAGCCCCGTGGCCTCTTCAAACGCCATGAGCGAGCAGCCCGCCACATCGCCGCGATAGAGGCGGCGATAAAGTTGGCGTAGCGCATCGCGGGCGTAGGGCGACTCGAGGTTGTCCTCGGGCCGGAACAGACCTTGCCCACCGGTTTGGCGCTGACCACGCGTGATCGCCCCCAGCGTGTCGAGCCGGCGGGCGATGGTGCTGAGGAAGCGTTTTTCTGCCTTCACATCGGTGGCCACGGGGCGGAACAGGGGTGGTTGCTTTTGATTTGTGCGGTTGGTGCGGCCAAGGCCTTGGATCGCCGCATCGGCCTTCCAGCCAGGCTCGAGGAGATAATGCACCCGCAGACGTTGGTTCTTGGCCCCAAGATCGGCGTGATAGCTGCGGCCGGTGCCGCCTGCCTCGGAAAAGATCAGGATGCGTTTTTGGTCATCCATGAAGGCGGCAGTTTCCGCGAGATTGGCCGATCCTGCGCGGCTTTCCACGACAAGCCGCGCGGCATGCCCCTCGCCCTTGCGCACGATGCGCCGCGATCTGCCGGTGACTTCTGCCACGATATCGGTGCCGAAGCGTTGCACGATCTGATCAAGCGCCCCCGGCACCGGCGGCAGCGAGGCCAGATGCTCGATCAGCGCATCGCGCCTGCGCACGGCTTCGCGGCATTCCACCGGCTGGCCATCCCGCGTGACAGGCCGAGACGACAGATTGCCCTCGCTATCGGTGAAGGGCTCGTAGAGTTGTACCGGAAAGGAATGGGCGAGATAGTCGAGGCAAGCCTCTCTTGGCGTAATATCAACGCGCACGTCATTCCACTCATCCGTGGGGATGTCCGACAGGCGGCGTTCCATCAACGCCTCGCCGGTGGAGACGATCTGGATGACGGCCGCATGGCCTGCGGCGAGATCGGCGTCGATGGCGGCGATCAGGGTGGGGGTTTTCATCGAAGTCAGGAGATGACCGAAGAAACGCTGCTTGGCAGACTCAAAAGCCGAGCGCGCGGCGGATTTGGCTTGGCGGTTTAGCGTGCCTCCGGATTCTCCAGTTATGTTTGACGCTTCCAGTGCCGCGGTGAGATTGTTGTGGATGATGGCAAAGGCCCCGGCATAGGCATCGTAGATGCCGCGTTGCTCGGGGCTGAGCGCGTGAACCAGCATCTCGTATTCGACGCCATCATAAGACAGAGACCGCGCCGTATAGAGGCCGAGGGACCGCAGGTCGCGGGCCAGCACCTCCATTGCGGCGACGCCTCCCGCTTCAATCGCCTCGACAAACTCGGCGCGGGTCGCAAACGGAAAATCCTCCCCACCCCAGAGGCCGAGACGCTGTGCGTAAGCCAGGTTGTGAACAGAAGTTGCCCCCGTGGCCGAGACATAGACCACGCGGGCATTGGGCAGCTTGTGCTGCAGTCGCAGGCCCGCCCTGCCCTGCTGGGATGCGGTCACATCGCCGCGCTCGCCCTTCCCACCTGCGGCATTCGCCATGGCATGACTTTCGTCAAACAGGACCACCCCGTCGAAATCCGCCCCCAGCCAGTCGACAATCTGGTCGACGCGGGATTTCTTCGCGCCGCGTTCTTCGGAGCGCAACGTCGCATAGGTGGTAAACAGGATGCCTTCGGTCAGCGGGATATCGCGGCCTTGCGCGAAGCGCGACAGCGGCGTGACCAGCAGCCGTTCTTGGCCAAGTGCCGACCAATCACGCTGCGCATCCTCAAGCAGCTTGTCGCTTTTGGAGATCCAGAGCGCCTTGCGGCGGCCCCGCGCCCAGTTGTCGAGCAGGATGCCTGCCGCCTGACGGCCTTTGCCAGCGCCGGTGCCGTCGCCAAGAAAGAAGCCGCGCCGGAAGCGGATGGCGGCGGGGTCATCGTCTTTCGCAGCCGAGACCAGATCACCGGTTTCGTCCACGCACCACGTCCCGGCGAGAGGAATGCCATGCGCCTCGCCCGCGTAGATCACCGTCTCCAGCTGCGCATCTGACAGGAGACCATCGCGCAGGACAGCAGTCGGCAGTTTTGGGCGATAGCTGGGCTTTGGTGGCGCAACCGAGGCCATGGCCGCCGACTGCACAAGCTTGGTCGGGTGCGGTTCCGCGCCGGGGATGTCGATCGCCTGCAGCCGGAAGGTCTCATAGATCGAATCCGACAACCGTGCCGTGCTGGCGTCTTCGCTCGCCTCGCGCAGGGTGTAGGCGAGATCTTCGGCTTGGAACGACGGCCCAGGCCGAAGCGGTGATGCTGCGACGGGCGCGCGCGGTTTGTTGGCGACGGCATTGGTCGCACGCGATGGATTTGCCGGAACGAGGGAATGAGCGCCCTGCCCTGCGGGTGCACCCGGTTCCAAGGCGAGGCGTGGCGGCATCTCGGTGGTGATCCGCGCGATCAGGCTTAAGACATCGGCAGCCATGGGCTGGGTGAGGTCGGCGGTGATGCCGCCAAGCTCTCCGCCCCGGCATTTGTCGAAGACAGAAATTCGGGTTTCAAAACTTGTGCCATGTTTGGCGAAGGCTGAACCCGACACCGCGCCGGTGAACACCAAATGCGCGGACTCGGTCAACTTGATGAAGCTCGCACCCCAGGCTGGCGCATCGGGCGCAAAACCAGCACCCGTGATGGCGACCAGCCGCCCGCCGGGCAAAAGGCGGGCAAGTGCTGAGCGGATGTGACGTGCTGTCGCTTCCGTGCTGCGGCCATCGACGTGCGCCACAGCCGAAAACGGTGGGTTCATCAGAATGACACTTGGGCGTAGCCCCACGTCGAGATGATCGTCAATCTGGGCCGCATCGAATGTGGTAACAGGCCGCCCCGGAAAGAGGAGGCGCAAAAGATCCGTGCGGGTGGCGGCAAGTTCATTCAGCGCCAGACTGCCGCCAAACATTTCCGCGAGGATTGCCAGAAGGCCTGTCCCAGCCGAAGGCTCAAAGACATGGTCCCGCGCGGTGATTTGTGCCGCCGCCAGTGCCGCCAGTCCCATGGGCAAAGGCGTTGAGAATTGCTGGAAGCGCTCCATCTCTTCCGACCGGCGGGTGTGGGTCGGTAGCAAGTTTGAGACTTTGGCGAGGATCGGCAGCAGTGCTGCGGTCGATCCGGCCCGGGACAGAAGTGGACGGCCGAACTTCCGCAGGAAGAGGACCAGCGCCACTTCGCAGGCCTCATAAGCCAGCTTCCAGTCCCAGAGGCCGGCAGCATCGGAACCGCCGAAGGCGCGCTCCATCTCTAGCCGCAGCCGCAGCGCGTCGATCTGAAACCCTTGCGCCAGATCGGGCTGCAGGGCCTCGGCCACGGCAATGATCGCAGCAGCAGTATCTGGTGGTGCGATTGTAAGAACGGGGGCAAGTTGGTTCATCAGAAAACTCCGGAATGAGGGACAGGATCAGGTCCGGACACCCTCTCTCGGGCATCCTCGGACCTCACCTTTTCCAGCCCTCCTCTTCCTCTCGATCCGCAATAATCACCCAAGTGACCTTGCTTTTGTTCTTGTTGTGTTCTATATTGGAGATCGAGCTAGCAAGGGAGTTTTGCGATGGATAGCACCACCTATGCCCTGCCCGCGACGCCAAAGCAGATCGCCTATGCGCGCTCGCTTGCGTTGCGCAATCAGACGCTTTTGCCATGGGGGGTACAGCAAGATCGGCGCAGCTTAAGCGCTTGGATTGACGCACAAGGTCAGTTGAAATCTGCCGCTGCGTCAGACCCGCGCCCGAGTTCAAAGCAGGTGGCGTTCGCGGAGAAACTCGCAAGGATTAAGCGCCGCGCCGTGCCGGATGAATGTTTCCGTGACAAGGGGCTGATGTCGAAATGGATCGATGGGAACCGGTGAGGTGCCGATGGCAGTCTTTCTGCGTTTCCCTCAGCGTGTCTCAAAGTCCTTGGCGTGGTCGAATGGATGGGTGCCAAACTGTAAGGTCGTTCGTGTGAACGCTGGTTGGGTCGCTGCGAATCATCGCCCGTCTTGCCCAAAAGATCTGCCTTCGCCTCCCTTCTCGCGCCAAGGACTGTTGCCCGCATGGGGGGAGACTGCAAAGGCAGGCTCCCGTCCGCAGGACCAAGGCCCGGTCCCGGCGGCTCGCCGGGAGGTGCCCGAACCTACCGTCGGCAACCACTGCAGCCCATCAGTCATCTTGAAACCCCCCTTTCATGAATCTCCCTGTGCTCGAAGCTGCCCACCATCTTCTTTGGAAATCGTAGATTTGGAGTGCCCTTGACGCTGAAAACTCTCACTCATCAAAGAAATCAGTGGTCCTTTCTTTAGAAATATGTCATTTTAAGTGTCATGGATGCCGCACGGTCACAAAATCTAAAGAAGCTGCTCGATGCCGTGCCCGCAGGGTATCTGGTCGATGCCGCATGGCTCGTCTCGCAAGGTATCGCATATGAGAGTTTTCGCGACTATGTGAAGCGCGGCTGGCTGGAGCGTATCAAGCGAGGCGTCTTCCGCCGGCCACTCCCCAACACCCCAGCCACACCGACGTCGAACGGCATCGACTGGAAAACCTGCATCCTTTCAACGCAGCACATCATGGGTCATGATCTTCATGTCGGCGGCTCCACGGCGCTCGGCGAACAGGGACATGCCCATTACCTGCGCCTCGGCGAAAGCGCTCCTGTCTGGGTCTATGGGGAGAATATCCCTAACTGGCTGGTCAAACTGCCGACGAATGCCCCGATCAGAATCCGCCCTCGATCCTTGTTTACCGATCCAAAGCTAGGCGTGACCGAGGGCAAGACGACTGGCCAGCCATGGGACTGGGGCCTCACGATGTCGGCGCCAGAGCGCGCGATCCTGGAAGCCATGGACGAACTGCCCGACCAAGAAAGTTTCCACACACTCGACATGGTCTTCGAGAGCCTGACGACCCTGCGCCCGAGGCTGCTTTCCGAACTCTTGCAGGCGTGCCGGAAGATCAAGGTCAAGCGCCTGTTCTTCGTCTTCGCCGACCGCCACGATCATCCTTGGCGCAAGCGGATCGACCCGCAGGCATTCGACCTCGGCAGCGGCGACCGAGCTTTGATTCAGGGCGGCAAGATCCACCCGCGCTACCGGATCATGGTGCCGCAAAACTTCGTGAAACCGGAGGCCGAAAGTGGCGCGTGAGACCTATGAAGCCCAAGTTGCGCTCCTCGTGCGCGTTCTTCCCCATGTCGCGGGCGAGAGCGTCTTTGCACTCAAGGGCGGGACGGCCATCAACCTGTTTTACCGCGACCTGCCCCGGTTGTCGGTCGACATCGACCTGACTTACCTCCCCATCAAGGAGCGCGCCGAGAGCCTGGACGAGATCAACGCAGCGATGGATCGCATCGCGGCCTCCATCGAGGCCGGTATTCGCGGCGCGAAATCTCAGCGCATCCAAGGGGGCGGCGGCGGTGCCACTCGACTCTTGGCGCGCCTGAACAACGCCGAGATCAAGATCGAAACCTCGCCCGTAACCCGGGGCGTGGTCCACGGCCCGGAGATCCGGACCGTCTCGGCCGTCGTGGAAGATGCCTATGGCTATGCCGAAATGCAGCTCGTCTCGTTCGAGGACCTGTTTGCTGGCAAGCTGCACGCCGCCTTGGACAGGCAGCATCCCCGGGATCTCTACGACGTCACGCTCCTTTACGAAAACGAGGGCCTGACACAGGACCTGTTCCACACCTTCCTGATCTATGTTGCCAGTTCGCCGCGCCCGGCACATGAGCTGCTCAATCCCAACCAGATTGACCTCGCGCAACCCTATGCGCGGGAATTCGAAGGCATGACCAGAACGCCCGTTCCTCTCGACACACTTCTGGCGACACGCAAGAGACTGGTCTCCGATTTGCAATCGAGGCTCGATGACAAGGCGAAGCAGTTCCTTCTGACACTTCAAGACGGGGGGCCTGACTTTGCGGCGATCGACCGCTCCCAGGCCGCTGATCTGCCGGCCGTGAAGTGGAAACTCCTCAACCTGAACAAGCTGAAGCGCGACAACCCCGAGAAACATGCGGCGCAGCGTAACGCCTTGCTGAAGCTCTTGGGCTGAGCCATGCCCCTCCCTGCAAAGTGTGGGCACGAATCCCCTCAGTCGATGGCTTTGAAAATCTCGCCGGCCTCCGGATGGTCTCCGGCGAAGGCGTAAAGGCGCAAGTAGGCGTCTGCGAGTTGGTCAGAGTCGTGCTGGAACGACAGGTGCGAGAGGGCGAAAAGGGTTGCGATCAGGCCCGCTGCTTCCGCCGAGACCTCGCCTTGGTAGCCGTTCGTCTCGCAAGTGATGCGGAAGCGTTTTTCAGTCGCGGGTGAGAGGAACAGGGGCCGCCCCGCCAATTCATGGAAATTCCACATGCCCCCGGTGTAGTCCTGCGGCGCGAGCCATGACATGAATTGGAAGACGGCGCGCTCGCCCACCAGCATCAATTTGCGGCCGAAGAGACCGGGAAGGAACTCCATGCGGCGGGCTTCAGGGACGAGGGTGGCGGGCGTGGCGGCGTTGGTAGTTAGCGTCATCGGATTTCCTCCGGTTTTAAGGTGAAGGACACACATCGACAGCTCTCTCGACCCGCCTGCACGTCCCCCGAACGCCACCTCCCTCGGCCTCTCAAGATGCCGCCGCCCGGAGCTGCGGAGGTTGGCTTTCGGCACCGGCGAAGCAGAGGCTACCCCCCTGCCCTGCCTCGCCAGCCGATGAAACTCGAGGGGCCGTCATAGGAGGCTTGGCGGGTTTCATCGATGACGAAGCCGAAGGGACCCACCTTGTAGTCCTTGGACGGGACAAGGAAGCGGCGTTCCTCGGCCCGTAGGTCGCGCCGCCCGCCCCGCGTGGCGGCGACCTCGGTGAAACCGGGATGGTGGTCCGAATAGATCGCCGAGATCACAACCCAATCGTCGGCGTGGTGACGGGCAAACGCCTCAGCGTCACGGGCGCGGGACTCGCCCGGTTGCAATACCCGTCCGTGGACCGCCTCCCAAGCATCCGGCCAGCTGTGGCGCAGGGTTTCATCGGCCTGTCGCCGCTCGAGATCTGTGAAGAGATCGGGCAAAGCTGCGGCAACGGAGGCCCAGGCAGCATCTTCCTCGTACCAGCCAGCCGCGTCCCGCAGCAGGGGATGCACCTTGGCATTGCGCTCCGCCGACAGGTGGAACCCGCCATGCCCGGAGGTCGAATGGAACACCACGCCGTCGCCATAGCGAACAGCGCCCTGCGACGATCCCCAGGGCGTGTTGGCATGGGCGCGGAATTCCTGCCGACCGAGCGCGGCTTCCTCAGCCTGATGCTCGGCCTGCTCCCCGACGAAGGCGCGAAACGCAGCCTCGTCGGCGATGTCGCCGCCATGGCCGTAGAAGTCGGAGCGCTTCCATTCGGCAAAGGGTTTTGACAGCCGCCAGCCGCTACCGAAGAAATACCCGCCATCCCGCTTGGGGATCATGGCATAGGCGGCATCACCGGTGCGCGCAACAGTCAGGCCATCGGCGCTCTGGCCGAATTCCGGGATGGGAAGGGGCGCTTGGACGCTTTTCGGGGCGGTGATGCTCATTGGGCCAGCGCCTCCACCGCATCGATGTCTTCGCCATTCAGGGCGGCGGTCAGCCATTCATGGGTGCTGATCCAGCCGATGCTCTTGCGCGCGCCGAGGTCGATGACATGGGCACCGCCGCCGAAGGCCTCCAACCTCGGACGCGAACAAGTCAGGGCGTAGTCGAAACCCCATATTCCGGTCAGGTCGATCTCGGCGGCAAGGCGCAGCACAAAACCAATGACCTGTTCGATATCGGCATGCTCGTCATCGCGGAGCCAAAGAATGCTGCTGTCGGGCCCGTCTTGGATGGACAGTTCGAAGCCAGACACCTGAGGCTCATCAGCCTCCTGATCCTCCAAGCGGAGCTGTTGGAACAATGCGACGGCGAGGGCCGCATTGCTGGGTGTGCCGACATCAAGCAGGCATGAAAAGTGGGTGAAATAGTCAGCCATATGGATCTCCAGATGTGAATGCGCCCAGCCGTAGGGGCTGGGCGAGAATTGCGGGTGAAGTGTGGGCGGAATGCGCTCCGAGCCGTCAGTCGATTGATGTGTCGGGCTGTTCCCGACGGTCTGCATCTCGGCGAACCGCGTGCTGGCGTAGCATGTCTCGGTAGAAGCGCTTGCGCGCCTCCCGAAAGCTGCGAACCGCCAGCGTATCGGGGTGAAGCGCCCCGATTGCCGTACGGACGACGGCGCAATCTGTCGCTGTCGGTGGCAAGTTCAGGCGCAGATAGGAAGCATCGGACATGTCAGGCGACCTCCACAACTGGTGGGGCCATGTGCGGATCGACCTGCGCCTCGATCTTCTCGGTCCGACCCATCCACGGCTCGGGCCGAATTGCCTTCACCCAATCGGCAAAGCTCGGGATGAAGCCGAGATCTTCGCGGACGTGCTGCTCACCGACCCAGCGGGTCGGGATAGTGCGGCCGGTAGACAAGGTAATTGTCTGTCCGAAGATTGCCTCGGATTGCCATATCCCTTGTGTATGTTATCTGGACAGTCAAACTGTCTCTTTTCGAAAACCTCCTGCCGTCGTTGGGGTTTTCCTGTGCGTCCTCGGTGAGACATTTCATTGGGTGGCTCCCTCTCTTCTTATCCCTGTTTCACCCCCACCCAGCTCACCTCTTTCTCTTCCTGATCGTGACCTCAGGTGCCGTCCTGGGACGGCGGCCTGAACGGCAGGACTTTCGGGTCAGCCCGCGCGATCTGCTCTTCAAGAACCGCGATCACGCGGCGTTGTTCTTCACCCTCGAGCGCGAGGATCTGGATGTGTTGCGCCAGGGCTTTGACGGTCACGCGCAGCTCTGCCAGCTCGCCGCCGCGTGCAGCCCGCAGTTCGGCTTCGAGTTTGCGGATACGGGCCTTCAGTCCCGCGACCGATCCCGACCGGAACCGCGCCTCCGCCGCACGGAATTCGCCGAGAACGACAGTGGCACGGTTGGCCGTTGCGCGGCTGACACCAGCCTCGCGCGCGAGATTGGCGATGGTGAGGCGACCGTCGGTATGGACGGAAGTTCCTTCGAGCAGTCGCTTCATGGCGGAGCGCAAGGCACCTTCGGTCTTCTGACTGATAGGCGGGGTCATGCCTTTGGGTCCTCCAGATGACCGATCAGTCGACGCTTTCGATCATTGTCCTGTTTGATTGCGACCTTCTGAACCGCTGACAGGGTGTTGCCCTGCAGAAGGCGCTCACCCTCTTCGATCGAAGCCTGCCAGGGCGCAACATGACGTTTGGTCAGACAGGAATTGGGGCACCGGTCCGGGCTGCAGCGCGAAATCACCGGGGCCACCGGCTTGTCGTCGGGCCGCAGGCAGAGGGCGCTGGCGGGATCGAAGAAGCAATCGTTCAGAAACCCGACATGCAGTGTCTTTCCAAGATGCGCCAGCATCTTTCGCAGGCGTTTCTGGTCAAGGATACGCCCAGGCAGTTCACCGAGGGTGTCCCGGACGTGGTCGAACTCCTGCTTGAGACGGGACGATGCCGGTCCGCCGGGCTCGTCACCCTGCTGGTAGGCCTCATAATAGGCGACCACATCGTCCAATTGGCCAAGCGCCCGTTCCTGCTCGACCGTCCGGCGAAAATCTCCGTGCGGCGCGCCGGCATAGCCCTCGAACATCGCCACGGAGGCATGCTTGTACTGGATCTTTCCGGCAATAACGCCGAAGGGGCGGTTCGCGATGTACCATGCGATGGTGCGCCGGAACTGCCGGGTGGAAAAATGCCAAGGGCGCCCATCGACCTGTGGAATTGCGGGCGGGTTTGCGACCTTCGCATCCAAACCGTCGCGGAACATCTTGATGATCGGCGACGCCTGGGCGGCCAAGTAGTCTGCGGTCCAGTCCCATGGCTTCAGCGAGACCCAGAGGGATCGAAGATCACGGTCGCCGCGCGCTCGGCGCGACAGAGCTTCCATGGCCTCGACGGCACGGGCGACCGGAGCGATGGTGATCCAGTCGGCGGAAACGCCCGCCGCCTCGCGATGCTTGTAGACGGTGCTGCGCACGCGATAGCGCTCGATCAGGTTGTCGGCACTGCGTTCAACCGAAACGCAGCCCGGTTCCATATCCTGTAGTTCGCTGTCGCGCATTCCCGTCAGGTAGGCACAAACGATGTAACAGGCCGCCTGCAGCATCTGCTCTTCATGCAGTAAGCTGTCCGTGTCGAAACGCTCCCGCCAGGGCAGGCCGGTATCGGGATCGCGGCTGACCGGGGTATCCATGCCCCCGACCTCGGTTCCCATCTCTTCCGCCATCTGGTCCAGCATCCTCACGGTCGCGGTGGAACTACTGAGATTCCCCGTTTGAGGACAGCCGATCTGAAGGCACATCAGTCTGAAATTATACGCATTGCCTTCCTTAACATCAGGGACACCGCGGGTGGTGTTTGGACGGCGCTCCCAGAGTGGCACGCCCCGCCCTTCCGCCCGGCGGGCCTCGAGCCAGGTACGAAGACGGTAGCGAAACCGTTCGTGGCGGGTCTGGCGCGCATTCTCGGCAATGATCCGGGCAGCACGGGCTTCAAGGCGATCCAGCTCTTCGCGCGCCGCGAGGATATCCGGGGCGAAGACATCGACATATCGCATCGACCAGTGGAGCAGTGCGCCGATGACCGGTTCGGGGATGCGCGGCGTGGTGTTCTCCGAGCTCGTCCGGCTCCGACCGCTGACATTGCTTGCCGTGCGCCCACCCCAGGGCAGGAAGGGAATGCCGCCCCCGGTCACCCATGGCCCGAAATGATGGAGGTCGATGGGGACATCGACATAGAGGCGGATCTGTTGCGATGAACGTGCGCCGTCTGCCCCCAGATGCGCCAGATACGCGTCCAGCACTTGCTGGTCGACGCGCCCCAGTTCGACGGAACCGATACGATCGTGCAGGAACTCTCCGAAATGGCGCAGGAACAGCAATGTGCCCTTGGCGGTCGAAGGGCCGCAAGGGCCCCGGTAGCTGCGCAGCGGCGCCTGAAGGCGGGCAAGCATATACTCCTTGGCGAGCCGTCGAAGCGCGGGGTCTGCAATGGCCCCGAAATCCACACGAAACGCGGCCGGACGCGCGTTGGCGCGAAACATCGCCGGACTGAGATCCCAGACATCGTCGCCGAAGCGGGACAGCATCGACCGCTCCGATCCCGGTCTGAGCGGTCTGCCTGCGAGGATGTCGGTGTCGTCGGGATGGATTACCGATGGCAGCGATGGCCTTGCGGTCGTGAAGTCTGGATTTGCTCTCATGCGAGACCCGCCTCCGGGGGAAGGTAGATCTGTGCCGATTGACTGGCTGAGAGGGCACGCGCGGCGGCGAGATCGGGCTCAGAGAATTGCGGCAATATCTGCGCGACGATCCTGTGGTGGGCCCGCCCAAACTTCGCCAGCCAATCTGCTTCGGACAAAACCTTGCGCTGGTCCACCACGAAATCCAGAAACGTCATCAGCGCGGGAAGCTTGCGGGTGGTGATGACGCCGTTGCGGCATTCAAGGCAGCCCCAGAACGGCACCGGGCAGGCCTCTCCCGAGGTGGCGAACGGGCTGTTGTAGAAGCCGGAACAGCTTGCCAGCCATACATCCTGTTCGCCTGCCAGCAATGCCGGAACATCGGTCGCCAAGCCCTCCGGAAAACCGGGTTGAGCCGAAGACGGAGCTGCCAAGACATTGGCCTCGGCCTCCGGGGTCAACACGGTAGGCTGCAACGCATCTTCGACAGCGTCCATCAGCGCCTCGGCGATGGTAGCTTCGTGGATCGGCCGCAAGGCGGGAATATCCCCATAGTGGTTCGCGGCAACCTCGACGGTATGTCCAACGGCAAACCGGCGCAGCTGACCGCCAGTATTGCGATACCACGCAGCCTTGTGGGTCTTGCGCAAACGCGAGAGGCAGAGCTTCAACGGCTTCCCATCATCATCCTGCAACCCGTGGCGTTTGACCCAGACCTGTCTGGCCGACTGCATGGGCCGTACGACATCGGTCAGGCGGCCGCGGCAGTAATACGTGAAAAGCTGTTCACTCTCGAGATGACCGCGCGCCGTCGCGGTCCACTGAATTGCGAGGCGCAGGAGGCCGCCCGGGGTGCTTGACCCTCCGTCCCGAACCCGCAGCCGCTTCCACTCGGCATGACGGGCGCGGCGCTTGCAATACTCGATCTCGACATATCCGCTGGACGGGTTCTTGAGGCAGTCGGCACGCAGGGTCTTGATCGCTTCGATCTCGAGACCGGTCTCCAGCGACAGCAAAACAAAAAGGGCAATCAGATCGCCAAGAAGCAGATGCCGCGTGCCATGCATCCTGTCGCTCAGCCCCTCATTGGAAATCCCCGCAAAGTTCCGCGCCCCGTAGAGTTGGCGGAAAAGGAAGCTCTTGACGGTAATGAAACCGACACGGTCGATCGCGGCGAAGGCGTCCATCTCCAACCGGTCGATGCGTGTCTCGCACTCTTGCGCAAGCGCCGGACGGAATCGCTGCACGATCGCTGCGACGTCGGCACGTGCGGCCGCCTTCAAGGCCACCCGGACACTGTCGCAGTAGGCATCGCGCGGGCGCGGTGGAACACCCGGGCGCGTGCTGACATAGAACAATCGCCGGGAAGCCTCTTCGGAAAGGCGGTCTGGTTCGCCCGCATCCGCCAACCGCAGCAGCATCACCACATCTCCCATCTGGTGGCGGCGATGGTTGGGATGCTGTCCGCGCTCATCCATCCAGGCGTCGAAGCCTTCGATGGTATCAACATCAATCTCGGCAAGCGCCTGTACGGATGAGTCTGTCGCATCGAGATAGCGCCAGAACCGATGGATGGCTTCGGCCAATGACATGGCGGTGCGGACGGTGCCGGCGGGGCCACCGACCTGACATGCCTGCCAGAGTGCCTGCGTGAAGGCCCGCGCAAGCGAATTGCGACCCGGCAAACGCGTCAGGTCCATCGTCGCAGTCCGTCCGGCCAGGGTAATCTCGAAACGGCGGGCGGCGATGGCAATGGCAGCGGCGGGGCCGGGATCCGGAAGATTGTCAGGAAAGCTCGCGCGTCGCCCTGGGCGGGGCTGTGAGACGCGGGCTCTGCCGGTCATTGATCGTCCACCATGAGTTCGTCGGTCCAGCGATCCGCCGCCGCATCGACGAGTTCCTGCGCCTCGGCAAGGCAGTCGAGATAGATGTAGGTGCTGGTGATGTTCGCGTGGCCGAGGAGGTGCTGGAGATGGCGGAGCGGATCGCCAAGCATCTGCCGATAGGCAGCACCGTGCGCATCGATCGGGTTGAAGATCCTGCCCACCTGTTCGCGGATCAGCATCGACAACATGTTGACCGCAAAGGTGTGCCGCAACATGTGCGGTGTGACGGTGATATCGAGGCCGAAAGCCTGGCACCGCTGGCTTGCCCTACGAAACGCTACCTCCCAAGTACCCGACGACACGGGCTGGCCGCGTTCCGTGAGCCAGAGCGATGCGTGTTCAGGCATCCCATCAGGTGATCGCAGCAGCCGTTGGCGGTCTTGCGGACGGAGCCTGGTCAGCGCGATGCGCCAACCACTGTCATCAAAGGCGTTGCGGCCATCGGGTGACAATACAAAGGGGACGGCCGGACGAGGCGGCGCCTTGGCGGCGGCAATCCGGCGCTCGATATCGACGTAATCCCGGATCTGCTTGAGCACCCGGCGCGGCAACCGGATGCGTCGCGGGCGTTCGCCCTTGGTGATCACGGCCGGCAGATCGAAAGGAAGTATCCGCGGGCTGTCGGAGATCAGCCGGGGCAGTTCGTCGATGATCAGGCTACCGGCCTCGCCGAGGCGCATCCCTGTCGTGACGAGCAGTTCCGCGAAAACGGCATTCCGCTCGCCATTGCGGCCGCGCCAGGCTGGGTCCTCGGACCCGTCCGGCAATTTACCCCTCAGGCCGATATCCCGGAATACGAGGTAGCGCCCGAGATCGACGAATTGCATGTCATGCGGGCGCGCGGCACGTTCCCGCGCCCTGTTCCCCTCAACCACCTTCGGGGTTCCTCGCCCATGACCATGACGAAAGGACAGGTCATATCGAAACGGCGAGGATGCGATCAGTCCCTCTTCAAGCGCCCACCGATACAGTTTGTCGAGCGCCGCGATCGTCCTGTTCCAACTGGATGCCGAAATCCGGAACGGTGCATCCGACAAACGCCGTGCATGGTGAAACGCGATGACATCGTTGTAATCGGCACGCCAAAGCTGCTTTCCACCACGCCGTTCTTCCAGAAACCGCATCCAGACGAAGATGTCATGGGCGTAGGCGCGCAAACTGTGCCGCGAACGCACCCCCATGGTCGGACAGGCGCGAAAGAACCGGTTCACGTCATGCAAGTAGCTTCCGTCCCGATCCAGTAAGAAGGGCATGCCATCCATCAGGTCGATCTTGCCAGCGGCCTCCGTCAGGGACACGGAAAGTTCGGCCGGAACGCCTTCGACCGAAACGGGCGCGCGCAGCGCCGGTCCGTCGGTGAAATAAAGCTGCGTCATCCATCCTCCAAAGGCGTTCGCGTCCAGCAAACGACGCCCGCGACTCCAGTCGCGCTAAAACCGAAGCGCCGCCAGCCCCGTCCCTACGGCCCTTTTGATGGAGAGCGGGCCGGGGCTGGCTCATCTCTCAATCCTAAGGTTCCGCATAACCCGCACCATGCACAGGAATAAGACGCTTCCATAGAGTCAGGATAAGGCATGGTGGCGCAGCGCCCGATGCCGAAAGTCCGCGTGCAGCATTTTGCTGGCGTCAAACCACGAATGCACTGCCATGAAGTCGTCGACCGTGCCGCCCCATTTTTTCACCGAGGAGAGCGCGTGGTGATACGGATGTGCCATCGCCGCCCCCTCAGAAATCATGGGTGAAGAGCTCGGACGACGTAAATCGTTCGTTGAACTCGAGGTGGATGCAGCGGGCGCTGGCGTCGAAGCAGAACTCGCCATAAGCGCCGTCGTTGTTTTCCCAACCGCCATGGGTGTCGCTGAGGAAATCATAAGCGAGCTGTTCGACAACATCTTCGAGCGAAAGCCGCCGCATCTCGACCTCGGGGCTGTCCCAGGTGATCGCGGCATAGGGAATTTCCACGGCAGGGAAAGCGACAGCTGTCTCCCCCGCCCATGCCGCGATGCTTTCAATCTGGCCGCTGTCGCCCTCGCCATCGAAGGTGACCGTGACATGAGAAATGCCAGCGGCGGTCAGGGCATCGAACAGGCGATCTCTGTTGGCCGGACGCAGTTCGGCCTCGCGGGCGGCTTGCTCGGCCTGCACCGCGAACACTGCGGCGAAGTCGATCGTGGACGGCGGCATCGGCGCCGGAAGGGTGGGTTCAACCTGGGTCATGGGGGTCTCCGAAGAAGGGGGAAGGGTCGGAGCCCGCCGGGCACACTCTACCCCCGGCGAAGCTCACAAAAGCCCCCTGCCCTCCTCTGCCTCTTTGGGGTCATGCAGCGATCTGCAGGGCGCGTGCAGCAAAGGCGCGCCAGAGTGGATCGACGAGACGGGCTTCCAAGAGATCGGCACGCTGCCGCAGGCGGGTTGCGAGATCGCTTTCCAGCCAGTCCGCCGCGCGGCTTGCCTGCGCCCGAAGCTGGCTTGCTTCCATAACCACGACCCGGGCCTCGGCGGCGGTCATGATAGGGGCGCACCAAGCGACAGCGCCATTCGCTGCGGCACCGGCAAGGACAAGACGCTCGTCGCGATCAAGGATCGACAGCATGCGCGGCGCGTCCTCAGGCTCGAGTTCTTCCGCCATTTTGATCGCGCCCCGCATGGCTTCGGCCAGCGTCGTAAAATGGCCGATGATCCGAGGACGCGCCTCTCCCGACATCGCAGCCGCAGGGTTGCGATCAGGCAGCGTCAGGGAAAAGGGCAGCGCGGGGTCAGAAGTGCTGTGCGCGATGTCTGGCACGAAGCCAGCCGGAAATGGGGCCGACAGGGCCGGAAAGGGAAGGTCGAACATGGGAAGTATCTCCGACGGTGCGGGAAGCCTCTCTCCCCGCCTCAAGCGTCAAAGACCAAACCGCCGCCCTCTACCTCGAAGGGGCGGCAGAAAATTGAAACCTGCGTCAGCAATACGGGACAAAGCTGCCATCTCTAAATTGTCGTGCTAAGGTATCCTCAATCGGAGCTTCTCGAAGGCGCAGAAATGGCAGCATCACTCGGGCGATTGGTAGTCTACACGAGCAGGATCGATCAGATGGCGGACTTTTACGCCAAGCACTTCGGCTTCTCGGTGTTACGGGCTGACCACGACCGTGTGGTCGAGCTAAGGGCGCAAGACTCGGGTATGGCACTGCTTTTGCACCCGTCAGCGGCAAATCAGAAAGAAGGCCAGGTTTTGGTAAAGCTCGTGTTCGACGTTGAGGACGTAATGGCCTTTTGCGAAGTTGCCAAAGCTAACGGACTCGATTTTGGCAAAATCCACAAGGCCGGTGGGTATGAATTTGCTAATTCCAAAGACCCGTCCAAGAACTCAATTCAGGTATCGAGCCGCGCATTTCGGCAATGACGGTTTGGGCTCTTCACGTCGATTTCAGTGGGGCGCCAGCGAGGCGCCCCACCATATGTCAGCCAACCCAGTCGAGAAGCTTTTTCGCACGCCCTTCCATGTCGAGACGGGCATCTTGCTGGGTCTTGTCGCGCGCAAGCCGCGTGATGCCCTGCACAAAGTCAAAGATCGACTCCGGTGGGCGACCTTCTTCCATCAGCACCTTCTCGATGATTTTGCCGGACTCAGCTTTCGAGAAGGCGCGCTTGCGCAGGAAGTCGTCCCTGTCCTCATCCGTCCGCGCCACGATCTGCTGCCGCGCCGCCTTGATGCCGTTCACAAATCCCTGCGGCGAGGAATTGGCAAACCGTGTCAGTGCTGGTGCCGCCTCTTGGGCAAAGCGCGAGGCGGCATATTTCGAATGCCGGATTGTGATCTCCTGGAAATCCTCGACGCCCCACAGGTTGCGGTTCTGGCATACGGCCCGCAGGTAGAAGCTCGCCATGCCGAGGGTCTTGGCGCCCACCTCGGAGTTCCAGCAATAGAAACCCCGGAAGTAGAGATCGGGGGAACCATCGGGCAGGCGACCCGCCTCGATCGGATTGTGATCGTCGACCAGGAACAGGAAGACGTCGCGGTCCGATGCGTAGAGTGTTGTCGTATCGCGGCTGATTTCGACGTCGGGGTTGTATACTCCGGTCGACCAGTCGAGCACCCCCGGGACCTTCCACCGCGTGTCGCCAGTGCCATTGCCCGCGATGCGCTGCACCGCCTCGACCAGCTCGTGGTCGTGGATGCGGCCATAGTCCGGGCCGGTGACCGCGCGCAGTTCCGTGCGGCCATCCTCGGTCTCAAAAGTCTTCACCTGCTCGGCGCGGTGGTTGGTCAGGCCATATTGCAGGTTGATCCCTGCCAGCGGCGCGGGCAGCTGCCGAAGGTAGGAGGCGGGTGCTCCGACGATGCTGGCAAGCTGGCCGAAGGCCCAATGTGTGGGCGCCACCGGTTCATGCGCTTTCGGCAGAACCAAGTGCAGCCGCTCGGCGCTATCGCGCGCGGCCTCCACACGAATATCGGCCGTTGTGACGACACGGGACCGACTGCGCTCAGACCGGCCCTTTACTGAGGCCCAGAGATCATCAAGCGACAGATACCGCTCGTCGTCTGGCCGATTGAACCATTCGGACGACACCCGCCCGTTCCGTTCACCCCGGCTCACATCCACCTTCCAGCCACCAGCCCGCGCCGGTGCGACCGGATCCAGAACTTCCACAACGCCCATCGGCTATCTCCCACGACAGGCGCCGGGAGCCACTCTCCCGAGCCTCAACCCGTCAACGGAAAACCGGCACACCTTTCACTCTAAACGACGCAATGGGCGGATTCTGTTGAAAAACTCACCTCGTCGCCCGGAGAGGCCGGATCACCAGAACGTCTTTCCGTGAAAGCACCCTTTTGCAAACAGAGTTTGCCAATTGGCCTGCGGCAAGAACGATGTGCCAAGTTTCCGAGGCTATTCTCGCTTGGAGGAGTTTTTCAACAGAATGGGCGGATTCTGTTGAAAAAGTCGTCGGATTTCTAGGATCTATCGCCGCGCGGACTGTGGTGCGTGGTTTTGGTTCAGGCCTTTGCCCGCTCCTTTGCCGGAGACCGGCTATTTTGACCACTCAGGTCATGAGATTGCCTCCTGCAAGGCACTTTGGGGCCTTAGCTTTGCAAGCTTTCTCAGGTTCTGGGCGATGGCGGCTAGGAGGAATTCATCCTTTGCCCCATTCGGTCCGCGAAGTCTGAGCCGTGTCAGATTCAGGATCCTCTTGAGATGCGCGAAGAGCATTTCCACCTTCTTCCGTTTGTCGCGCGATACTTTATAGGCCTTCGTCTTTCTGCTTGCGCGAGCAACGTCGCGCGCATCCTCATGGGGTTCACGCGTGACGGCACGCGCATCCGCGTTTGGGCAACACCGACCCTTGGAAGGGCAGACCTGGCAGGTGGCTTTCAGGGCGCGATATTTCTGAGTGCCGGTGATGTCCTTGCCGCGATTGGGATCGGAATAATTGCGCCGGAACTGTTTTAGGGCATGGCCCTCGGGGCAAATGTATTGGTCGTTCTCAGCATCCCATTCAAAGTCGGATCGTGACCAGGTGCCGTCGGTGCGCTCGGATTTATCGATTACCGGAATGAAGGGGATGATGCTGCGCTGTTTGACGAGCCACCCAAGGTTCTCGGCGTTGCCATAAGCGGTGTCTGCTGCAAGCCACTCGGGCTTGATGCCAAAACGCGCTTCGGTTCGATCCAACATGGTGCGGGAAGCACCCACTTCGGCCTGACGAATGGCCCTCGTGGCCTCCACATCCATAATCACAGAGCTTTTGGTGTCGATAAGGTAATTCGTTGCATAAGCAAAATAGGGACGGCCCTCTTCTGCGCGCTGCCACTGTGCCGCGGGGTCAGACTTGGCGATGAACTTTGGATGGACTGGGGATGCCGCGCCGAAAGCGGCATCATCCAAGGTTTCAAGATACTCACGTGCCGCCCGGTTTCCAACGCGGCGGGCAACCTCCGGGCTCCAGTCAGCGACTGCGAGCGAGCGCCCTTTATTGGCATCAGCAGGGATCAGGCTCGCATCAACAGCAAAACCTTCGCCCGACACCAGATCCTCTTTCAGGCACCTTTCGACAGTTGCCTCAAAAACCTGCCGCAACAGATCACTTTCGCGGAATTTACCGTGGCGATACTTGGAGAAGGTAGAATGGTCGGGCACTCCACCATCCAGTCCAAGACGACAGAACCAACGATAGGCAAGGTTCAAATGAACCTCATCACAGAGCCGTCGCTCCGAACGAATGCCCATCACATATCCAACCACCAACATCCGGACGATCAATTCGGGGTCAATCGAGGGACGACCAAGATGGCTGTAGAAGGGGCGAAGCAAGTCACGCATGCCGTCCACATCAAGAAACCGGTCAATCTCACGCAGCATGTGGTTTTGGGGAACGTGCCGATCCAAATCGAAGTCATAAAACAACTGCGCAGGTGCCGATTGAGTCCCCATCATCAAAAAATCCTCCTATCCCCTCATTACTGAGTGAATCAAAGGACTTGCCGCAGTGCAACAAAGACTTTTTCAACAGCATGGGCGGAAAGTGTGCATTCGCTGCAAGTGCGAGCCTGCCGTGCGTCGATGGCGACAGCTGACATTCACGCAGCCAAGG
>NZ_JBGQOQ010000034.1:0-34038 GCF_052119765.1 Pseudorhodobacter sp. W20_MBD10_FR17 | reverse complement strand
GGGTCCGAGGAAAGCCTGGTCGAGCTCGTCTTGAAACGGCTGATCCTGCCCTTTATCCCGGTCATCCACTGCCCCCCCTCTCATCGCAGCAAGCAGCGATTGCCGGGCAGCGGGCAGGGCATTGCGCGGCAATGGCCCGAAAGGGGATAAAGGCGAACGCACCGACGGGACCTTGTCGCGTTCTGACTTTACCTGGGATGACGAGAATGACCGATTTATTTGTCCGGAGGGGAAGGATCTGCGGCACACCCGGCGGAATTATTCCGATCTGGACCGCATCTCGACCGAGATGAAGCCACGCAAGTATCGCGCGACAAAGGCGGACTGTCAGGCTTGCCCCATGAAGGCGCAATGTTGCCCGAACAGCGATACGCCGCGCTTCAAATCACGTGTCGCGTAGTAATGCCGCAAGCTGTATAGTGTCCGTGTTTTCCCATCCGCACCGTTCTTCAAACCCAGTTCAGCCAGCAGCGCATTAAACGCGCTGTTTAAGTTGTGAATGCTGGCAACAGTTCCTAAGCGGGTTGTGAACACATGTTCGTTGCTGCGTGCTGCAACAAGCTCGTCGAAGGTCTGATGGCTAAGTGCGAGGTTCAGCTTGCTTTGTCTGTTCAGGTAGTCCTCAACGGTGTCTCGCGCCACTGCGCTGCGCTTCCGTGTCTTCCCGTCAACGTTTAATACCAAGTAACGTTCGCCGCCGCTTTCTTGCCATTCGATATTGCGCTATTTTAGCCGAAGCGCTTCTGTTCCATGCCGTATCCCAGTATTTCCCAAAACCAACACATAGTTGCGGAGCACTTCACGGGTTGCGGCAGCTTTTTCGTTTTTTGGGCTCTTATGCCAACTGCGCAATGCCGTATAAATCTTTTTGTATTCCGCTTCCGTAAAACTACCTCGGCTTTCGCTTTTGGTGCCTTTGTTGAGCAGGGTAGGGCGCAGTGATTTTACAAGCCACCCATGCAGCTCCGCCTCATCCAAGACCCTGTTTAGCGCAGCGTTATGATTGTTGATGCCACTTTGCGAAAACGGCTTTTTGTTTTGTTCAGTGCGCCATGCATCAAAAGCTGTCAGCGCCGCCAAATCTATTTTCGCGATGTCTGTACTGCCAAAATACGGAATCATCCATCGACGTAATGCTGAGATGTAATCTCTGTAAGATTGCTTGCCTGTGCCGTTGTCTAACGAGTCTTGCATACGTTTAAGGGCATATTCTGCGACGTGTTTGAATTTGCGGGTTTGGGCGGGAATCTTGTTTTTTATGCGTGCCTGCGTTTCGTAAAGCAACTCCCACGCCCGCTCCACGGCTTCGTCTAAATTATCAGTCTTTGTGCTCTTCACAATGCGCTTGCCGTTGTCCAACGTCAGCCGCGCGTACCAATTCTCGCTACCCTGCCGCTTATCCAGCTTCAGTTTTTTGTGCACATTTATTGTTGTTATGCCGTAGCTCATCGTCGCTTGTTTTCGCTAAGTGACTGTTCCTGAAAACTATACGGCAAAACGAGACAAAATGCAGTATAAACTGCGCTCGTACTGTGGACGAGTTGTGTACAGAGTTGGGGAAACTAGATGTTGTGGTTTTTTAGGAAATAATTAGCAAAAACCACAAGATACTGGAGGCGGGTACCGGAATCGAACCGGTCTACTCGGATTTGCAATCCGGTGCATAGCCTGCCTGCCCACCCGCCTCAGTGCGGCATTGATTAGTCACGCCTGCGCGCGGCGTCAAGTCCATTTGGCAAAGTAATGGAGGCAAACGCGGAAATAACCTGCCGCGCTGCACTCACCAAGTTGCACGTGCCAATACGGCTTAACTGCGGAAAAAGCGGCTTTCTTTGATTTGCTCCCAAGCCCAGACAACCTCTTGCAGGCGCTCTTCGTCCGAGCGGTCGCCGCCGTTCATATCTGGATGAAGATCTTTCACCAAGCTTTTGTATTGCTTGCGAATTTCTGGTTTTGTCCAAGTGTCGCGCGCGTCCAAAATTTCCAATGCCTTGCGCTCGGTCGAGGGAAGCTTGCGGGTCGCGGCTGCCGGGTTAATCTTGCCGGGGTTTTGCGTGGCTTTCTCGCCCAAGATTTCCATTGCGTCATTGACGCCCAAGCGTGACCAAACATGCCCCTCATCCGAGCGTTTGTTGTATCCCTTGTCTTCGCCCCGAACCCAAACACGGTCCTTATCGGCAAAGGCGGCCAGTTCTTCCTCGGTGCTGCCCTGAAAAAAGTTCCATTTCAGGTTATATTCGCGCACGTGATCCTTACAGAACCACAAAAACTCGTCCAGATGGTCCGGGCTTTTGGGCGCGCGGTACATACCGGGTGCATCACAGCTGCCAAACTCACAGATTTTTGTAGAGGTCTCAAAGGCGCCAGACATGCCGCGCCGCCCTGTCTTGCGCTTCTTCTTATCAGAAGAAACGCGCATATCGAATTCAAATGGTGGACGTGTCGCCATGTTACTTGCCTTTCCGACTCGAAGGCGAGAGTTTAGACTATTGGCCAAGGGATTGAAGGGGGTTGACATAAATATGAGCATTTCCGGCGAGATAAAGCAGAAATTGACCACGGCCTTTGCGCCTGTTGAGCTGGTGGTAGAGAACGATAGCCACCGTCACGCTGGCCATTCGGGTGATGATGGCAGCGGTGAGACGCATTTCAGCGTTAAAATTCGTGCAGATGCTTTGGGCCCGATGAGTCGCGTCGCACGCCACCGCGCCATTCACGGAGCCTTGGGGGCCGATCTTATCGCGCGCATCCACGCTCTTGCGCTTGATGCGGGCTAATCAAGACCAGCGCCCTTATCATCTGTTCACAAATATCCCACGGGGGTCTGGGGGTGTGAAACCCCCGGCTGCTGTCTTGGGCCGTTCAGCGCGTCAGGCGGTCCAACATCCGGGCCCAAGACCGGATACCTTTGTGAAAGCTCTCCATGTCATATTTTTCATTCGGCGAGTGGATTTGGTCGTCATCCTTGCCAAAGCCGATCAGCATTGCGTCCATATCCAGATAGGTTTTGAAATAGCCCGCAATCGGGATCGACCCACCACAGCCGACATAGGCCGCCGCAACGCCCCATTCATCGGTCAGGGCCGCGCGTGAGGCCTCGAAGGCGGGGTGTTCGATGCTCATCTGGCCTGCGGGGCTGTTGCCGTGGCGTTTGAATTCGACGCTGCAATCGGCGGGCAGGGAGCCCTTTACATAGGCGCGAAAGGCCTCGCGGATGGCAAAGGGGTCTTGGGTGCCGACAAGGCGAAAGCTGATTTTGGCATGGGCCTCGGCGGGCAGAACGGTTTTAAAGCCGTCGCCGGTATAGCCGCCCCAAATGCCGTTCACCTCACAGGTCGGGCGCGACCAGATCATTTCCAGCGGTGTGCGGTCTGCCTCACCTGCGGGCACCGACAGGCCGACATCGCCAAGAAACCGCGCGTGATCAAAGGCGAGGCCTTGCCACTGCGCCCGCATTTCATCGGACAATTCTGGCACGCCATCATAAAACCCCGGCACGGTGACGCGGCCAGTATCATCATGCAGCCCTGCGATAATGCCCGTCAGCACGCGAATAGGGTTCATCGCCACACCGCCATACATGCCGGAATGTAGGTCTTTGCTGGCAGCGTGGATGGTCAGTTCTTCGCCCAACAACCCGCGCAGCATGGTCACAATGGCTGGGGTTTTCGATTCGAACAGGCCGGTATCACAAATCAGGGCAACATCGGCGCGCAGCTCATCGGCGTTTTCCTTCATAAAGGGAATCAGCGATGGCGAGCCGGATTCCTCTTCGCCCTCAAGGAAAATGGTCAGGCGGCAGGGCAGGGTGCCATGTTCGGCCTTCCACGCGCGACAGGCCTCAAGAAACGTCATCAACTGGCCTTTGTCATCTGATGCGCCACGGCCACGGATCACTTTTCCTGCAGGGGTGTCTTCGATCTGCGGATCAAAGGGGTCACGCGACCACAGGGACAGCGGGTCTACGGGTTGCACGTCATAATGGCCGTAAAACAGCAAATGCGGGCCAGCAGATTCGGGCGCGTCAAAATGCGCCACCACCATCGGATGGCCGGGCGTGGGCCGCTTGGATGCCTCAAACCCCAAGGATTCCAGATCTTTGACCAGCCAGTCGGCGGCGCGTTCACAATCGGCCTTATAGGCGGGGTCGGTGGAAATGGACGGAATGCGCAGCAGGTCCAGCAAACGTTCGGTGGCTTGCGGCAAGCCGGCGTCGATCTTGGCAAGGACAGCATCAAGCGACATGGGGTTCTCCAATTTGTGACATTGGGGGCACCCTATCATTCATTCCGCCCCTGTCCAGAGCCGCAAAAAGCAGGTAAAACAGCCGCTAAGACATAGCGCTGGACCAAGCAGGAGCGACTGAAAATGAAACCTACTCAACGCCTTTTGACCGTAACTGTGGTCTGTGCAAGCCTTGCCGGTGCTGCAATGGCCGACCCGATGTCGGGTAAGGATGCGGCCAGTCTGATGTTCTCGCCCAATGACGCCGAAGTGGATATGCAGGTGGTTGACGGCTTGCCGGCTGAGAGTGCTGCTTTGCTGGAACAGGTTGTCAAGGATTACGCATATTATGCTGCTGTGGCGATCGTTCCAGATGCCGATATTTTGAAATCCGAGGCGACAATGCTGGTCGCTAATCATCACAGCGCCGAGGCTGCCGCCGCGGCCGCCCTTGCAGGCTGCAATGCGGCCAACACAACCGCCACGCCCTGCGTTGTTGCCGCGATTGTGCGCCCCAAAAATTGGGAGCCGCGCGCCTTGCAGCTTTCGGTGGAAGGCACCCTCGCGTTGCAAAACGACTATGGCAAGCGTGGCGAACGGGCGATGGCCGCCAGCCCACAGACCGGCTTTTTAGCACTTGCACAAGGCGCAGGCGCGCAAGATGCCGCCGTTGCAGCCTGCAATAATAAGGGCGCAAGCGATTGCGCTGTTGTCGTGGCTGATGCGGAATAATCGCTAAAACTAAAAAAGGGGGCGTCAAAATGCCCTCTATCAGATATAGAGTTTGATGAATATCAAGGCGCCATCGGCGAATCCATCGCAGATTGGCCAGAATCTGCCCGGCCCGCTGCATTTGGTGGCCCGATTCGATGCAGGATGCTTGGAGACAGTTATGAACTATGATGCCGCACTCGACACTGCCCTGAATCGTTTGCACGAAGAGGGGCGCTATCGCACCTTTATCGACATTGAACGCCGCAAGGGGGCCTATCCTGCTGCCGTTTGGCGCAAAAAGGACGGGTCCGAGCAAGACATTACGGTGTGGTGCGGCAATGACTATCTGGGCATGGGGCAGCAACCGGAAGTGTTGGCCGCGATGAAAGAGGCGCTGGATGCCACGGGCGCTGGCTCGGGCGGGACGCGCAACATTTCGGGCACCACGGTTTACCATATCCGGCTAGAGGCAGAACTGGCCGATTTGCACCAAAAAGAGGCGGCCTTGGTGTTCACCTCGGCCTATAACGCCAATGATGCCACCCTGTCGACGCTGCCAAGGCTGTTTCCCGGCATGATCATCTACTCTGATGCGTTGAACCATGCGTCGATGATTGAAGGTGTGCGCCGCAACGGTGGTGCCAAGCGGATTTTCCGGCACAATGACGTGGCCCATCTGCGCGAGCTTATGGCCGCCGATGACCCGGCTGCACCTAAGCTGATCGCGTTCGAATCAATCTATTCGATGGACGGTGATTTCGGCCCGATTGAGGAAATTTGCGACCTCGCCGATGAATTTGGTGCGCTGACCTATATTGATGAGGTGCACGCCGTTGGCATGTACGGCCCACGCGGGGCAGGGATCGCCGAGCGAGACGGGTTGATGCACCGGCTTGATATCATCAACGGCACCTTGGCCAAAGCGTACGGTGTGGCAGGCGGCTATATAGCGGCCAGCGCCAAGATGTGTGATGCGGTGCGCTCTTATGCACCCGGCTTTATCTTCTCGTCTTCGATGCCGCCTGCGGTTGCGGCGGGTGCTGCGGCCTCGGTGCGGTATTTGAAAACCGCGCAGCATTTGCGTGATGCCCAGCAATTGCACGCCCGCATTCTGAAAGATCGCCTTAAATCGATTGGTTTGCCACTGATCGACCACGGTAGCCATATCGTTCCGGTGCATGTGGGCAACCCCGTGCATTGCAAGGCGCTGTCTGACATGTTGCTGGAGCGATTCGGGATTTATGTGCAGCCGATCAACTTTCCAACCGTGCCGCGCGGCACCGAACGTCTGCGCTTTACGCCGTCACCTGTTCACGATGCATCACAAATTGACACACTTGTTCGCGCTATGGACATGCTGTGGCAGCAATGTGCGCTGAATCGCGCCGAACAGTCGGCCTAAACGTTTCTGCAGGTGCATATTTGATTGCGTTGTGGTACCTTATCTACAATACGAAAGCATCGAGTCGAATTTAAACGACTTGGGCAGTGGCTTGGGGCAACACGGGGCGTAATGTATGATTGGCTGGAGGGCAGCACCTTCAACGACCGAAGACGACAAACCTAAAGGGTTTGACGATTTTGAGTTGCGTTTGGGTGATCTGATGCGCGGCGAGCGCGCAACCTTGGGCAAATCTTTGCTCGACGTTCAGCGAGAGCTGAAAGTTAAAGCCACATACGTAGCTGCGATTGAAAACTGCGATGTTACGGCCTTTGAAACCCAAGGCTTCGTTGCTGGCTATGTCCGGTCTTATGCGCGTTATCTGGGGATGGATCCTGACTGGGCCTATGCCAAGTTTTGCCGTGAGGCCAACTTTACCATGGCGCACGGAATGTCTGCTGCGGCCTCGCCCGCCCAAATTTCCAAAGCGCGCAATAAAACCCCAGATTACGGCGACCCGCTGGCCAACCCGAATGCAACCTTTGTGCCGCGTGCTGAATCCGCGTTTTCCCGGATTGAGCCGGGGGCAGTTGGCTCATTTTTGGTGTTGCTTGGTCTGATCGGTGGCCTTGGCTACGGTGGCTGGTCGGTGTTGCAAGAGGTGCAGCGCGTGCAGCTTGCACCCGTTGATCAAGCCCCCCAAGTGATTGCAGAAATTGACCCGTTGGGTAACGTGCAAGCGGCGGCGCCTTTGGTGCGTTCCGCGCCAGAAGCGCAAACATCCGCCGAGCAAATCTCAACATTGGCTGCCGATACCTCTGGGCCTGCCCGTTCCGATCGCCTTTACCGCCCGCAAGCGCTGGACATTCCCGTTCTGACCGCGCGGGATGGTCCAATCGCGTCCATCGACCCCGTTCGCGGTGATGATGCAGCAGCCCCAGAGCAGGTCGTCGCTTCGGCCGAAGTCGAGCCCGAGGTGCAAGTGGTTGCATCCGATCCAAACCGCGTAGAGCTCTTGGCTGTGCGCCCGTCTTGGGTGCGGGTATCCTCCGCTGATGGCACCGTCTTGTTCGAAAAAATCCTCGATTCTTGTGAACGTTACACCGTTCCATTGCTCGAAGATGCGCCGCTTTTGCGTACGGGCAACTCTGGCGCGGTCTATTTCACGGTGAATGGCAAGACCTTTGGTCCTTCGGCGCCCGGCGCGCAGGTGGTCAAGAATGTCGTGCTTACGGCTGATGCGGTGCAGGGGAAATACCCAACCGTTGAAACCGGGCAATCCGTTGCGGTTGCGGATGCCAACAATGCTTTGGTGCTCTGCGGGTCCAGCCCGTCTTTGTGATCTGTTCTGGCGTTGTGTTTTGGCCGTTTCCGGCCTAACTATGCCAGATAACACTCATCGGACGGGCAAAATATGACGCATAATCCAATCCGCCCTTGGCGCAATATCGAACGCCGCAAATCGCGCCAGATCATGGTTGGCAAAGTGGCCGTGGGCGGCGATGCCCCGATCTCGGTCCAGACTATGACCAACACGCTGACCACGGATATCAAGGCGACCATTGAGCAAATTCAACGCGCTGCCGCTGCTGGAGCCGATATTGTCCGTGTATCCGCCCCCGACCGGGAAAGCGCGCTGGCTCTGCGCGAAATTTGCGCCGAAAGCCCCGTGCCCATCGTCGCCGACATCCATTTCCACTACAAACGCGCGATTGAGGCTGCCGAGGCTGGCGCTGCCTGCCTGCGCATCAACCCCGGCAATATCGGCGATGCGACACGCGTGCGCGAAGTGATCAAGGCCGCCAAGGACTACGGCTGCTCTATCCGCATCGGCGTGAATGCAGGCAGCTTGGAACGCCATCTGCTTGATAAATATGGCGAACCTTGCCCCGATGCGATGGTGGAAAGCGGTCTGGACCATATCAAAATCCTGCAAGACAATGATTTCCACGAATATAAAATCAGCGTCAAAGCCTCCGATGTGTTCATGGCCGCCGCGGCCTATCAACAACTCGCCGATGTCACCGATGCCCCCATCCACCTCGGCATAACCGAGGCAGGCGGGCTGCAATCTGGTACGGTAAAATCGGCCATCGGCCTTGGCAATCTGCTCTGGTCCGGCATCGGCGATACCATCCGCGTCTCACTCTCGGCAGATCCGGTCGAAGAGGTAAAGGTCGGGTTCGAAATTCTCAAATCCCTCGGCCTACGCCACCGCGGCGTTACCATCATTTCGTGCCCCTCCTGCGCCCGCCAAGGTTTTGACGTCATCAAAACCGTCACCGAACTTGAAACCCGCCTCGCCCATATCACCACATCGATGAGCCTCAGCATCATCGGCTGCGTGGTCAATGGCCCGGGTGAGGCGTTGATGACAGATATCGGTTTCACCGGCGGTGGTGCCGGTTCTGGTATGGTTTATCTTGCCGGCAAACAAAGCCATAAACTCGGTAATGAGGCGATGGTCGATCACATCGTCGAGCAAGTCGAGAAAAAGGCAGCCCAAATTGAGGCAGCAGCCTCAGAAAATGCGCTAGATTAAAACCCCTTCAAGCAGATTAAAACCCCTTCAAGCCGCGCGCGCTTTCTGTTCGGCACAAATATCCCACAGGGGGTCCGGGGGACGTGAAGTCCCCCGGCGCTGGTCATAAAACCAGCCTCAGCCTTTGCGCTGACCATCCACAATTTGGCGCATACCGTCCAGCGGCACATAGCCGCGCACCAGCGTCTTATCGATCACAAAGGTCGGCGTGCCGTTCACGTCCAGCCGCTGCGCAAGCGCGCGGTTGGCCTCGATCACCGATGTTACTTCCGGTGCGTTCATTCGCGCCACTACTGCCGCGATATCCTTAACACCAACCTCTGCGGCAAGCGCTGCAAGGCTGGCGTCCGTTACATCGCCCTTCATGACCATCAGCGCATTATGCGCTTTCTCATAGGTCTCGGCGCCGTCCACTTGCAACACAGCCACGGCAAAGCGCGACGCAAGTTCGGATTGCGGCCCAAGAATTGGGAACTCTTTGACAACAAAGCGGATATTGCCGTCGGACTCGATCAACTCCGACACTTCCTCAAACGCCTTTTTGCAATAGCCACAGCGGTAATCCATAAACTCTACCACAGTGATATCGCCATCAGGGTTGCCGCCAACCCAGCTTGCAGGATCGTTCAAGATCTCGTCTGCGTTGGTTTCTAGCATGGCAATATCACTTGCTGCGGCATCCGAATTGCGGCGCTCTTCCAACACGCCGATCGCCTCCATCAGCACCTCGGGGTTTTCCATCAAATAGGCCCGCACTTCGGCGCGGAAATCAGTGCGCTCGGCATCTGACATGGTGCTTTGCGCAAGCACGGGGCTGGCAAGGGCCAAGGCAAGGGCTGTCGTGGCGATTAGTTTTTTCATTCAATTTCTCCATTCCCGCGGGGCAAGTGCACCGGCAGAGTTGACCTTTTCCCCCTCATGCCCGATTGCAGGGGGGTAGGGCAACCCAATTGCCCGTGACGCGGTGAAGCATAGGGGCGCAAACATGCAAGTATCAAGACGTGGGGCCGTCGATCCCTTTATTGTGATGGATGTGATGGAGGCCGCACGCGCCGCCGAGGCCGCTGGCCGCAGTATCATCCATATGGAGGTGGGTCAGCCCGGCACCGGTGCGCCACAAGGGGCGCGGGATGCGCTGGCGGCTGCGATGAACCAAGGCGCGCTTGGTTATACGGTGGCGCTTGGCTTGCCGGAATTGCGTGCAGGCATCGCGGCGCTTTATCAAAAATGGTACGGCATCACGCTTGACCCTGCGCGCGTGGTTGTGACCTCGGGGTCCTCGGCGGCGTTCCTGTTGGCCTTTACCGCGCTGTTTGATGCGGGTGATAAGGTGGGTTTGGGCGAGCCGGGCTACCCCTCATATCGTCAAATCCTCAAGGCGCTGTCGTTGGAACCTCTTGGCATTCCTGCCAGTGTCGCCAATCGCTTGCAGCCCACACCTGCCGACATGGTGGGCATTGATATGGCGGGTATGATCGTGGCCAGCCCCGGCAATCCCTCGGGCACGATGCTGGACCGCGCAGCGCTTCAGGCGCTCATGGATCATTGCGCCGCCCATAACATTACCTTCATTTCGGATGAGATTTACCACGGCTTGCATTACGCAGACCGCGCCGTTTCGGCCTTGGAAATCAGCGATGAGTGTTACGTCATCAACTCGTTTTCCAAGTATTTCAGCATGACAGGCTGGCGCGTTGGCTGGATGGTGGTGCCCGAAGGCCATGTCCGCCTGATTGAACGTTTGGCGCAAAACATGTTCATTTGCCCACCCCACGCCAGCCAGATTGCAGCACTTGCTGCTTTGGATTGCATCCCCGAGCTAGAGGCAAACCGCGCCGTTTATGCCGCCAACCGTCAGCTGATGCTGGACGGGTTGCGTACCGCCGGTTTTACCAAAATCGCCCCGCCGGATGGGGCGTTCTACATTTACGCCGATGTGTCTGACCTGACCACCAACAGCCTGCAATTTGCCGCCGAGATTCTGGACGGGGCAGGGGTCGCGGTGACACCGGGCCTTGATTTCGACCCCATTCGCGGCGCGCAGACCTTGCGGTTTTCCTATGCCCGCAGCACGGCTGAAATCACCGAAGGCCTTGCACGGCTGGCCGTCTTTATGGCCCAACATTCCAAGCCGTGAATTTACTTTTCGGCATGCAAGCCGGATAAAGAGCCAAGGGGGCACCAATGCAGGCAATCTTTACCATCCTTATGGCGCTGTACTTGGCGATTGCCGCGGCACTTGGGCCCGTGGCTGCGCAAGAGCTTTCGGCGCTGGCCCGTCTTGCACCTGAAACCTCTGAGATTCGGGATTCTGGCAACGGTGTCTCTGTCGAGCTGTCACTGTCGCAATCGGTGCCTTGGCGGGTGCGGCTGTTGGATAATCCGCCGCGTTTGGTTTTGGACGTCCGCGAAGTTGACTGGTCGCAAATTGGTGCCGTGCCGCGCAGTGGCAAGCGTGTGGTCGATCTGCGCGCAGGCGTGTTTCGCCCCGGCTGGTCGCGGCTGGTGTTGGAGCTGTCCGGCCCCTTTGCCGCGTCCTCGGCCGCGATGGAAACCACGGCGGATGGCGCAAAAATCAATCTGACCCTGTCCCCCGTTACGCCACAAGATTTTGCACTGATGGCGGCCAAGCCCGAACCCGCCGGCTGGGCCTTGCCCAAGCCCGCTGATGTGCCCAAAATCTTGCCGCGCGGGGCTGGCCCTTTGGTTGTGGTGCTGGACCCCGGCCATGGCGGCATTGATCCGGGCGCCGAAAGTGATGGTCAGCGCGAGGCGAATTTGGTGCTGACCTTTGCCCGCGAATTCAAAGAGGCGCTCCAGCGCAGCGGCAACTTTTTGGTTATCTTGACCCGCGATGATGATGTTTTCATCCCGCTTGAGGCGCGGATTTCCACGGCACGGGCCGCGGGGGCAAATGTGCTCATCTCGCTTCATGCCGATGCTTTGGCCGAGGGCGACGCCACGGGGGCCACGCTTTATACCCTTGCGGATGACGCCACGGATATGGCCGCCAAGGCCTTGGCCGAGCGGCACGACCGCGATGATTTGCTGGCTGGCGTGGATTTGACCGAACAAGACGACATGATTGCCCATGTGCTGATGGATATGGCGCGGACTGAAACTGCCCCGCGCGTGGACCGCTTGGCCGAAGATTTGAAAACGGCGATAAAGGCCGAAGGCCTGCGGATGCACCGTAAACCTATCCAATCCGGCGGGTTTTCGGTGCTGAAATCGCCCGATATTCCCTCAATTCTGATCGAATTGGGGTTTATGTCTTCGTCGCGCGATTTGGCCCATTTAACCGATCCGGCGTGGCGGGCGCAGATGATTGGCGCTTTGCTGGCCGGAATAACCCGTTGGGCCAATGACGAGGCCACGATAGCGGCGACGAAAAAGCCCTAAGATCGCGTGACCTGCGCGAAATCACGCCATCATGATGGGGACACATCTTTTGACGCCCCCTTATATGCTGTATATAGGGAGGCTTGGAAAATATGAGGAAAATGCCTTGATCAGGTTTATCGGTTCATTCTTTGGCGGCATTTTCACCTTGGTGACGATGGGCATTTTTTTTGTTGCGCTCTCTATCGGTGCGATTTTCTTTATGTATAGCCGTGACTTACCCAGCCACGAAAGCCTGGCACAATACGCGCCGCCCACGATCAGCCGGATTTATTCGGGCGAAGGCAAGATGATCGACGAATTCGCCAAGGAACGCCGTCTTTTTGTCAGCGCCGATGAAATCCCTGACCTGATTAAACATGCCTTTATCAGCGCCGAAGATAAAAACTTTTACACCCACCACGGCTATGATGCGCGCGGTATTGCAGCCGCCGCGATTGAGGCGATCAAATCACGCGGCGAGAACGTGCGCGGGGCCTCGACGATCACCCAGCAGGTGATGAAGAACTTTCTTTTGGGCGGCGAGCGTAAGGCCGAGCGCAAGATCAAAGAGATCATTCTTGCCACGCGGATTGAAGAAACCCTTAGCAAAGAAAAGATCCTTGAGCTTTACTTGAATGAGATTTTCTTAGGCCAAAACTCTTATGGTGTGGCCGCCGCAGCCCAGACCTATTTCAATAAATCCCTGAGCCAGCTTGCCCCGCATGAGGCTGCAATGCTGGCTTCAATGCCGCAAGCGCCCGGCAAATACCACCCCGTCACCGAGAAAAAGCGCGTGACCGAACGGCGCAACTATGTGCTGCGCGAGATGTGGCAAAACGGCTATATTGATGAGGCGACCTATCTGTCTGAGAAGGAATTGCCGCTGAAATCGGTGCAAAACGGCGACTTTCCGGCGTTTCGCGATTCTTTGCCGCCGCGCGACTATTTCACCGATGAAATCCGCCGTCAGCTTTCGGGCACCTTTGGCGAGGATGAATTTTTCTCGGGCGGTCTGACCATTCGCGCGACGGTAGACCCAGAACTGCAAACCGAAGCTGCCAAAGCGCTGCAAGAAGGGCTTGAAACCTTTGATCGCAGCCAAGGCATCTGGGTTGGAACGCGTAAAACGATTGAGCCTGCGCAGTTGACCTCTGAGGCAAGCTGGCGTGAGGCTTTGGCCGCTGTCGATATTGCCCGTGACATCGACGGGTGGAAGCCTGCCGTGGTGCTAGAGGTTGGCAAATCCTCGGCCCGCATCGGGATCGAAGGCGTGGCCGAAGACGCCGATGGCCATTTCATTCCGCCCGAAGATGTCACTTGGGCTCGCAAGCGCCAAGCCGATGGTCGATTGGGCAAAAAGGCGCAAGTGGCTGGCGATCTGGTCTCGGTCGGGGATGTGGTCTTTGTGCGTGCGATGACCAAAGACAGCGACGGCAGCTTTATCCGATGGACCCTGCGCCAAGTGCCCGAGGTTGAAGGGGCGTTCATGGCGATGGACGTCGACTCGGGCCGCGTTTTGGCCATGCAGGGCGGGTTTTCCTATCAGCATTCGGTATTCAACCGTGCAACCCAAGCGCAGCGTCAGCCCGGCTCTAGCTTTAAACCCTTTGTTTATGCGGCGGCGCTTGATAGCGGCTTTACCCCTGCCACCATCGTTGTCGACGCCCCGATCGAGGTTGAGACCCCGCAAGGTATTTGGCGGCCGCGCAACTCTTCCAACAAGTTCTATGGCCCGACGCCTGTGCGCACGGGGATTGAGCAATCGCGAAACCTGATGACCATTCGTATCGCCGAGGAAATCGGGATGGATGTGGTTGCAGGCTATGCCGAACGCTTTGGCGTATATGATAAAATGGGGCAGTTTCTGGCGAACGCGCTAGGGTCGCAGGAAACCACATTGTTCAAAATGGTGGCGGCCTATGCGATGTTTGGCAATGGCGGCGAACGGGTGGAACCTACGCTTGTTGACCGTGTCCAAGACCGCTATGGCAAAACCATTTATCGCCATGACCAGCGCCAATGCGACGACTGCCAGCTGGCTGCACTTAGCCCGGATGAGCTGCCCAAAATTAATTCCAGCCGCGAGCGGGTGATGGATGCGATTACCGCCTATCAGCTGACCTCGATGATGGAAGGTGTTGTCTTGCGCGGCACAGCCAAGGGCATCAACCTGCCAGTGCCAATCGCAGGCAAAACCGGCACCACGAATGATGCCAAAGACGTTTGGTTCATCGGCTTTTCGTCGAACATCGTGGCCGGTTGCTATATCGGCTATGACAACCCGCGCAGCATGGGCAAGGCCTATGGCGGCACCGTCTGTGGCCCTGTGTTTGAACGCTTTATGCGCAAGGCCGTGGCCAAATATGGCGGCACCAGCTTTAAGGTGCCACCGGGCGGCTATTTCATGAAAATCGACCGCTTTACCGGCGCGCCTTTGTCCGAAGATGCAACTGGCGATAACGTTATTTCGGAATATTTCCGCGAAGGCGAAGACCCGATCAATAGCTTTGGTGTGATGGTTGACGGTGGCTTTGGCATGGGCGCCAATTTGCCGTTGTTTGCGCCCGGCGAAACCGAAGACGGGCCTGTGGGCAGCACTGTGACCACCGCAAGTGGCAAAACCAAAGTGCTGCCGAGCAAGGCCGATTATGGAACGCTCAGTTCGGGCGGGTTGTACTAAACGCCTTATCTCTCTGTCATTGGGCCGCTATATGAGAGGGGGCCCAATGACATAAATCTGCGCGCTCTTGCCCAGACAGGGCCAAAGCGCTATCACCCAGCCAAATCCAAGGCTTCGCCTAGACCTTAAGACTTCAAGGAAACAGCCCATGCGCGCCGAAACCCAATCCAATGTGGAAACGATCCGTAAATCGCTTGCCTTGCTTGGTCAGCGGATGGATCTTGAAACCGCGCCACACCGGCTGGAAGAATTCAACGCCATGATCGAGAATCCCGATCTGTGGAATGACCCCGCCAAGGCGCAAAAGCTGATGCGCGAACGTCAATCGGTTTTGGACCAGTTGTCTACCTATAACCTGATCGACACCGGCCTGCGTGATAACGTCGAGTTGATTGAGATGGGCGAGGCCGAGGGTGACGCCGAGATCGTGACCGAGGCGGAAACCGCGCTAAAGGACCTGTTGGAACTGGCCCGCGGCAAAGAGCTTGAGGCCTTGCTGAACGGCGAAGCCGATGGCAACGACACCTTCCTTGAGGTGAACGCAGGTGCAGGCGGCACCGAAAGCTGTGACTGGGCATCGATGCTGGCGCGGATGTATGTGCGTTGGGCCGAGAAAAAAGGCTATAAGGTTGAGCTGCAATCCATGTCGGACGGCGAAGAGGCTGGCATCAAATCGGCCGCCTACAAGATTTCTGGCCCCAATGCTTACGGTTGGCTGAAGTCGGAATCGGGCGTCCACCGTCTTGTCCGCATCAGCCCCTATGACAGCGCTGCGCGGCGGCATACCTCGTTTTCGTCGGTTTGGGTTTACCCTGTGGTTGATGATAATATCGAAATTGAAATCCCGGACAAAGACATCCGCATTGATACCTATCGGTCGTCCGGCGCGGGCGGGCAGCACGTTAACACCACGGACTCGGCGGTGCGGATCACCCACTTGCCGACCAATATCGTTGTGACCTCATCGATGAAATCGCAGCACCAAAACCGCGAAATCGCGATGAACGCCCTGCGCTCGCGGCTCTATCAAATGGAGCTGGATAAGCGCAACGCTGCCATCAACGCCGCCCATGAAAGCAAGGGCGATGCCGGCTGGGGCAACCAGATCCGGTCCTATGTGTTGCAGCCCTATCAGATGGTCAAAGACCTGCGTACCGGCGTTGAAACCTCGGATAGTCAAGGCGTTCTGGACGGTGATTTGGATAAGTTCATGGCTGCGACCTTGGCGATGGACGTTTCGGGCAAATCGCGGGCCGAGGCAAACGCCGACGATTGAGGCGTTTAGCCTAAAGCGCCTAAAGCCTTTAAATCGTTAAATTTAAAATACATCTTTGTAACCCTGTCCCCAATGGTTAGGCTCTGCCCAATCACAAGGGGAGAGGTGAATGTCGCATCACGTAGAGCAAGCCGCAAAACGGCCAGAAGTTCTTATTCTAGAGCTAGGGGACCTGAAGGCCGCCCTTGGTGCAGGGTGGCAAGATTTTCGCGCCGCCCCGCATTATGGCCTGTTCTTTGCATCGGTCTATGTCGCTGGCGGCTGGCTTATCCTTTATGCGTTGACCGCGACCGGCCAAATCTGGTGGAGCTTACCCGCCGCCGCCGGTTTCCCGATCCTTGGGCCCTTTATCGCCTGCGGGCTGTATGAGGTCAGTCGCCGGTTGGAAAAGGCCGAGCCGTTAAGTTGGGCCGCCGTGCTGGGTGTGATCGCGCGGCAAAAAGACCGCCAAATCCCGTCAATCGCCGCCGTGGTGGTGGTGTTTTTTCTGTTCTGGAATTTCTTGGCGCATATGATTTTTGCGCTGTTTATGGGCCTGCAAGCCATGACCAATATCAGCAGCTCATTTGATGTGTTTCTAACGCTGAACGGGTTAACCATGCTGCTGATTGGCACGATTGTCGGGGCGATATTCTCGGGGGTGCTGTTTTCGCTTACGGTGGTCAGCCTGCCGCTGCTTTTGGACCGTGAAATCGACTTTGTCACCGCGATGATTACGTCGGTTTCCGTGGTGCTAACCAACCCCAAAATTATGCTGATTTGGGGGCTGTTTATTGCGGTCTCATTGTTTGTCGGAATTGCGCTTGGGTTTTTGGGCCTGTTTATCGTTCTGCCATTGCTCGGGCATGCGACCTGGCACCTGTATCGCCGCGCACTGGGTTAAACAATTGCGGGCTTAAACGAAAACGGGCACCCCGCAAGGGTGCCCGTTTTAACCATTCCAGAGCCACCGTATCAGCTGTTGCTGCTTGGCTTAGGTGCCGCTGCTTGGCTTGGCGCAGGTGTCGGAGATGCAGCCGCTGGTGCTGCTGTTGCCGCGCGGCCAGTGGCCAACGGGTCATCCTGACGCTGAACCGAACCTTCAAAATGCGCACCCGATTCGATAGCGATGGTCTTGTGGATGATGTCACCCTCAACCCGCGCGGTCGATGTCAGGCGGACCTTTAGCCCGCGAACGCGGCCGATAACACGGCCATTAACAACGATATCATCGGCAACAATTTCACCGCGAATCGTTGCGGTTTCACCAACCGTCAACAAATGCGCGCGAATATCGCCCTCAACAGTGCCTTCAACCTGAATGTCACCTGTGGTGCGCAGGTTGCCTGTGATCGTAAGGTCCGACGAAAGAACCGAAGCCGCTGGCTTGGTCTTTGGCGCGGAAGAGGTAAAGTCCATAGAACTCCTCGCGGTAGGCTCTGATGGCCGGGGTTTCTCTGCTTCGGCTTTTGGGCCGGGTTCATTTATTTTGCTTTTAGAAAACATCTGTCGCTGCCTTGATAAAGGTCATCGGGTTAACAGGTTTGCCCCCGATCCGAACCTCGTAGTGAAGATGAGTGCCGGTAGACCGGCCTGAGTTCCCCATATCACCGATACGCTCTCCGCGCGAGACCCTTTGTCCCACTTTCACGCGGATATTTGATTGGTGGGCATAACGAGTCTCAATTCCGAAGTCGTGTTTGATTGTGACCATGCGACCATAACCGTTCGTCCAGCCTGCAGTGGTCACGATACCGTCAGCTGTGGCATAAATCGGGCTACCATAGGCGCCGGCAAAATCGGTGCCGGCATGCATCCGCGTCCCTGCGCCTTTGGGATCACGGCGATAGCCAAAGCCCGAGGTAAAGCGGAAGGCGGTTTTGATCGGAATGGCAAATGGCGCTTTGGCGGCGGCCAAACGGTAAAGGTTCATCTCATCAAGGCTTTGCAAGATCGCATTGGCCCTTATTTCGTCATTGCTCAGCTTTTCACCTTTGGTTGACAGCGAGAAGGGCGACAACGGCCCTCCTTGGCCAGAATAACCGCGCCGCACCGATTTCAGCAAATCATCCGGTGACATCCCTGCCGAACGGAACATCTTATCCAGCGGCCCCATGGAAATGGTCATCGCTTCTTCTAGCTTGGCAAAAATCACGTCATTCTTGGCTTCCAATGCGCGTTTTTGGGTGGCCATCGCATCGGTCTCTTCTTTGGCGGCCATTGCTGCAATGGCCATGCTGTCACGCTGCTCTGATGTACCATTCAACGCTTGTGACAAAATCTCAACCGTTTGGGCGGCATCATGCGCGCGGCCTTCGCCGGTGCGGATCGATCCGGTTTCGGCCTGCAAAGACGCGGTTAGTTTTTCTTTTTCACCGCGCGCCTCATCGCGTTCCTTGATGGTGCGGCGCAGAGTGTTTTGGATGACTTCGATGCCGGTTTCCATCTCGCGGCGGCCATCTTCGGATGACAAAAGCCGCCCTTGCATGTCGCTTACTTCTTTCAGGGCAAGGTTGAAACGCTCTTGCGCCCGCGCGGCCTCTTCGGCCCGCAAGTCACGGTCGGCCGAGAGTGCGTTCAGCCGGGCCTCGTACAGGGCCTGTTGGCGTTGGGCTTGATCGCGCCCCGATCCTGCCGAAATCGATTCCATCAAAAGGATGGAGGTCGCAAGAATCGTCCACCCCAAAAACAAGGCAGCCCCTGTGACCGCCACCGCCTGCGTGACAGGTTGCAGCCGGATAAAGCGCGTATCGGAATCGGATTTCAAAAACAGCCGCTGTTCAGGGAAGTAATGCCCCACAAACCCGTTAATCCGATAAGATAGTCGCTTCAGCACTGAACAAATTCCGGTCTTGTTTCCTCATGGGATGCAGCGCTGTAGAGACACCCAAAGCCCACACATCTGGGCATGGATACAAAGCCAAGGCTAATGGCGCAAGATTTTTGACCACCTCAGGCAAAGCCAAGCGGAAAAACCAGCAAAACCGGCAGAATGTCGCCGATAAATCCCTTGGCCGCGCAAGTCGTCCTAACCTGCATCAGCGTCATGCGCCTCGGTCAGAGGCCAATAGAAATCGGGGGGGATGCCCGCGTCTGCGCGCTTTTCCTCATTGAAGGGTGGTTTTAGCAGCCCGTGGAAATAGCGCCGCACAAGGCTGTGAAAGGCATCTTTGGGGTCCAACCCGTCGCGCCCACACAGCCAGTTGAACCATTTTGAGCCGTAAGCGACATGGCTTACCTCTTCGGCATAAATGGTTTTCAGCGCTGCAATCGGTGCGGCCTCACCCGCCTTTTCAAACACCTCGATCATGCCCGGCGTCACATCAAGGCCGCGCGCCTCCAGCACCATCGGGACCACGGCCAAGCGGCCAAACAGATCGTTGGCGGTGTCTTCGGCGGCGCGCCACATGCCTTCGTGGGCGGGCAGGGCGCCGTAATGGCTGCCCAACCCTTCAAGGCAATCGCACATCAGGTTGAAGTGCTTGGCCTCATCATCGGCGGCACGGACCCAATCGTCATAAAACCCCAGCGGCATCGACACATCGGTAAATCGCGCGATGATATCCCAATGCAGATCAACGGCGTTCAGCTCAATATGGGCCACGGCATGCAGCAATGCGATGCGGCCTGTGGGCGATCCGGGTCTGCGCCGTGGCATATCGCGTGGCGATAGCAATTCCGGCGTATCGGGGCGGGCAGGGCGCATCGGTGGGGCCGCAACCCCGATGGGCAAAGGCGTTCCCGCCTCGCGTGCGCCCAGCCATGTTGCCGCATGTTGCCGTCCAAGTGCGGTTTTGCGGCGGCCATCGGCGGTGGTCAAAACCTCAACCGCCATCTGAGCTAGGGTTTGTACCACCCTTACGCCCCCGTTTCAGGTGCGGCGACGGCAGCAGCCAGTATCGCCTCGGCATGGCCTTTGGCCTTTACCTTGCGCCAGACCTGCTGCACCTTTCCGTCGCCACCGATCAAAAACGTTGCGCGCTCTATCCCCATATAGGTTTTGCCATACATCTGCTTTTCGACCCAAACACCATAATCTTCAACGGTTGTACCAGTCTCATCAGACGCAAGGATCACCGAAAGCTCATGTTTGGCCACGAATTTATCATGTGATTTGACGCTGTCTTTGGAAATGCCGATAACCGTCACACCCGCTGCCGCAAAATCGGCGGCCATTTTGGTGAAATCTTTGGCTTCCATCGTGCAGCCGCTGGTATCATCCTTGGGGTAAAAGTAAACCACCACACGGCCGGGCCGCAGGCTGGACAGTGTAACCAATGTGCCACCATCGCGTGGCAGCGTGAAATCGGGGGCCATATCGCCAATGTCGAGCATCGTTTCTCTCCTCTGCGCCAAGCGCGGCTTTCGGTTTTGGTTGCCTTTGGGCCTAGATAAAGGCAATCCCCCCCAAGACAAGTATTTTCAAGGCAATCGTGCAAAGCGGAATGGGCAGTCAATCGATGGATGATCCGAAGCCGGATCTTGCCGGCCGGTCTGTTTCAAACGGACCGGCCCTTGATGGCCCTATGGCGCAGCCTGCTGTTTTTGATGAAGACGCGGCCGAAACAGAGGCAGACGACCTTAATCAACCGGCCCCCCGAACCAAACCAAAACGCATCAAGCGCTATCACCGGCCCCACCGTTTCGGCACGTTCTGGCTGGTGCCGGTGCTGATTTTCTTGTCGCTGGCGGTGCTGTTTGCAGGCCTTGCGCTGTCGGGGAAAAATATCCGCCTACCGGTTTGGGCAGTGGTCGAGGCGGAACAGCGGGTCAACAAAACCTTGCAAGAGATCACCGGCGATAGCACCTCACTGTCCGTTGGCGGGGCGGTGTTTGTGGTTGATGAAGACTGGGTCCCGCGTCTGCGCTTTGAAGATATCCGTTTGACCGAGGCGAATGGCGATACCTTGCTGTCACTGCCCGAACTGCGTGTGGCGATTGATCCGGCCTCGTTTGCCACGGGCAAAATCCGGTTGCGCAGCCTGCGGCTGATCGGCGCCAACATTAACCTGCGCAGGTTAGAGGACGGGCAGTTTGACATCGCGCTGAACCTGAATATGAAGCCGCGCCCCATCGTTGGCCTTGCGGGCGTGGTCTATACGCTTGTTGCCCTGTCCAATCATCCAGCACTTGCGCAGCTGCGTTTGATCGAGGCCCAAGCCCTGACACTGAGCATCGACGATCACAAACTTGGCCATGTTTGGCAGCTTGGCGATGGTCGGTTGCAAATGACCAACCGCGCAGATCAGCTTGCGGTGGAATTGGGCGTGTCGGTCAGCGGCGGGGCAAGCGATTCCGGCACGGCCGTTGTCACCCTGATTGCAGCAAAACCCGATGCGAGTGCCAGTATTTCCGTGACGGTAGACCGCGTGGCCGCCTCGGATATTGCGGTACAAGCGGCGCCTTTGGCGTGGCTTGGGGTGCTGGATGCCCCGATTTCGGGCCAGTTTGCCACAACCTTGAACCAAAATGGCACTTGGGCCGCGCTTGACGCCTCGCTGACGCTGGGCCCCGGCGCGTTGCAACCCACACCGCAAACCAAACCTGTGCCGTTTGAAGGGGCGTCGCTGTATTTTGGCTATGATCCCAAACGCGAACGGCTGGACCTGCGCGAGGCCACGGTGACCAGCAAAGAGATATCTCTCAAAGCGTCGGGCCATGCCTATATGCCGGGGGTAACGCATAGCATCCCCAATGAAATTCTGTCGCAAATCCAGATTGAGAACTTGCAGATCGACCCCGAAGGCGTGCTGGACCAGCCGGTACTTTTTGAACAAGGCGCATTGGATTACCGGCTGCGGCTGTCGCCCTTTGGCATTGATATCGGCCAAGCGACACTGACCCATCAAGGCCAACATTTGCTGGCCTCGGGGCGGGTTGATGCGGGTCCAGAGGGGTGGTCGGTTGCTGTCAACGCCCAGCTTGACCAAATCGACCGTGACCGGCTGATGACGATCTGGCCGCCAATGGTGGTGCCCAAAACGCGGCTTTGGGTGTCGGACAATGTGCAAACCGGCAGCCTGTCCAACGTGCGCGCAGGCTTTCGCCTTGCCCCCAATGCGGAAACGCTGTTCTCGCTCGGCTATGATTTCACCGGCGCCGATGTGCGGTTTCTCAGAACCCTGCCGCCGATTGAGGGGGGGCGCGGTTATTCCGTGGTCGAAGGCAAATCCTATACCATGGTTCTGGAAGAGGGCCATGTCACGGCTAAAACGGGCGGCCAGATTGATGCCGCGGGCACCGTTTTTACCGTGCTGGACGTGACGCAAAAACCGGCACAGGCTAAAATCGCGCTGCGGGCCAAGGGCGATTTGACAGCAGCGCTGTCGATTTTGGATGAAGACCCGTTCAATTTTATGACCAAGGCAAAGCTGCCGGTTGACCTTGGTCAAGGTCAGGCCGATGTGACCGCCACCATCTATACGCCCCTGCGCAAAGGCGTTAAAATTCAGGATGTTGATTTTGATGTGACCGGTATGGCGACGGGATTTTCATCCGATCGTCTGGTGCCGGGGCGGATCTTGCGGGCCGACCGTTTGAACCTGCGGGTCACCCCGCAAGGGCTGGAAATTGGTGGCAAAGGCTATTTGCAAGACGTACCGTTCGAGGGCAGTTTCACCAAGCATTTCACCCCTGAATTCAAAGGTATGTCCCAGATCAAAGGTAGCGCCGAGCTGAGCCCGAAAGCCGCCGCAAACCTTGGTGTCAGCCTGCCCGACGGGTTGCTGGGCGGGCAAGGCTTGGCGCAGGTCACTGTGGATTTGACCCAAGGGACAAGCCCGCGCTTGGCGTTGCGCTCGGATCTGGCGGGGGTGTCAATGGCGATCCCCGCGCTCGGCTGGTCAAAGGCTGCGGGCGGCACGGGCAGTCTGGCTCTTGATATAACCTTGGGCAAACCTGCCGCAGTTGATAAAATTAGTCTGGATGCGGCAGGCCTGAAAGCCGCGGGCGCGATCAGCCTGCGCGCCGATGGCGGCATGAATGAGGCGCGGTTTTCCACGGTCAAATTGAACAATTGGCTGGATGTCTCGGCCACGCTTATCGGGCGCGGTGCAGGCCAATCCCCCGCGATTGCCGTCACCAGTGGCATGGTCGATCTGCGCGGGCTGCCCAGCAAAAACGCCCCCACCAATGGGCGCAGCCTTGGCGGCCGAAGCACAATCCCGCCTCTCACGCTGGCGCTGGATCAGTTGATCGTCACTCAGGGCCTTGCGCTAAACGTGTTTCGTACCGACCTGACCCCCAGTGCGGGCGGCATCGCGGGCGATTTCACTGGCCGCGTGAACGGGCAAAAATCAATCATTGGCAGCCTTGCGCCCACGCCCAAAGGCACCGCCGTGCGTATCCGGTCAGATGATGCAGGCGCGGTGTTTTCGGCTGCCAAAGTCTTTCCAAACGCCCAAGGCGGTACGATGGACCTGATTTTAAACCCCACGGGTGCCAAGGGGACCTATGATGGCACCCTTAAGATGAAAGGCATCCGTATCCGCAAAATCCCCGCTTTGGTTGAACTGATCAACGCAATTTCGGTGGTTGGCCTACTCGATCAGTTGAACGGCACGGGCATTTTGTTTGACACAGCCGAGGCCAGCTTTCGCCTTGGTCCGCGCGCGGTGCAAATCACCCAAGGCTCGGCTGTCGGCGGCTCACTTGGGGTGTCGCTGACGGGGCTTTATGTGTTTGATAGCGGGCGGTTGGATCTGCGCGGCGTGGTCTCGCCGGTCTATTTCCTGAACGTCATCGGGTCGCTGTTTACCCGCAATAATGAGGGGCTTTTCGGCTTTAACTATGCGATAAAAGGCACCGCAAAGGTGCCGGATGTCTCGGTTAACCCTCTTTCAATCCTTACCCCCGGGATGTTTCGCGATATTTTTCGCAGCGATCCCCCAAGCCTGGAGCCAAGCGAGTGAAGCTTGACGATTTTGACTTTGATCTGCCCGAAACCCTGATCGCCACCCGCCCTGCGCGGCCTCGCACGTCTGCGCGGTTGCTGGTGGTGCAAGGCGATAGCCTGTCCGATTTGCATGTGTATGATCTGCCCAGCCAGTTGCGGGCGGGGGACCGCTTGGTGCTGAACAACACCCGCGTTATTCCGGCCCGTCTGATCGGCCAGCGCCACCGCGACAGCGCCCAAGGGCCGGTTTCGGCCAAGATCGAAATCACCCTGATGGAGCCCGATGCCGCAGGTGGCTGGCGCGCCCTTGCCAAACCGTTGCGCAAGCTTTTGGTGGGCGAGGATATCCAGTTTGCAGGCGGGTTGACCGCCAATGTGGCCGCGAAAACCGAGACCGATTTGCGCCTGACGTTTAACGCCGAAGGCCCCGCGTTTGAGGCCGCGCTTTTGGCCGCAGGCACCATGCCGCTGCCGCCCTATATCGCCGCCAAACGCGCCCCCGATGCCCAAGACAACAACGATTACCAAACCGTTTTTGCCCGCACACCCGGCGCTGTTGCGGCCCCCACGGCATCGCTGCATTTTGATGCCGCGTTGCTGGCCGAACTGGCCGCGATGGGGGTTGAGGCCACCGAGGTCACGCTGCATGTCGGCGCGGGCACCTTTCTGCCGGTCAAGGTTGAAGACGTCACCACCCATAAAATGCACGCCGAATGGGGCGAGGTCACCCCGCAAGCCGCAGCCGAGATTGCCGCCACGCGCGCGGCTGGCGGGCGCATCATCCCTGTTGGCACTACCGCCTTGCGCCTGATCGAAGCTGCGGCCCGCGCTACGGGCAAAGTGGAACCTTGGGTTGGCGAGACGGATATTTTCATTTACCCCGGTTTCAAATTTGCCACCACCGACGCGTTGATGACCAATTTTCACCTGCCAAAATCGACGCTTTTGATGCTAGTCGCGGCACTGATGGGGCAGGACCGGATGCAAGCCGCCTATGCCCACGCTGTCACAGAAAATTATAGATTCTTCTCTTACGGTGACGCGTCATTGCTGATACCTGACAGCGCTTGACGGGTGCTTGAACGACAGGTTCTGTCGCAAAACTACAGATTACGACGGAAAGGTTGGACCAGATGCTAACAGTATTGCGGAACTCGTGGGCGCTGCTTTTGGGCATGATGCTGCTGATGCTGGGCAACGGGATGCAAGGAACGTTGCTGGGTATTCGCGGCGGGCAAGAGCATATGTCCACCTTCCAGCTTTCCATCGTTATGTCGTGCTATTTCCTCGGCTTTCTGTTCGGCTCGCGGATGGTGCCCGATATGATCCGCCGTGTGGGCCATGTGCGGGTGTTTGCAGCACTTGGGTCGATGATCTCGGCGGTGCTTATCATGTATGCGGTTGCACCCAACTGGATCGCTTGGTCGCTGATGCGCGTTGTCATCGGCTTCTCGTTTTCCGGCGTTTATATCACCGCCGAAAGCTGGCTGAACGATGCGTCCAGCAATGAAAACCGCGGGCAGGCGTTGTCGCTGTATCTGATCGTGCAAATGATTGGTATTATCGCAGCCCAAGGCTTGCTGAACCTTGGCGATCCTAGCGGCTATATTCTGTTTGTTATTCCGTCTGTGCTGGTATCGATCGCCTTTACGCCGATCTTGTTGTCGGTGGCGCAAGCGCCGGCGTTCGCGTCGACCAAACCGCTTAGCTTTAAGCGGCTTTATACCGCGTCTCCGCTGGGCTGTGTGGGGATGTTCTTGCTCGGTGGCGTGTTCTCGGCACAATTTGGTATGGCGGCGGTTTGGGGCACGCAAGCCGGGCTAACCGTGCGCGAAATTTCAATCTTTGTCGCGGGCATCTATGTTGGCGGCATGGTCTTTCAATACCCGATCGGTTGGCTATCTGACCGCATCGACCGCCGCAAAGTGATCTTGGGCGTGTCGGCGATTGGTGGCATCGGGCTGATGATTCCGGTGTTTTGGGATGTCCCGTTTTGGGCGCTGTGCGCGGTAGGGGCGCTGGGTGGCGCGGTGTCTAACCCGCTGTATTCTCTGTTGCTGGCTTATGTGAACGACTATCTTGATCGCACAGATATGGCTGCGGCCTCGGCCGGTTTGTTGTTTATCAACGGCTTGGGCGCGATCAGCGGCCCCGTTATTACGGGTTGGATGATGGGCGTCGTTGGTCCTTCTGGATTCTTTTTGTTCATGGGGCTTTTGTTCAGTGCACTTGCGATCTACGGCCTGTGGCGCATGACGCAGCGCAAACATGCTGCAGACCCGACGTCCAGCTTTACCGCCGTTTCCCCCTCGGGCACGCTGGTAGCGCTTGAGGTTGCGATGACCGAGGCCGATGGTGAAGGCCCCGAAGGCCATGGCCACGACGAACCAAAGCCCGAACCCCAAAACTGATCGTTTGTCCGATCTAGGGGCCCATATCTATAGGCATTGAAACGCTGTGCCAAACCTGCCACGCTGACCTAAATGGAAAGCGAGGCAGGGCGATGACCGATCCAGTAACAGTGCTTGAATTTTGGTTGGACACTGTCGGCCCCAAAGGCTGGTATGAGGTGAACCCAAGCGTTGATGCCGAAATCACGGCGCAATTCGGCGATTTGTGGCAAGCTGCCCATGATGGCGGTTTGGACCATTGGGTTGACGGTGCCACTGGCTGCTTGGCCTTTCTGATCGTCACCGACCAGTTTGCGCGCAACATGTTTCGCGGTCAGGCCCGCGCCTTTGCTACCGATCCACGTGCCCGTGATGCGGCCCGCCGCGCCCTTGCGCAAAACTGGGATCAAGCCACCCCCACGCCCGAACGCCAGTTCTTTTTTCTGCCATTCGAGCATTCCGAGGATCTTGGCGACCAAGCCCTCGCCGTGGATTGCTTTACTACCCGCATGGAAAACCCCGAGACAGCCCTTCATGCCCGCGCCCACCAAGCGATCATCCAGCGTTTCGGTCGCTTTCCATTTCGCAACGCCGCCTTGGGCCGCAGCTCTACCCCAGAGGAAGAGGATTTCATGGCGCAAGGTGGTTATGGCGCGATTGTGCGGTACTTGCAGCAATCCCCTACCTAGCTATGCGCTCCACGCATGGCCTGTCGGCGGTGAAACCGTTGCTTGCAATGCAAAACTGGTTTAATGCCAAACTACTTTTTCGGAGGAGAAAATCATGGCAGCCAAGAATTTCGATGTCGTCGTCGTTGGTGCGGGCCCCGGGGGCTATGTTGCCGCCATTCGCGCCGCACAATTGGGGAAATCCGTCGCAATCGTTGAACGCGAAAACTTGGGCGGTATTTGCCTGAACTGGGGCTGCATACCGACCAAAGCCCTTTTGCGGTCTGCCGAGGTGTTCCACCTGATGCACCGCGCCAAAGAGTTTGGCCTGTCTGCTACCGGCGTCTCGTATGATCTCGACGCTGTTGTCGCCCGTTCGCGCGGCGTGGCCAAGCAGCTTTCGGGCGGCATCGGCCATTTGATGAAGAAAAACAAAGTGACGGTGTTTATGGGTGAGGCAACGCTGCCTGCCAAAGGCAAGGTCAGCGTCAAAACCGACAAAGGTGTTGAGGAATTGACCGCCCCTGCGATCATCCTTGCCACAGGGGCGCGCGCCCGCACCTTGCCGGGGCTGGAGGCCGACGGCGATTTGGTCTGGACCTATCGCCACGCCCTGCAACCCAAACGTATGCCGAAAAAGCTGCTGGTGATCGGGTCTGGTGCTATCGGTATCGAATTTGCCAGCTTTTTCAACACGCTTGGCGCCGATACCACAGTGGTCGAAGTGATGGACCGCGTTTTGCCCGTTGAGGATGCGGAAATCAGCGCATTTGCTAAAAAGGCGTTTGTGAAGCAAGGCATGAAAATCCTTGAGAAGACCACTGTCAAAAAACTCGACCGTGCCAATGGTAAAGTCACCGCCCATCTGGAAGATGCTAAAGGCACGACGACCCAAGAGTTTGACACCGTAATTTCCGCCGTGGGTATCGTCGGCAATGTTGAAAACCTTGGGCTAGAGGCGTTGGGCGTCAAAATTGACCGCACCCATGTTGTCACTGATGAATTCTGCCGCACGGGCGTTGACGGCCTTTATGCCATCGGCGATATCGCTGGTGCCCCATGGCTGGCGCATAAAGCCAGCCACGAAGGCGTGATGGTGGCCGAGCTGATCGCAGGCAAGCATCCGCATCCTATCAAGCCAAACTCGATCGCGGGCTGCACCTATTGCCACCCGCAAGTGGCCAGCGTGGGCCTGACCGAGGCCAAGGCAAAAGAAGCGGGCCATGAGATCAAAGTCGGTCGTTTCCCCTTTATCGGCAACGGCAAAGCGATTGCTTTGGGTGAGGCCGAGGGCATGATCAAAACAATCTTTGACGCTAAAACAGGCGAGCTGTTGGGCGCCCACATGATCGGTGCCGAAGTGACCGAGTTGATCCAAGGCTATGTGATCGGTCGCCAGTTGGAGACCACCGAGGAAGACCTGATGCACACCATCTTCCCGCATCCGACCCTATCGGAAATGATGCACGAGTCGGTGCTTGATGCTTACGGTCAAGTGATCCACATGTAATGAATGCAGCCCTACGCCAACATGCCATTGCCGTGTGCGATGCCAAAATCGCCCAAAAAGGTGCGGGCGTAGGGCTGTCTTTCTATGCGTTTTTTGCCAATAAAAACAGCGACCCCGCGAGCTTGATGAAGGTGGCAGAATGGTGGATCAAAACCCACCGGCTTGATCATTTTGAAAAGGCCGTGAAAATCCGCGATATGATTGCAAGCGGGGCCTGATGCGCAGCACCTCTCCGCTTGTCATCATCCTTATCCTCTGGGGCGCGGGCCTTGGGGCGGCGGCACAATTTGGCAAAATCTCTATCTTGTTCGACCAAATCGCCCTGCATTACGCAGGCGCAGGGCTGGTAACTATTGGGCTTATTGTCTCTATCGTCGGCTTTGTCGGGCTGATCTTTGGCACCACCGCCGGGCTGCTTGTGCAGCGCTTGGGCTATCGCCGTGTGCTGGTGTGGGCGCTGGTCGCGGGGGCCATATTGTCGGCGCTTCAGGCCACATTCCCACCGCTCCCCGTGCTGCTGGCGCTGCGTGCGGTTGAGGGGTTTTCGCATCTTTCCATCGTCGTCGCCGCGCCGGTGATGATCGCCCAAACCGCGCCTTTGCGCCACCAAGGCCTTGCGATGACGCTTTGGTCCACTTTTTTCGCGGTGTCTTTTGCGCTGACGGCTTGGGTGGGCTTGCCCTTGGCGCGGGCCTATGGCGATGGTGCTTTGTTTCTGGCCCATGCCGCCTATATGTCTGTTTTTGCAGGGCTTATTCGTGCGTTCTTGCCCGCCGATACAGCGCAGAACACCCCGTTCCCGCGCATCACGGCTCTGATTGCCCAGCACGGCCAAATCTACGCGTCGCCGCGATTGTCGGCCCCTGCAATGGGCTTTTTCTGCTACACCATCACCTATGTTGCCCTGCTGACGCTGCTGCCGCCAATGATCGGTGGGCCACACCAAGCGTTCATCGCCACCGCCATGCCGTTGGTCAGTATCGCGGTTTCCCTTAGCTTTGGCGTCTGGGTTTTGCGCTGGGTGCCTGCCTTTCGCTTGGTACAAGCGGGGTTTTTGGCGACCGTGCTGGCCACGCTCGCGCTGTATATCTTTTGGGGCCAAGGCTGGCCCGCCACACTGTCAGCGCTTATCCTTGCGGCCATGCTCGGGCTTGTCCAAGGGGCCAGCTTTGCCGCTATCGCCCAGATCAACCCCTCAGCCGATGGCCGCGCCCGTGCGGCTGGTGCCATCGCCCAGTTGGGAAATCTTGGCACCACCACGGGTACGCCTTTGCTGGCCGCGCTGATCGCGGGGCAGGGTGTGACGGGCCTTGCGCTGTTTATCATCTTGCCCAGCCTGCTGGGGGCAGCAGTCCACAGCCTTCAGGCGTGGCGCAGGCAAACAAGATACGATTAGCGTCTGCCCTTGTCGCCATATTTGTCCAAACCCAGCACCAAAACGATGTGTACTACATCACGGCCCCCAATTGCCTGCCGCCAGAGCATTTTCCAACAAAGTAACGTTTTAAGCGCGTTCTTCATACGTTCTTAATTTACGGTTGGAGACTCAGGGAAAACACCCTATCTATGCCGCTGAAACATCGGGGGCGATCATGGCCGAGCAGAAATTTATTGAAGTACGCGGCGCGCGGGAACATAACCTGAAAGGCGTCGATGTCGACATTCCGCGCGATCAGCTTGTGGTTATCACGGGCCTGTCGGGGTCTGGTAAATCCAGCCTTGCCTTTGATACGATCTATGCCGAGGGCCAGCGCCGTTATGTTGAAAGCCTGTCGGCCTATGCCCGTCAATTCCTTGATATGATGGGGAAACCGGACGTAGATCACATCTCGGGATTGTCGCCTGCTATCTCGATTGAGCAAAAAACCACGTCGAAAAACCCGCGCTCAACCGTCGGCACCGTGACCGAGATTTACGACTATCTGCGCCTTTTGTTCGCCCGCACGGGCACACCCTTTAGCCCCACCACCGGCAAGCCGATCACCGCGCAACAGGTTCAGGACATGGTTGATATCATCATGTCCATGGAGGATGGCACCCGCGCCTATCTGCTTGCGCCGATCATCCGTGACCGTAAGGGCGAGTATAAGAAAGAATTTCTAGAGCTGCGCAAACAGGGCTTTCAGCGTGTCAAAGTCGACGGCCAGTTCTATGAGCTGGAAGATGCCCCCACGCTCGACAAAAAGTTCCGCCATAATATCGACGTCGTGGTTGATCGCATCGTGGTGAAAGAGGGAATTGAAACCCGTCTTGCCGACAGTCTGCGCACCGCCCTGAACCTTGCCGATGGCATCGCCATTCTAGAGCTGGCGAATGAAGAGGCCACCCGCACCACGTTTTCCGAAAAATTCGCCTGTCCGGTGTCTGGTTTCACTATTCCCGAAATTGAGCCGCGTCTGTTTTCGTTTAACGCCCCCTTTGGCGCGTGCCCCGTTTGCGACGGCTTGGGGGTAGAGCTGTTTTTTGACGAACGTCTGATCGTGCCTGACCATAACTTGACGCTGGCCCAAGGGGCGCTGGCGCCATGGGCGAAATCGAAGAGCCCGTATTTCATCCAAACCATTGACGCCATTGCCAAACATTACGAGTTTGACAAAAAGGCCAAGTGGAAAGACCTGCCCGAAAAGGCGCGTGAGGTGTTCTTGCGCGGCTCGGGGGAAGAGGAGATCAACTTCCGCTATGATGAAGGTGGCCGGATTTATCAGGTGTCCCGCGTGTTCGAAGGGGTGATGCCCAATATGGAGCGCCGCTTTCGTGAAACCGACAGCAACTGGGTGCGTGAAGAATTTGAGCGCTACCAAAACAACCGCAATTGTGGCGCCTGTGGTGGTTTCCGTCTGCGGCCAGAGGCGCTGGCCGTCAAAATTGCGGGCCTACACGCGGGGCAAGTGGTGCAAATGTCGATATCCGAGGCGCATGACTGGATTTCGAGCGTGCCCGAGCATCTGACCAACCAGAAAAACGAAATCGCCCGCGCCATTTTGAAAGAAATTCGCGAGCGGCTGGGTTTTTTGGTGAATGTTGGCCTGAATTACCTGTCGCTGTCGCGTAACGCTGGCACGCTTTCGGGCGGTGAAAGCCAGCGTATCCGGCTTGCGTCGCAAATCGGTTCGGGGCTGACAGGCGTGCTTTATGTGTTGGATGAACCTTCAATTGGCCTGCATCAACGCGACAATGACCGCCTGCTTACCACCCTGAAAAACCTGCGGGACCAAGGCAATTCGGTGCTGGTGGTGGAGCATGACGAAGACGCGATCCGCGAGGCCGACTATGTTTTTGACATGGGGCCAGGGGCGGGTGTGCATGGCGGTACCGTGGTGTCGCACGGCACGCCGGCGCAGGTCATGGCCGATCCGGCCAGCCTGACCGGCCAATATCTGCGCGGTACCCGCGCGATAGACATTCCCAAAACCCGCCGTAAAGGCTCGGGCAAAAAGGTGACAGTGGTGGGGGCCACCGGCAACAACTTGCAAAACGTGACCGCCGATTTCCCGCTGGGTAAATTTGTCTGCGTCACCGGTGTTTCGGGGGGCGGTAAATCGACGCTGACCATTGAGACCTTGTTCAAAACCGCCGCAACGCGCCTGAACGGCGCGCGCGAAACGCCAGCCCCTTGCGAAACCATCAAAGGCTTTGAACACCTTGATAAGGTTATTGATATTGACCAACGCCCCATCGGTCGCACCCCACGTTCCAACCCAGCCACCTATACCGGCGCCTTTACCCCGATCCGCGATTGGTTTGCGGGCCTGCCCGAATCCAAGGCGCGCGGCTATGCGCCGGGGCGGTTCAGTTTCAACGTCAAGGGTGGGCGTTGTGAGGCGTGCCAAGGCGATGGGCTGATCAAGATTGAGATGCACTTTCTGCCCGATGTTTACGTGCAATGCGAAACCTGCAAGGGTAAACGCTACAACCGTGAAACCTTGGAAGTTAAATTCAAAAACAAAAGTATAGCGGACGTTCTTGATATGACGGTTGAAGATGCGCAAGGCTTTTTTCAAGCCGTCCCAAGTATCCGCGAAAAGATGGATGCGTTGGTGCGGGTCGGTCTTGGCTATATCAGCGTTGGCCAATCCGCGACCACGCTATCGGGGGGCGAAGCGCAGCGCGTTAAGCTGTCTAAGGAACTTGCCCGCCGTGCAACTGGCCGCACGCTCTATATTTTGGACGAACCGACCACGGGTCTGCACTTTGAGGACGTGAAAAAACTGCTCGAAGTGCTGCACGAACTCGTCGATCAGGGCAACACGGTGATCGTGATCGAACACAACCTCGACGTGGTGAAAACCGCCGATTGGGTCATCGATATCGGCCCCGAGGGCGGCGATGGCGGCGGCAAAATTGTCGCAGCAGGCACCCCCGAGCAGGTGGCCGAGGTTGAAGCTAGCCACACAGGCCGATATCTGCGCGATATGTTAAAGCCACGCAAGGTGGCCGCGGAGTAGCGCAAAGGGGACAGGGTTGATCAAAGTTTTCAAGGTATTGGGCCGGGGCCTTCAACTCTCATTTGCTTTTGGCCTTTTGCTTTGGGCCGCCGCCGCCGCGCATTACCAGTTGTCCCCAACCTTCAGCCTTGCAGCTGTTGTCGTTCTGGCAACGGTGGCACTCCTGATCCTATTCCTTGCCAGCCGTGGTAAATGGAACGGCGTTTGTCGCTGGATGGGCTTTTCGGCCTTGGTGATTTTTGGTTGGTGGTTCACCGTCACCCCCCACAATGATCGCGACTGGATGGTTGAGGTGTCGCGCAATGTCACCGCCGAACCGGTTGAAGGCGGGTTGTTGGTTCACAACATCCGCAACTTTGACTGGACCTCTGAAACTGACGCCACCCCCGCTTGGTATGACGCCACTGTAGACCCTGATAAGATCGCTTCGGTCGATATGGTGTTGTCGACATGGGGCAACCCCGACATCGCGCATACCCTTGTCAGCTTTGGGTTTGAGGATGGCCAACATATTGTTTTCAGCGTTGAAACACGCAAGGAAAAGGGTGAGGAGTATTCTGCCATCGGCGGCTTTTTCCGTCTGTATGAGCTGTCTCTTATTGCCGCAGATGAGCGTGACATTGTTCGTCTGCGCACCGATATGCGGGGCGAAACCGTTGGCCTTTACCCGATCGACCTGACGCCCGAGCAACGCAAATCGCTGTTCCTGTCCTATATCGACTTTGGCAATAGATTGGATAAAACGCCCGCGTGGTACAATACGCTGGCGACCAATTGCACCACGGTTCCGTATTTCATGGCAGGCGAGTTTTCGGACGAAATCACCATCGATCGCCGCATGATGCTGCCGGGCCGCTTGCCTGAATACCTTAATCCCGCATTCCCCAAGTAAATCTCTGATTTTGCTATCCTGATTGTGGTATTTCGTATATAAATCATGGTGTTGACGGC
>NZ_JBGQOQ010000033.1:0-37196 GCF_052119765.1 Pseudorhodobacter sp. W20_MBD10_FR17 | reverse complement strand
GTCGAAGCCCAATCGAATACCGTAAAAGCCTAGGACTTATGACGTAAAAACAGTCCAAGTTTTTGTCCGCATCCCCGGGCCAGCGGTCAAAACCGCGCAAACAGGCCGGACACATGACTGCTTCTGACAAATGCACAAATCTGATCAAATATGTCTTGCTATGCAGGAGCCATCCACACAAGACTTTCGCTGCGACGGCCAATTTTTTGTCGTCGGTACCCCACCCGTGGAGAAAGGACTGAAGAGTATCTGATCGGATGTCTGAAAACGCAACTTGAGGAACGTCGCATTGCGGGGGTTCACCTCGACGAGGTGCAGGACGCTGGCCGGTATGCCAACGACGACACTATGCAGGGATTCGTAAAGCGTTTTCGGAACCTGATGCAGGAATCTCCGTGGCCAGTATGTTTGATCCTGACATCGACATGCGAAGGTCGCGAATTGATCAATTTTGACAAGACGTTGTCTCGACGTCTCCGGCCAATCGAAATTCGCCCCATGACGGTAGACAGCGATGGTCTCAGCCTCAGGGAATCAGCAGGGAAACTGGTTGCCTCCGCAGGACTTTCGCATGGTGGCCTTTTTGACGAACCTGCATTCATGCCCCTATTCATGCACGCGGCGGCTTACCGGTTTGGCGTGGCAGTGGAAATGGTCATCGAGGCAATCGGCGAAGCGTTGTCTGAAGGCCATAATGAGGTCAATCTTGACCACTTCGCGGAAGCGTATTTTCTTCGCGCGGACTGCGATGAAGAGATGAACCCGTTCATTTCTGATCATTGGCGCGGGATCGATACCACTATTGTTCTGGATCGGCACAAAGTTGAGAAAAAAGAGCCTCGGAAACGCTCGAAGCGGAAGTAACCCTGCGTTCAACCGCTTTGCGCTCAGACAAAAGGCCGCCATCGGGCGGCCTTTTTCGATTCTAGCTTCCTATCGGTCGAAGGTCAGTTGGTATGGAGATGTCGGAAGTTGGTATAGGGGTGTCGGCAAATCTATTTTCAGAGTGTCGAAAGATTTACCAAGTCATTGATTTACAAAGATAAAAAGTATATCTAAGTTGGTGTTTCAGTGTCGGACAACAGATATTGTAATAAATGGAAAATGTGGTGGGTCGCTTGGTTTATCCCACCGACTTTCCCGCCGATACTGCGGCGCTAGGTGGTTTACATGTCTCTTTTTGTCCTCTGGTTCGCATTCGCGCGCCGGCAACTTTTGATAGAAAGATTGACACATGACGAATACACAAACCGCACTTGCTGGCCTGTTTGACGGGCTCACTCAAACAGCACAGGCCGACTTGCAAACCCAAACAATCGAAACGCTCTTTGCCGAATGGGTGGGCGAGTTCGACAGGATTGCCGCGACTGATGCGAGAGGCGGCCTGTTGGGCGCACCTGCGGCGCGACTTCCACGATTTTTGGGCATCGACCAAGTCCGAGATCGCCCGCGAGGCGCTTGACCGGATCGGCAAGCTCTACGACATCGAGCGCGACATCAACGGCCAGCCCGCTGACATCCGCCATGCGGCGCGTCAAAAGCTAAGCCAGCCTAAGGTTGCAGCCTTCTTTGCCTGGTCCGAACAGCAACTCCTTCGCATTCCGGGCAAGAGTGAACTGGCAAAGGCATTCCGCTATGGCCTGAGCCGTCGGGACGCATTCAGCCTGTTCCTGACGGACGGTCGTGTGGCCATCGACAACAATCCAGCCGAGCGCGCCCTGCGCCCCATTGGAATCGGCAGGAAAAATTGGCTATTTGCAGGGGCCGATACCGGTGCGGAAACCCTGGCCCGCGCAATGACCATCATCGAAACGGCCAAGCTCAACGGCCTTGACCCGCAGGCCTTTCTCGCCGACATCCTCGACCGTATCCACGATCACAAGATCAACCGGCTGGATGAACTTCTGCCGTGGAATTGGGTGCCGCTGGCCGCTGCCCATTCACAGGCCGCCTGATGGCTGCGGTGACCCATGTCTGCAGCATCGACTACGTCGCCAAAATGTTGGGCGAAGATGCTCGGCTACGGTTTCGCGGTTCATTAAGCGCGGCCAACGTGTCGGGCCCATGATCTGCATCCCGGATTTCGGGATGACAGTCAGGTGGCCTACGTCAAGGGTATTGGGAAATTCAGAATTCGGTGCAGCCATACGGGACCTCCATTGGACGTCTCGACCGTGGCTATACCCGTTTTCGAGAGGATTGATTTTATAGGAGGTAGGGCCTCCCACTGGGCAAAAAAAAGGGGGGGTGAGTGATTCGTGTCAAGATAATTTTACACATCAGCTTAACATGATGATAAATATGAAAATTCAAATTTGGACTTCAAGCAAAATGACATCGAACATCAATGTTGTTCTATCCAAAAGTCATCGAACATCGCGGAGTTTGGCATGGCGAGAGCACACTCTGCGAGTTTACCACAAACTCCATCTTGGTAGAAGTCGTACGCATGATTAAGCTGAGCACACCCGCAGACGACGACCCTGCCTTGGATTAATCCAAGCTGCTGCATGCCCTACGTAAAACAATACGGTATGCGGATGAACATGTCGGCGTCGGCTTGACCCAGACCAAGGTTCAATCGCAAGTTTGCCCATTGGGCTTCTCGTTGGCTTCAATGGCCTGATCCAACGTTTATTGATCTTGATGATTGCGGAGAGACAGGGATTGTAGCATTATCAGATTAATGTATTGATAAATAATGGAAATGATAACAATCATAGTCCTCATTTAGTGCCCGCCATGATGTGCTTCGACCGTAGTATAGAGCAAAATCTGCTTTACAAATTGGGATTGATTTCTCCTCGTTGCCGCTGGCGACAATGGAGGTTAAGCGACCTCACCGTGACAAAATTCGTATTATGCCACTGGATCAGGTGACTAAGCCTTGCGCCGAAGCATCAGAAAGTTGAATCTGCAAGAAATGCAGGGGCCCATAAATGGTTGATATCGGTAATCTTGATACTTTGAAGCGCCGCCTTCGGCGCGGTTTGCCTGTAAGCTTTTTGGTGGGGGCTCCATTCTCGTGGGATAACGGTGCGGGTGTTCCCCCTGTTGATGGGTTCATCGATGTTATCCGTGCGAAGGTCAAATCTATTAGCCTGGTGGATTTGCAGGCGCTGGACGCAGAACTCACGTTGGCCTAACCAGCGGAAAAATACCAGCGGGCCATGCGCTTCCTGTATCAGTCCTTTGACGCCAACTTTGTGAGCGAGGTCGTCCTTGATGCAGTCAAAATGGCTCGTCTTGCTGGGGCACCAGCACTCGGTCCGATTCCCGATTCCGATGGATCACCAGATGATTGGTCGATAAGCAGAGCGCAGCGCGGGTTGGCCTCGGTTATGAAATTGAACCCTGATCGTATCAAGGGGCTTTTGGGACCCCGCACCCGATGGGTGTGATACAAACTGTGACACAGAGTGTGATAAATTGAACCTTCCAAATCATATGAGTCAGCGCGGAAAATCCTGGCAGTTTGTTCGGCGTGTTCCAACAGAACTGGTGCCGATCGCGCAGGGAGGCTTGCATCAGCACCTCATCCTCGGGGCGTTTGATATAGCGATCGCGCATGTGGCGCATCGCACAGGTCAGAAAGCCGCCCGTACCGCAGGCCGGGTCCGTCACGATTTCGCCGGGGTGCGGATTAAGCTGTTGCACCATAAAGGAGGTGACGGCGCGGGGGTGTAATATTCGCCCGCATTGCCCGCGTTTTGCAGGTCATTCAACTATTGTTCGTAAAGGTCGCCGAAATGTTGGCATTCGGTGAGCGAGTTGAAGTCCACATCGTTGATCTTGTTGATGATCTGGCGGTATTTATTTCGAATATGGCACGCTTACCACCTCTAGAACAAATTCATGCCATATTTTCAACTTTAGGTATAGTAACCCATTGTCGGGTGATTCATCTTTGTGGGGTATATTTTATGAAAATTCTTGCCGTTGATGACGATCCAATCATTCTATCGCTTCTTGAGGCGTTTTTCGGTTCGTTTAAAAATCACGATGTTACAATGACTTCGTCCGGAGCAGAGGCTTTGCAGCTTATTAAGCAGGCAGGCACGGACGTTTTTGATTATTTCATGCTTGATATCCAGATGCCCGAAATGGACGGGATAGAGCTGACGTCCCGCATCCGTAAGCTGCCAACTTATACAGATACGCCTATCATCATGCTGACCGCGATGTCGGAAAAGCACTACATCGACAATGCTTTTGCAGCCGGTGCCACAGATTATGCGACCAAGCCTTTTGAAGTACGGGACCTTAATGCACGTATTGGCATGGCAGAGGCGCTGATCTCGGCCCGTAAAGCCAATCCATTCTGGATCGGAAATGCCCCATATATCGGCGAGGGGGCCGGTGGCGTGACCAGTAAGGCTTCGCTCCACGAGGCCTTTGCCATTAATGACGTGGATAATGTGATCGATTGCGTTGCAATGGAAAACTACGTCACTCAACTTTCGCGATCAGCCTTGTTCGGCTCTACGGTTTTCGCGTTTACAATTCGCCAGATCGCGGACTACCACCAAACTCTCAGCAGTTATGATTTTCATGGAATGATCGAAGACTCTGCCGAAATTATTTCAGACTGCTTGGCCGCGCGGCAAAACTTGATCACCTATGCGGGCAACGGCACATTCGTTTGCATCGTGGAAAGTGGCTATGTTCCCGATATGGGCGCATTGGTAGATACCCTAAATATCGCCTTTTCGCGTGCAGAAGTGTACCGCACTGGCGGAGAGCGTTTGCATCCGCGTGTCAGTGCAGGGCGGTCGATCCGGCTAGTTTGGAAAAAAGGCGCAGACGTGTTGAACGCATTGTCAGATGCACAAGCGAGCGCCGAAGCCGCTGCTGCAGAGCTTGAAAGATCACGCTACGACTATTTTGATGGCAAATATACCGCATAGATTAATGACCCGCGTGACGCACCAGGGCGTTTCGCGGCGGCGAATAGCTTTACAGGTTTATTGGCCTCGACAATTGGCAAGCACTGCCGAACACTTTATGCACGGGCAGGTTGTGCGCGCCTGTCAGGTCAGGCAACTATGGTTTACAATGCAATAGCGGTCAGGGCGGACAGATACATCTTTCGCTCTTCGTTGAATACCGAAAGGAACGCGGTGTGATACGCCTTCTACATGTCGAGGATGATCAGGACATTCGCGAGATTGCCGAGATGGCGCTTGATTTGTTCGCAAAATTTGAGCTGACGCAGTGTGTTGATGGATTCGATGCCCTGAAAACGCTGGAGACGTTTGTGCCGGATATAATCTTGCTGGACATGATGATGCCTAACATGACGGGCGTGCAATTGCTTGAAAAGCTGCGTCTGATGCCACATTTGCAAGATGTGCCGGTTGTTTTTATGACAGCGCGTGTGCAGGCCGCCGAGGTTAAGGCACTGATTGATTGCGGCGCGGTCGGCGTTATTGTTAAACCGTTTGATCCAATCGCCCTAAGTGACCAGATCGAAAAATTCTATAATGACAATCCTAAGGCTTGAAGTGAAGTTTTAACCAGCAGCGTTTCACAATAGCTTTGTAGAAGGCTTGGGCAAATTAAAAGAAAATTACTCGTATCATTGCATGGGACTGTACCTGCGCGTGAATTGGCGCTGAACCGTCACTTCGCGATTGGGCCAAGGTGATGCGGGGGCTTAGTGGGGGCATGTGGCGCGGATGACGGAACCAGACACATTTCAAGCCGGAATGATGCGCATTCAGCAACGCTTTTTGCAAAGCTTGGACAGCCATGCGGATGAGATATTTCGTTTGTCCGAGGCATTGGGCAAATCAGAAACAGATCGCGCAACATGTGCCGAGATTCTGGCCATCGCGCATAAGCTGCATGGAACCGCCAAAACTGTCGGATTTGACGAGATTGGCACCAAGGCGGCGACACTTGAAAATTCTGTACATCCGGCACTGTTCGTGACCGCCGTTCCTGATGTGAGCGATGTTCGCAGGCTTTTGGAGGATCTCCTTGATGAGATCGAAGATACCTTGCGTGGCGATTAACGCTTTGCAAACAGGCGGTTTGTCGCATTGGTTTTGAGATTCCATATTCTTGCCATAGAATTACCACTTCATACCGCCACAGCCTTAGCAATGTTTTCTTTAAGTCATTCGGTAAAGTGTGTGTTCCGTCTCAGTTTCAGACCTGAGTATGAGGTATCTAATGCGTAAAGTTTCAGAGAACGAAAATGCCGAGGTCGTGAATGATGCGGATTTTTCCCAAAATCTGAAAGATTATGCCTCGGTCGCCTTGAAAATGGCGGGACAACGACGGATTGCTTTTACTTCGGGCGTTGTGCTGGCGGGCAATTACTACAGCTTTACGATCGCAATTGTTTGCGCGGTCCTTATCGTGTGCTCTGAAATCTTTGAATCCGTGCTCTTTCGCCAGATCCTGGCTTGGTCGGGGAACAGCCAACAAATTGCGCGGCGGCATTTGGCCAAGCTGCTGCTTGGGGCAGGGCTGAGCTGTGGGGTCATTGTGTACTTCGCTGTCGCCATCGCCTTTGTGCAGGGTCCGGGCCCACATTTTATTTCGATGTTCTTTTTGTTGGCGGCGGGCCTATTCGCGGCGATGCATAATCATCAGGTCAAGGCCATTCTGGTTTTACGGCTTGTTGTCTATGGCGGCGCGTTTCTCTTTATTCCTATCTGGGATATTGTGGCCACCGCTGCGCCGTTTCAATCAGAGCTGTGGGCCAATCTGTTCGTCAGCATTTTCGTCTTGCATTTCGTGGTCGAATGTTCGCGCAACTATCTGTCGATTTATCGCGTCAATCAAAAACAGATGGAGGCGCTTGAGATTGAAACACGTATCGCCAACGAAGCCGTCGAAGCTAAGGCGGAATTCCTTTCAACCATGAGCCATGAGTTGAGAACGCCCCTGACCTCGATCAAAGGCTCGATTGACCTTATGTCGGCGGGGCGGCTTGGCCCGATGCCGGATAGCTTGAAAAAAGTAGTGGGGATCGCGCAGCGCAATTGTAACAAATTGGTCCGACTGATTGATGATACCCTCGACCTGCATAAGATTATCGCAGGGAAAATGTCTTTTTCTATGGATACAGTTCACTTACCAAAACTGGTTGAGTCAACCGTCACCGCCAATCGGCCCTTTGCAGAACGTCTTGGTATTACTTTGCATTTTGACACGGGCGCTGAAGATGTGTTCGTGGTTGGCGATTGGGTGCGGCTTGAACAGGTTATGACAAACATATTGTCAAACGCGGCAAAGTTTTCCCCAACAGGAAGTGGTGTACAGGTCCGGATCGAAAGCGATCAGGACACGGTGCGCGTTCTCGTGATCGACAATGGCATCGGATTGACTGAGAGCGAAAGGGCAGACGTGTTTGACCGCTATAGCAAGGTTAATACGGTCGGCACGAATAAAGTTGGTGGCACCGGAATCGGCATGAACATTTCGGAAAAGATCATGCAGGCCCATGGTGGCAAGATCGGCTATTATAAGAATCAAGGGGCGGGAACGACCTTCTTTGTGGAATTGGCGCTGTGTGCAGCCCAACCCTGCCTTACGCAAGAATTGGAACGTGGTGAAAAAAGCGCAAGCGCCGCAGCATAGCAGCATGCCACATTGGTGATAGCGGTACAGTTGGCCCAACACCTTGCTGCGGTAACCGATAGAAGCAGCTTTGCATCGCATCGCGTGATGTAAAAAAGCAACTAAGGTTATTTGAGTTATGATGGTTTTAGCCTAACGCGACGACAACCTTGGTTGACTGACTTACATTGCCGTCTAAACTGTGCGTAATATACTCTTAAGGTTGTTTTCCTTCGTGTAAATTCAACCGAATGCACGCTGGTGTGGAAGGATGTATTGCAAGGTGCAGGTTATCGCTCGGGTTCTCTTTGCCGGCGCTTGTCTGGCTTTGACTGCGGTCGCTTCGGTGATGACGTCGTGGAACCTAGACGCACGGGCGGAGGACCAGTTTGCCAAGCAGGTCAACGATGCAAAGGTCAACTTTAACAGCAGGCTGAACGCATATGTTCACAGCTTGGACAGCGCAGCCGCTTTTGTTGCCAGTACTCCGGATCTTGATGCCGCTGATTGGCACAATTTCGTTGAGCTTGTCGATATCAACAAAAACCTACCCGGTGTCAGCGCGCTCGGCTTGATCCGTGCCGTGCCAGATATCCAACTCGCTGATTTTGTTGAAAAACGCCGCAAGGACGGTATGGACGATTATTCCGTTCACCCTGAGGTCAAAACGAGCGAACATCTGGTTATCGAGTTAATGGAGCCGCTTTCCAAGAATAACACCGCTTTGGGCCTAGACCTAATGTTCGATAAGGCACGCCATCAAGTTCTTGAAGATGCAAGAAACTCGGGCGCGATAGTTTTGTCTTCTCCGCTCAGTCTGGTGCAGCATCCGTCTAGTCCGGGATTTTTGTTTGCGCGCGCGGTCTACAGCACTCCGAAAGACAGTGCAGGTGGTTCAACGCCTCGGCCCCGCATCTTTCACGGATGGGTGGCTGCGCCTTTTATTGGTGCCGTGACGCTTGCTAACTTGGCAGCCCAGCAAACGGATTTTTTTGATCTTGCTGTTTATGATGTGTCGGACGGCACTGATGGTGTCTTGATCTATGATCACAAACCGGACGACCCGACCTACCAGCCCAAGTTCGCAGTAACCCTGACTGAACCGATCTATGGGCGCAACTGGTCGATGCATTTCACAAGCACCCGCTCGTTTGATGGGTCAGTCAAAAGTTATGCACCTCTGATTGCCCTGATTGCGGGCCTGTTCACAAGCGTGCTGCTATGCCTGTTGATGGAAATTCTGGTCCGGCGGGTCAACACCGTTAATTCGCTTGTCGCACGCCGCACAAAAGAATTGAAAGCGCGGGTCGAGGAAAACAAGTCTATCGTCGAAAGCGCCTATGTTCCGATAATCATCCTGAACGAACATGATGAGATTATTCAGGCAAATGCGGCGGCCCTTGCACTGCTGGGTTACAGCCAACTGTTTGAAATTAAGCGTATGCCCATCAGCAGCTATGTGTATCCAGTGGCCCAACCGGATCAGTCAGAGAGGGCGGGCTTCGGTGGCTGGAGCCATGTGGGCGCAAATGGTCGCCTTTTAAACGTTCGAAGAAGCAGTTGGACGGGGGCGAAAGGCGATCAGCGGCATTCTCTCATCATTCAAGATGTGACCGAAGAGGCCAATACCGCGCGCCGTATCGCCGAGGCCGAGCAGCGCTGGCATATTGCGCTGAATGGTTCCGATATTGGCGTGTTCGACATTGATCTTCGGACGGGTCGATCAATCGTTTCTGAAGCTTGGAAACGGGTGATGCAGGTTGAGGATGAAAGCGCTGATTTTGATTCGCAGGCAGAGTTCCTAAGCCGTATCAACGCGCAGGATCTTGACCGCCTGCAAGATGCAGATCTTCGTTGTATCAACGGCGAGACCGAGCGTTCCATCTGCGAATACCGGATTTCGGACCGTGACGGAAATTGGCGCTGGATGCGTTCAGACGCCGCAGTGGTCGAACGCTCACAAGATGGCAAAGCTTTGCGCATGATTGGGGCGCAGATGGATGTCACCGATCTCCGTATGGCCCGCGATGCGCTTGAGGTCAGCCAAAAGCGCTTTGAACTGATGATCTCCGAAGCGCCAGTTGGGATGGCGGTGTTTACCAACGATGGCGTTTTCTTAAACGTCAATGATGCACTTTGCCAATTCCTTGGCTACCGCGCAGATGAGATCCTCGGCGGCGTTCGCATCAGTGATGTGCTTGATAAGACTGTCATGAAGGCGGTTATCGGCCTCATCGGGCCGCAGGCCGTTGACAGATCGCGCGCCTACCACGGCGAGCATGAATGGACTGCCAGCGATGGCAGCAAAATATGGGCCTTGCTCAGCATTTCCTGGACGTTCGATCCAGAAGAACAAGGTGACATCTATATCGCGCAGCTATCTGACATCACGGAAAAGAAGCATATCGAACGGATAAAAAGCGAATTCGTGGCAACTGTAAGTCATGAGTTACGGACGCCGCTCACCTCGATTAAGGGGGCGCTGTCTTTGCTTGAGACGTCGCCTGAATTTGCCCAAGGTCCGACAAAACGTCTCCTTGATATTGCTCGGCGGAACTCAGACCGTCTGGGCGCAATCGTGAATGACATTTTGGATTTCGAAAAACTGTCTTCTGAACAGATCAGCTTTGACGTGGCCGCACATCCCCTGAAAAAGGTGATCCTTGACGCTGCCACACTGATCGAATCCATGGCGGCGAAAGGTAACGTCTCGATCAAGCTTGATCTTCCGGATGATCCTATGATGGCAATGATCGATCCTGCGCGCACCCATCAGGTTTTGGCCAACCTGCTGTCTAACGCATGCAAGTTTTCCTTTCCTTCAAGTGAAATCGAGGTGCGGTCCGGCACTGTCGACAATTTCCATATCGTCTATATCTGCAACCGAGGCTGCGGCATTCCGGCATCCTTCCGCTCTCAAATTTTCAAGCCTTTTGTTCAGGCCGACAATTCGGCCAAGCGGCAATTCGAAGGCACAGGACTGGGGCTGCATATTGCGCAGAAAATTGTTAACAGCATGGGCGGGCGTATTGGCTTTACCAGTGAGCCGAACAAGCTGACAGTCTTTTGGTTCACGGTTCCAATTGCGCATCAAGAGACCGTCAAAGTGTTGCGCGTGGTTGGGGGGGAGTCATAATGCGGAATTGGACTGCTGCCGCGGTACCGCTGGTTCGCGGCCTGTGATCGGGGCAGTTTTAGGCGCGCCTTGCTGGATTCTGGCGAATGGCGGTGCATTCCCAATTTTCTATGCCCGGAATTGCCGTATCCTCTATAATCTTGAAGAGTTGCAATGTAAGCACAATTTAAAGTTGTTATGTGAACGCTCTAAGCGATGGGACTAAAATGAAAATTTTGGCTGTTGATGATGATCCAATCATCCTTGAATTGCTGCCCATGGTTGCGGCCAGAGGTGGTTTCAAAGACGTCACCACCACGATGTCGGGCGAGCATGCGCTGCAAATGTTGCGCAACAGCGACGTAACTTTTGATTGTTTGCTGTTCGACGTTAATATGCCCGAGATGGACGGTATCGAGCTTTGTGCCTTGGCCCGCGCCGTGGAGGGCTACGCGAAAACCCCTATCATTATGGTCACGGCTATGGCCGAGAAGTCCATTATCGATCGTGCATTTGCGGCCGGGGCGACGGATTACGTCAACAAGCCTTTCGATGTCGTCGAATTGGGGGCTAGGCTAAGGGTGGCAGAGGTGTTGATTGCCACGCGGCGCGCCGCCGATGGCGCTATCGGACGTGACCAAGCAAACCTCCAGGACAATGCCCTACCTTCAGTCTTTCCATTGGATGAAGAGGTTCAGATTTATGGCGTAAAGGCCCTGATTGAGTACAGCACTTTGCGGAACTATCTGTCTCAGCTGTCTGTGACGGGGGTTGTTGGCTCACAAGTGCTGGCCTTTAAGATCGACCATGTCGAAAAGATCCATTCACGCGCCTCTGCCGACAAATTTATCATTGCTCTGACCGAAGTGGCCCAGACCACTTATCAGGTCATGCAAGAATTCTGTCCGATGATGGCATATATCGGAAACGGGACTTTCCTTATGGTCGCGGACAAGCCAAACCTTGAACGCTCAAGCGAAATCGAAATGGAAATTCAGTCAATTTTGGATGGCAAAAATCTTCAATATGACAACGGAGACCCCCTAAAAATCGTTATTTCGGCGAGCAATCCGATCCGGCCCAGTACGAGCAAATTTCAACGTGTCCGAAAAACCTTTGACCGTGCTATTGCGAGAGTGGAAAGCCGTGCGTCGCGAAAGTAAGGGGGGCGGGTTGCTATAGGTTTAGCATTTATGGTTCTGGGAGGGCACGTGAGGTTCCTGAGCTCTTCATATCTGACGCGGGCTTGAACCTATCGCTGTTTTGTGCCGCCTTTTGTTTGAACTGGGGGCCGTGTCGAATTTGGAGGCATTGTTCGAATACCTGCATGTTTTTGCGATTTGCAGCTTGATTTGATTTACTTAGACCGCCACTAATTTCACACAACCCAAAGGCGCATTTGATCAGATCGCCAGCCCCACAGTCATCTATCGGAGAAGTAAGGAGCAAGCGGGTCGAATATGATTTCAAATTTCAATGCGCACCGTCTCCAATGGATGGCTTGGATGTTTTGTCTTGCGCTCTCATACATTTCATTTCTCGTTGTTCAAAATATTGCTCAGGGCAAGACGCTGGAAAGTTTTGAGGTCTTGGTAGATCAAGGCACTGCAAGCCTTAAACAACGCGCGGATGACTTAAGCCGTACCCTCGACGGGGTGTCTGGGTTCATTTTGGCCGCGAACCCCGTTTCGGCAGAAAGTATGTCAGAATACGTGCGGGCATTGCATATCAATACCAACACGTCCGAAATTGATGCGATCGGTTTCGCGTCATTCGATGCAACCGATACCATCACGTCAAACGCTGACGAAACAACGGATGGAAACCGAAGCACTGTCAACGCTTTACAATCAGAACCACGCGTCGATCAGTTTTCCGTCCAATATATTGAGCCGTATTCAGACAATAAGATGTTTTTGGAGGTAGCATTTGGCAACAACCCTGAGTTTCTTGCCAATGCGAAAGCCGCGCGTGACACGGGACAAACGCTTGCAACTGAGATTTTCTTCAGGGGGCCCCCGAACGGAGGGCATCTTCAGACATTTTTGCTTAAACCGATTTATCGCTCTGCGCGGACTTCAGGCCAGGAAAATCAACTGCAAACGGGCTTTCTCGGTTTTGCATTTGCTGTGCTAAACGTCGAAAATATCTTTAGAGATCTCACGATATCTCAGGGCAATCTGATAGATCTGCGTGTTGAATTTGATCAGAAAGACTCAGAGTCAGAGCGCGGCAATTCCGGCATGACACTTGGCAGCGCGCCAACTTTGGCTACCTATGTTATTCATCACCAAGTCAAAAAATTTGGGCAGCCCATGTCGCTGTCATGGAGCAGTAGACCAGAATTCGAGGCAATCCAGCCGTTTCGCGCAAAGTGGATTGTTTTGGCGTTGGGGCTTTTGATCACTGCACTGATCAGCTTGATCTTGAACGTCTTGGTTCAAAGAAACCTAACGGTAACAGCACTTGTTGAGAAAAAGTCGCGTGAGCTTGACACGCAGGGCGTGGAGAAACGCTCAATCCTTGAAAACGCGATGCTCGCAATCGTCTCGGTCACCCAGTCAGGCGAGATCATACATGCGAACGATGCCTCGGTGAAACTTCTATCGCCGCACAATCGGGGCACCACGCTGAATGGTAAATCCATTCGCGACTTTCTGCCTGACATTGGCCTGACAGGCCCTGATGGTTGGGCAAAGCTAAATATAGCGATGGGATTTTCAGATGCGGAACGATTAACCATCGAAGTTGAAAAGAAGACTTGGATTACTGCTGACGGTGAGACCCGAATTACGCTGCTGATACGTGACATCACAGTGAACGAAAGGCTTGCGCGGGAAATTGTCGAGACCGAGCAGCGGTGGAATCTTGCGCTTACAGGGGCACAGATTGGCGTTTTTGATGTCGATCTAAAGTGCAAAACGTCAGTCGTCTCCGAAACGTGGCTCAAATGTCTGCAAATAGCAGTTCAGTCAGACTGTGAAGATCCTTATCGGCAACAGTTGGACCACATTCACCCTGACGACCGCCAGATATTGGAAGACGCCGAAGCAGCATGCATCAAAGGCGTCACAGATCGCGCCGAGGCCCGTTTCCGCATTAAAATTGCAAATGGTGAATGGCGTTGGATCAAATCCGATGCGGTTATTGTCGAGCGCGCCACCGATGGAACTGCCCTTAGAATGCTCGGCATCCAGACGGATATCACAGAAAGCTTTAAGCTGGAGCAGATGAAACGTGATTTCGTGTCCACTGTCAGCCACGAACTCCGTACCCCGTTGACGTCAATCAATGGGGCATTAAGCCTGTTGCGGGCACAAACGAAAGACACCAACGCGCGCGGCTCTGACCGCTTGCTGCAGATTGGCATTTCAAACTGCGACCGCCTTGTCAGACTGGTGAATGATATTTTGGATATCGAGAAAATCAATGCTGGCAAAATGACCCATGATGCCAAAGCTGAAGATATTCATCACATCCTTAGCCTTGCATCTGCGCAAGTCGAGACCTACGCATCGCAATGGCATGTGGCTATTGATGTGGTGGCACCCGAAAGTGCTCAATCCATCTGGACCGATAAAAACCGGATTATGCAGGTTTTGACAAATCTTTTGTCGAACGCATGTAAATTCGCACATAGTGGCACTACGGTCCGCCTAGGCGCCGAAATTCTGCCCGGTTTTACAAAAATTTCAGTACGCAATTTGGGTCCGGGTATCCCGGAAGAATTTAAGGATATGATTTTTCAGCCTTTTTCGCAAGCAGACAACTCTACCACACGCGAGCGGGGCGGCACGGGGCTGGGGCTAAACATATCGCGCCATCTGGTCGAAGCGATGGGAGGCACGATGGGCTTTGAGAGCGAACCAGACAAAGAAACCATTTTCTGGTTCACGTGCCCGTTGTATGCAAATTCACCTATAAGTGAGAAAGCTACGTGAACCATCAATATGATGGAGTGCCCTTGCTGTGCCGAACGTCATAATCCTATGTCGTCGCGCTGCGGCTGTGGCTTGGGCTTGCACGGCAGGGCTGCACAGGGCAGGATGCCGCGTGATTTAGAAATGAGAGGATCGCCCCCATGATGCGCACCCGTGCTGCCGTTGCTGTTGCCCCCGGAAAACCACTAGAGATTATGGAGGTCAATCTGGAAGGCCCCAAGGCTGGTGAGGTTTTGGTTGAGATCAAAGCGACGGGCTTGTGCCATACGGATGAATTTACACGCTCGGGCGATGACCCAGAAGGGATTTTTCCTGCGATTCTGGGCCACGAAGGGGCGGGAATTGTGCTGGAGATTGGCGAAGGCGTGACGACGCTTGAAGTCGGCGACCATGTGATCCCGCTTTATACCCCCGAATGCCGCGAGTGTGAGTATTGCCTGTCGGGCAAGACCAACCTGTGCCAGAAAATCCGCCTGACCCAAGGGCGGGGCTTGTTGCCCGATGGTACCACGCGGTTTTCAATGCTCGATGGTACGCCGATCCATCACTACATGGGCTGTTCCACCTTTGCCAACCACACGGTCATTCCAGAAATCGCGCTGGCCAAGGTGCGCAAGGACGCGCCGTTTGATAAAATTTGCTATATCGGTTGCGGCGTGACCACAGGCATTGGTGCCGTGATCAACACCGCCAAGGTAGAAATTGGCGCGCGTTGCATTGTGTTTGGGCTGGGCGGCATCGGGTTGAACGTCATCCAAGGCCTGCGCATGGCGGGGGCGGACCAAGTGGTTGGCGTTGATCTGAATGACAGCAAAGAGGAAATCGCACGCTATTTCGGCCTGACCGATTTTGTGAACCCCAGCAAGGTTGAAGGCGATCTGGTGGCGCATTTGGTCGAGTTGACCAAGGGCGGGGCCGATTACACCTTTGATGCCACCGGCAACACCAAGGTGATGCGCACCGCGTTGGAGGCCGCGCATAAAGGCTGGGGCGAAAGCATCATCATCGGGGTGGCACCTGCTGGGGCCGAGATTTCAACACGGCCGTTCCAGCTTGTCACTGGGCGCGTCTGGCGTGGCACGGCCTTTGGTGGCGCCAAGGGGCGCACCGATGTGCCAAAGATTGTCGATTGGTACATGAACGGCAAGATTGAGATTGACCCGATGATCACCCACAAGCTGACGCTAGACCAAATCAACGAAGGGTTTGAGCTGATGCACCGTGGTGAATCCATTCGGGCCGTTGTCGAGTTCTAAGCGCGGGCCTGTCCCTATGTGCGAAAGGAGGGGTTGGAAGCATCGGCTTCCAGCCCTTTTTGCTGCCCTGCGCCAAGGCGGGCCATGATATCGCCACATCCATTTGGCATCTGATCGGTTAAAAGCTGTGGGGCAGGCCCGATTCTGCCTTGGCCCGCGTTTGCCGGCGGTGCCGTTTAAGCCGTGTTAGAATGATACACCTAAGGGTGAGTGAATGACGAGTGGAACGCAAATGAGTGAAGGGCCGCAAAACGACAGCCCGCGCCCCAGCATTTTGTCACGGGCGGCGCGTGGGTCGGCATGGACGGCGATGTCGTTTGTGGCCGCACAGGGCTTTCGGTTGATTTCAAACCTTGTCCTGACGCGCCTGTTGTTCCCCGAGGCGTTTGGCATCATGGCTTTGGTCACGATGCTGCTGGTGGGCCTGACGTTGTTTTCCGATATGGGCGTTGGCCCTGCGATCATGCAAAGCAAACGTGGCGACGACCCTGATTTTCTGAACACGGCCTGGACGGTGCAAATTCTGCGAGGTGTGGGCCTGTGGCTGGCGGCCTGTGCTGTGGCCTATCCGGCGGCACTGTTTTATGACCAGCCACTGATTGCACAACTGCTGCCCGTGGCCAGCCTGTCCTTGCTGTTCGCGGGGTTAGAGCCGACACGTGTAGACACGGCCTACCGGCATTTGCTGTTGGGGCGGCTTACCGCGCTGGACCTGATCGCCACGATTTCGGGTATTGTGATGATGCTGGCCTTTGCCGCCGTGACAAAATCGGTATGGGCTTTGGCCTTTGGCGGGGTGGGCACGGCGGCGATACGCCTTACGCTGATGTGGCTGTTCATGCCGGGGCAGGGCAACCGCCTGCGCTGGGAAAGGGCGGCAGGGCATGAGCTGCTGCACTTTGGCTTTTGGATTTTCCTCAGCTCGGTCTGCGGGTTTCTGGTGTCGCAGGGCGATAAGGCGGTTTTGGGTAAATACCTGTCGATCCAAGGGCTTGGCATCTACAATATCGGCGCGTTTCTCGCGATGTTCCCGATGATGCTTGGGTCCACCGTCACGGCGCGGGTTCTTATCCCAATCTACCGCGAGCATCCGGAAAATGACCCCGAAGCCCGCAAACGGTTGGAACGGATACGGTTTTTCGTGACCGGCGGGCTGATCGCAGCGCTGGCGTTTCTGGCGCTGACAGGGCCGATGATTGTGAACCTGCTCTATGATGCGCGCTATCATTCGGCGGGGGGCGTGATGGTGGCGATTTGCGCGGTGCAGATGATCGTGGTGGTGTTTTTAACCTATGATCAGGCAGCGCTGGCGCAAGGCGACAGTCGCGGGTTCTTTGTGGTCAGTGCCGCCAAGGCGACGTTGCAGACGCTGGGGTTTTTGGTTGGTGCGCAGTTTATGGGCCTTGCAGGGGCGATGCTTGGGCAGGCGCTGGGCATGTTGATCTATGTGCCGATTATCGCGCGGCTGGCGTGGCGGCATCGCGTTTGGGATGCGCGGCATGATGCGATCTACCTTTTGGTCGCCCTCTCCTTTGGGCTGTTTGCGGTCTGGCTGAATTGGGCGTCTGTATCGCTGCTGTTTCCCGGCACCGGCGGCGGGTTTCATGGCTAAGCGTGCCTTATCCGAGGCTTGGCCCCATACGGCAGATCCTATACAATATGATCATAATGGGCTAGATAAGGCCCTGAAGCTGCCATCTTTTTCAAGCGCAGCGTTCTGGGAAAGCTGCCATGGATAAATTGCCGGCCCATGAAATTGTCTATCGCAGGATCCGCGATATGGTGTTGTTTGGTGAATTGGCACCGGGGCAGGCGGTCACTATTCAAGGCTTGGTTGAGGCCTTGGAAACAGGGATTACGCCCGTACGCGAGGCGATCCGCCGCTTAACAGCCGAAGGTGCTTTGGAGTTTAAAGGCAACCGCCGGGTCAGCGTGCCCGAGTTAACAGTCGCGCATTTGGCCGAGCTGGGCTTTGCCCGCTTGGCGATTGAGCCGCATTTGGCGCAAATCGCGGCCAGCCGAATGCAAGTTATTGATATTGAAGTGTTAGAGCAGATCGATGCGCAGGTGAATGCGGCGATCCGGCAAGGGGATGTGCGTGCCTATCTAGAGCAGAACTACCTGTTTCATACCACACTTTATGCGCATTCAGGGGCCGATATTCTGGGCGCGATGGTGCAAGGGCTTTGGCTGCGCGTGGGGCCGTCTTTGCGCATTGTCTGTGGCCGGTATGGCACCCAAAACCTGCCCGACAAACATGCCGAGGCGATCTTGGCCCTGCGCGACGGGCGTGCGGCCGATGTGGCTACCGCGATCCGCGATGATATTGTGCAGGGCCAAGAGCAAATCGCGCAGGCTTTGGCCGAGGCTGTCGCGCCCCATTGACTTTGAATAATTTGATCATATTCTTGGCCAAAGTCGAGCTAAAACACAAAGCAGGGTGGCAGTCTGCCGCCCTGCGTGCCCTCCGATAAACCTACACCTGCCCGCCGCATCACTGCCCGGCACTGCGAAAAGGACGATGCCATGACCGCGATCACCAATCACTTGCCCACCAAAGAGCTTCAGGCGCTGGACGCCGCCCACCACATGCACCCGTTTACTGATGGCAACGCGCTGAATGCCGCTGGCGCACGGATTATCACGCGGGCCAAAGGTGTGAACCTGACCGATAGCGAAGGGCATGAGATTCTTGACGGGATGTCGGGTCTGTGGTGCGTGGGCGTCGGTTATGGCCGCCAAGAGCTGGTCGATGCCGCCGCGCGCCAAATGCTGGAACTGCCGTTCTACAACACCTTCTTTATGACCAGCCATGTGCCTGTGATTGCCCTTAGCGCCAAGCTGGCCGAGCTGGCACCGGACAACATCAACCATGTGTTTTATGCCAGCTCGGGTTCTGAATCGAATGACACCAACATTCGCCTTGTGCGGCACTATTGGGCCAAAAAGGGCAAGCCGACAAAAACCACGCTGATCAGCCGCAAAAACGGCTATCACGGCTCGACCTTGGGTGGTGGGAGCCTTGGCGGTATGGCGTCGATGCAAAACCAAGGCTGCCCGATTATCCCCGGCATCCATCACATTGATCAGCCGCATTGGTGGGCTGAAGGTGGCGATATGACGCCCGAAGAGTTCGGGCTGGAACGCGCGCGCCAGTTGGAAACCGCCATTCTGGAAATCGGCGAAGATAACGTCGCGGCCTTTATCGGCGAGCCTATTCAAGGCGCTGGCGGTGTGATCATTCCGCCCAGCACCTATTGGCCGGAAATTCAGCGCATCTGCGATAAGTATGAGATTTTGTTGATCGCGGATGAGGTGATTACGGGGTTTGGCCGTACCGGCAACTGGTTCGGCTCTACCACCATGGGCATTCGCCCCGACATTATCACAATCGCGAAAACCCTGACCTCGGGTTATATTCCGATGGGCGGGTCGCTGATCAGCGATGAAATTGCCACCACGATTGCGGATGGCGATTTCAACCACGGCTATACCTATTCGGGCCATCCGGTCGCGGCGGCCGTGGCACTTGAAAACCTGCGGATCATTCAGGATGAAAAGCTGGTAGAGCGCGTGCGCGATGATGTTGGCCCGTATTTCAAAGCGGCGCTGAAAACCCTGCTCGATCACCCGATGGTGGGTGAGGCGAATTCGGTTGGCCTAATGGGCACGCTGGCGCTGACACCGGATAAAGCCAAACGCGCCAAGTTCAAAGGCGAGGAAGGCGATGTTGGCCTGCGCTGCCGCACGCATTGCTTTAATAACGGCTTGGTCATGCGCGCTGTCGGCGACCGCATGATCATCGCACCGCCCTTTATCATCACGCATGATGAGATTGACACGCTGGTGGAACGCGCCCGCAAATCGCTGGACCAAACCTATGAAGGCCTGCTGAAAGACGGTTTGTTCGTCTCGGCCTAAGGGCCGCGTGAAAGATATCAAAGGCCCGGTGTTGCGCCGGGCCTTTGTGTTTGCCGCCCTAGGCCAGTTCGCTTTGCTGATGTGTGGCGCGTGCCAGCCAGTCGGGGTTGATGTCGACCCCCCAACCCGGCCCTTGGGGGATTTGCACCTTTCCATCGGTCACGGCAAAGGGATTGCCAAGGAATAGCCCGTCTTGCCACGGGTAATAGTCCTCGCCCTCAATCGAAAATTCCAGATATTTCCCTGCATTGGGAATGGCACCAAGCAGGTGCATGGTGCAGATCGTCACCAGTGACAGGTTGGCAGAATGGGGCGTGCAAGGCATTCCCACTGCCGCCGCCATTTCGGCAACCAAGAGCGTGCGGGCCATGCCGCCCATATACATAACATCGGGCTGCACGATATCGACGGCCTTCATGTTGATCATGCGGTGCCAAGTGGACAGATCCCAATCTTGCTCGCCGCCCGTCACATCGATCTCCAGCGCGGCTGTGACCTCACGGGTTTGGTCCAACTCCCAATAGGGGGTGGGTTCCTCAAAATGGCTAATCCCGTTGTCGGCCAGCATTTTACCGACCTCTATCGCGCGTTTGGGCGAAAAGCCCGAGTTGCCATCAACCAGCTTGGCAATGCCTTGGCCTAAGGCGTTGGCAACCGTCGGGATGACCTCTTCGGTGCGGCCGGGCCATTCGTCGATATCGCGGCCACATTCCGCACCAACTCGCCATTTGAACGCGTCAAAGCCGAATGTGTCGCGCAGTTTGACAAAGCGGGCGGCTTCATCCTGCGGTGTGATGTCGCGCTTCATCGAGCTGGCATAGGCGCGCAACCGGCCCGCAGTGCCGCCCAGAAGTTCGACCACGGGCTTGTTTTGGCGCCGCCCTTCCATATCCCATAGCGCGGTATCAAGGCCCGCATTGGCGCGGCACCGGTAGGAACCGGGGAATTTATGTTCGCGTTCCTCGATGCGTTGGATCAATGGAAGGATGTCATCGGTGCTGTTAATGTCGGTGCCCAAAGCCCAAGGGGCGATTTGGCGGTGCAGGATTTGTGCTGTGATATCGGCGTTATAGGTGGATGTTTGCCCCCAGCCCACCGCGCCATCCTGCGCCGTAAGCTTGGTGAAGCAGACGAAGTCATTTGAGAAGGTTTCGATTTTGGTAAGTTTGGGCATAGTCGGCTCCGCTTGAGGTCGGGCAAGCTTGGCGTAGTTGTGTCTATGGATCAAGCGGCGGCAGGGGGGCGCTGCCCCCCTCTGGCCCTGATGGGCCATTCACCCCCGGGGATACTTGGACCGAAAAGAAAGCGTGGGGGCGTGCTTTACCTGTATGGGCGTTGCGCAGTAGAAGGGGGGAAATGAAGGAGTGCTGGCTATGACATTTTCACGCAACATCAAGATCGCCCCGTCTATTCTGTCGGCAGACTTTGCCAATTTCGGGGCCGAGTGCCGCGCGATTGAAGATCAGGGCGCGGATTGGGTGCATGTTGATGTGATGGACGGGCATTTTGTGCCGAATATCACCTTTGGGCCAGCGACATGTGCGGCCATTCGCCGGCATATCAAAGGTGTGATGGATGTGCATTTGATGATCGCGCCGGTAGACAGCTATATCGACGCATTTGCGCAGGCCGGTGCCGATGTGATTTCAGCGCATCTAGAGGCAGGACCGCATATTCACCGCACGTTGCAGGCCATTCGCGGGGCAGGGGCCAAGGCTGGCCTTGCGATTAACCCCGGCACCCCGGTTGAGGCGGTGGAATATCTGCTGGATATGGTGGATCTGATCTGTGTGATGACGGTGAACCCCGGTTTTGGCGGGCAAAAGTTCATTCAGTCCCAAGTTTCCAAGGTCGCCAAGCTGCGCGCCATGATTGGCGACCGCCCTGTGCATATTGAGATTGACGGTGGGGTGACGGTTGAGACGGCACCTTTGGTGGCAGCAGCAGGGGCCGATGTGTTGGTTGCAGGCTCGGCGGTGTTCAAGGGGGGGGCGGTTGGCAACCCTGCGCCTTATGGCGTTAACATCGCGGCCATTCGTGCAGCCGCTGAAGCTGCGCTATGACCGCCGTTATCTTTGATCTGGACGGCACGTTGATTGACAGCGCTGCCGATATTGCCGCCAATGCCAATGCCGTGTTGGAGGAGATTGGCTTGGCGACTTTGCCGCCTGCGCAGATTGCCAGCTATGTTGGGCGGGGCGTGCCGCATCTGTTGCAACGCGTGCTTGAGGCCTCAGGGATGGCGCCCGAGGGGCCGTTGCTAAAGCCGATGATCCTGCGGTTCAACACCCTGTATGAGACTGCGTTTGAGCATACCGATATCTACCCCGGTGTGACCAAGGCACTGGTGCAACTGTCGGAAATGGGCTGTGTTTTGGGCCTTTGCACCAACAAACCCATCGCGCCGACCCATGCCGTGTTGCGTCATTTGGGGCTGGACCGGCATTTTACCGCCGTTTACGGAGGAGATAGCCTGCCGCAGCGCAAGCCCGACCCTGCGCCATTGTTCGCCACGGCGAGCGATTTGGGGCGTGACCGCGTCATCTATGTTGGCGACAGTGAGGTGGATGCCGAGACTGCCGCGAATGCCAAGGTGCCGTTTCTGATCTTTACGGAAGGGTATCGTAAAACCCCGGTGCATGAGCTGCCGCATGACGCAGCTTTCAATGATTTCAAACAACTGCCGGGGCTGGTTGCCAGCCTGATGAAAGGCTAAGCCATGACTGCCTCATACCGTTTTACCCATGCGATCACCCGCAAGCCAAGCATTAGCATCACGGGGGGGCTGCGCGCGGTAGATATTGGCACGCCCGATCTGGCCAAAATGCTGGCCCATCATGCCGATTACATCGCCGCCCTGCGCAGCACCGGCGCCGAGGTGGTGGAACTGGAGGCGCTAGAGGCGTTTCCAGATAGCGTTTTTGTCGAAGACACCGCCCTTTGCCTGCCCGAAGGGGCGATTGTGATGCGCCCCGGCGCGCCCAGCCGTCTGGGTGAGGCGGCAGCGATGGCCCCGCATTTGCGTGCGCTTTATGCCGATGTGCGCAAAATTTCGGGGGCGGAGAGCTTTATTGAGGGCGGCGATATTCTGACCACGGAAACCGAGGTTTTGGTTGGTCGTTCTGCGCGCACCAACGCCTCCGGGATTGTGGAGTTGACTGCCCTTATCACCGATTGGGGCCACCGCGTGCGCGAAGTGTTCACCCCGCCGGGCGTGCTGCATTTTAAAACCGATTGTTCGTTGCTGGACGGAGAGACCATTCTTGCCACCCAGCGGCTTGCGGCCTCGGGCTGTTTTGATGGCTACAGGGTGATCCAGACTGCCGAAGGCGAGGAGGCTTGCGCCAATACCATTCGCTTTAACGATTTGGTGATTATGCCCGCAGGCTTTCCCAAAACCCGCGATGTGCTGGGCAAGGCGGGCTTTAACGTGCGCGAGGTTGGCAATACCGAATGCGCCAAGCTTGACGGCGGGATGTCATGCCTAAGCGTGCGATTCACCCCGCGTGGTTGACCCAAGATACCTGTAAAACGCGGGGTTCGGTTTTGATTGCTTTCACAGCGATGCCCCTCGTTTTGCGGCGCAAGGCAGTGGCCCCGAAACCTGATGTCGTCATCCAGCCTACGGCCTTGAAAATTGTTACAATACTATATTGAAGGCAGTTGACGGCAGCTATACATTCGGCGCATTTACAGCGTCACTATGCTGCTGTGCAGAATGGCGTTATGCGCCCTATGCATGGCAGGATTGCGTTTATCGCAACATATGAAATCTGGCATATGGTCAGATAATCTGCGATTTCTGTTGAGTTTTTTCGAGAATCGAAGCTGGGAGCTCTTATGCCGGTCCAACCGCGCCTAAACGTCAAACTATCGCGCCGTGCCATTTTGGCCGGGGCAGGCGCTATGACTGTTCTGCAGTGCAGCACCAGCCTGTCTGGCTATGCTTTTGCGCAATCGGCACCCGAAACACCCCCCGAAACACCCATCGCACCAGCGCCCGAAATGCCATTTGATTTTGATTGGCTGACCGATGATGCGCGTGCGCGTGCAAGCCAGGCCCAAGTGCCTGCGACAAAGGTCAAAGGGTTCTTTACCGACTTTAATTATGACGACTATCAAGCGGTTCAGTTCAACCCAACCCAAGCGCGTTGGGCGGGGGCAGAATCGGGCATTCAGCTGAATGCCTTCCACCTTGGCTGGTTGTTTGCCGAACCAATCTCGTTGTTTGAAATCGACGGCGGTGTTGCGCGCCCGATGGTTTTTACCACGGATGATTTTCTCTATTATGACAGGGTCAAAGACCGCGTTCCGCCGCATGAGCCATTGCCCGGCGTTGCAGGGTTTCGCCTGAACGCGCCCTTGAACCGTGCTGACCTGTTTGATGAAGTTGTGGCCTTTTTGGGGGCCAGCTATTTCCGCGCTTTGGGACGTGGCAACAGTTATGGCCTGTCGGCCCGCGGTCTTGCCATCAATACCGGCCTTGGAAAACCGGAAGAGTTTCCGCGTTTTACAAAGTTCTGGATTGAAAAGCCGGTGCCGTTTGCCCGCAGCATTACGGTCTTTGCCGCCCTTGAAAGCGAGAATTGCACCGGCGCGTACCGCTTTGTGATTACCCCCGGCACCAATACCGAAATGGATGTCACTGCGCGCCTGTTCTTCCGGTCCGAGGTGGACCAAGTTGGTGTCGCCCCGCTGACATCGATGTTCTTGTTCTCGGAAAAGAACCGTGCCGATTTTGATGATTTCCGCCCGAATGTGCATGACAGCGATGGTCTGGTCATTCACCGCCGCGATGGCGATTCCATTTGGCGGCCGCTGAACAACCCTGTGCGGCTGTCCGAGTCTTGGTTCGTCGAAGAAAGCCCGCGGGCCTTTGGCTTGATGCAGCGTGATCGCGATTTTGACAATTTCCAAGACGCGGCTGCGCATTACGAAAGCCGGCCTTCGCTGTTGATCGAACCTGTGGGTGATTGGGGCCGTGGTGCTGTGCGCTTGGTTGAAATTCCAACACGCCAAGAGGTGAACGACAATATCGTCGCGTTCTGGGTGCCCGAAGAAAAGCCAATCGTCGGCGAGCTGCGCGAATTCCAATATCGCATGTATTGGGGCGCTTTGCCCGTAGACCACGCTGCCGATATCGCCTTTGTGCTTGAAACGCGCGCCGGTTTGGGTGGCGTCTCTGGGGCCGATACACCCGATGGGACGCGTAAGTTCGTTGTCGATTTTGCTGGTGGCCTGTTGGCCAATTTGCCTGCCGACACAGCACTTGAGCCTGTTGTTTCAGTCTCGGGCGGTACGATTGCTGTGCAAACGCTGTCAAAAATCGAAGGCCATAACATTTGGCGGCTTGTTATGGATGTGATGCCTGACTCTGGCGCGACCGTAGAAATGCGGGCGCATGTGGCTGGTTTTGGCCGCAAACTAACTGAAAACTGGTTCTATCAATGGGTGATTGCATGAATACGTCTATGCCAAATCTTTCTGCACATTCAGCCATGGTTGCGGTCGACCTTGAGGCCGTGCTGCCACCATATGCGCCGCTGGTGATGCCAAAGCAGAGCCTTTCGGCGGATGTGTCCATGTTCAGCTTTATGGCGGTTGCGCTGGCCCCATTGCTTGCGCTGCTGAAACCAAGCTTTCGGAGCGCAAACTAACCGATGCGTCAGGCCGCTACCTTGAACCGCTCTTTGTGGGCGCGGCTGTTCGCGGTCGTGGCAAGCCTGTTGGTCGCGGCTGCTGCGGGGATGGTCTTTGTTATCTATGGCTCGGCCGATGGCGTGTCGTGGATCGATCTGTTGCGCGCGGGCCTTATCGTGCTGTCAACGTGGTGGCTGGCATGGGGGGCGGTTACGGGGCTCTTGGGTTTGGTCGTGCGCAAGCCGCCGATGGTGCCTAGGGGCGAAGGGCCGATTACCGGCAAAACTGTTATCATTGTTCCGGTCTATAACGAAGACCCGTTGGCGACCTTTGCGCGCATCGCCGCAATGGATAGCTCGTTGCGCGCATGTGGCACGCTTGCCCAGATTGATTTTGCCATTCTGTCCGATACCCGTGACGATGTCATCGCCACACAAGAGCAGCAGTGGTTTGCCCGCCTCATTGCGCAGCAAAACAGCGAAGGCCGGATGTTCTATCGCCGCCGCGTCAAAAATACGGGGCGCAAAGCGGGCAATATCGAAGAGTTCATCACCACATCGGGCGGTGCTTGGGATTACGCCGTGATCCTTGATGCTGACAGCCTGATGGAAGGTGCCACGATTCTGGAGATGATCCGCCGGATTGAGGCTGATCCTGCCCTTGGCCTGTTGCAAACCTTGCCTAAGGTGGTGGATGCCAATTCGCTGTTTGGGCGTGCGATGCAATTTGCGGCAGCGTTCCATTCGCCCGCCTTTGCGCGCGGCCTTGCGGCGTTACAGGGGCGTTCGGGGCCGTTTTGGGGTCATAATGCCATCGTGCGTATTCCCGCTTGGGCCGAAAGCTGTGCTTTGCCGGAATTGTCCGGCCCGCCGCCCTTTGGCGGCCATATCCTAAGCCATGATTCCGTCGAGGCGGCCTTACTTGCGCGGGCGGGCTGGTTGGTTCGGTTGGATGATGATCTGGAAGGCTCTTTTGAAGGTGCACCCGAAAACATCCTCGACCACGCCAAACGCGATCGGCGCTGGTGCCAAGGCAATTTGCAGCACGCCAAAATCGTGGGTGCGCCCAATTTGCTGATTTGGAGCCGGTTTAGCCTGTTCCAAGGTATTTTTTCCTATATGGCACCGCTGATCTGGGTGGCTTTTATCGTCACTTCGATTGCCGCGATTCCAATGGCGGGCGAGCTGAACTATTTCCCCGAGGCCAACTGGCCTTTTCCGGTTTTTCCAAATGATGAGACCCAAAAAGCCATCGGTCTTGCGCTTGGCATTTTCGGGCTGTTGGTTATGCCCAAGTTTCTGGTGGGGTTGGATGCGGTTTTGACTGGCCGTGCCAAGGGGTTTGGTGGGGCAGCCCAAAGCTTGCGGTCGGTTTTGTCCGAGCTGGCCTTGTCATCACTGTTTGCCCCTGTGCTGCTGGCCTTTCAAACCCGCTCGGTCCTACAGGTCTTGCTGGGCCGCGATGGCGGTTGGCCGACGAACAACCGTGGCGATGGTAGCCTTAGCGGTGCCGAGGCTTGGGCCGCCGCCCGCTGGATCAGCCTTTGGGGCATTGGCGTATTGGCGGCCACACAATATTTGGCACCTGTGTTGACGCTTTGGCTTTTGCCTGTGGCGCTGCCGATGGCGATCGCGCCGTTCTTGATCTGGTGGACGTCTTGTAAAGCATCAGCGCAGCAATTCACCGTGCCTGCCGATCTGTCGCGCCCGGCCGTCCTTGTCCGATATGACGCCGTTCTGGCGGATTGGTCTATCGAAACGCCGGAGCAAGTGCTTGCCTAAACCTATCCATTCTCGCGATCACCGCATCGATATGCTGCGGGGCATCGCTTTGGTGATGATTTTCATCAACCACATCCCGGAAACGGCTTGGGAGCATTTTACCTCGCGCAATTTCGGGTTTTCCGATGCCGCCGAGGGGTTTGTCCTGATGTCTGGCATGGCGGCTGGGCTGGCCTATGGCGCGGCCTATTTGCGCGGTACGCCAAGTCTGGCGCAGATTGTCCGCCCGTGGCAGCGGGCCGTCACCCTGTGGTGGGTGCATTGCATCATCATCTTCAGTGTACTGGCGTTCTTTATTTTCCTGATCGATCAGCCCGGCATTCATAGCATGGCTTATGACCGTAATATCCTGTTTGCAGTCGAAGATCCGGCAAAGCTGTCTCTGGCAATGGCGACCCTTGGGCATCACTTTGCCTATGCCGATATTTTGCCGCTATATATCGTGCTGATGCTTGCCGCGCCGTTTTTGCTGTTTGTGTGCGCGCGCTGGCCCAACCGCGCCCTTTTGGGGTCGGTGTTGCTGTGGCTATGTGTCGGTGTGGTGAAACTGAAAATGCCAACCTGGCCGACCGACTATGGCTGGTCGTTCAATCCGATGGCATGGCAGTTGTTGTTTGTGGCAGGCATCCTGACTGGGTTTGCCCTGCGCCAAGGTCGGCGGTTTTTGCCGGCTAAGCGTTGGGCCGTGTGGCTGGCGATCGGTTATTTGGTGTTCGCCATGATCTGGACAAAGGTGCCCGTTGTCGCCGAACACGGCGGTCATACGCTTTGGCTGCTTTATGAATATGCGGGCGTTCCCAGCCTGTTTACCGCGTTTGACAAGTGTTTTGTGTCCTTGCCGCGTCTGCTGCATATTCTTGCCTTGGCTTATGTGCTTAGTGTGCTTCCGGTTGTCAAAACCATGTCGGCACATCCAATGGCGGCGCCCTTTAGCCTGCTCGGGCGCAACTCCTTGCCGGTTTTTGCCGTGGGGTCGGTGCTTGCCTATATTGGGCAGCTGACCAAAGCGTTGCAGCCGCCTTCGGCGGTGCTGGATGCTGTGCTGATTATATCGGGTCTTGCGGTGCTGTTCTTGGTGGCCCAGCTGCGCGAGATGCAGCGCCGGCCCAAGGCGGTATCGCACATGGGCCAAGCAAGCACTGCATAGGTTTGATTACACCAATTCGCCTGACGCTGTAACGCGGGTTTTGCCGCGCAAATAGGGGTGCAGAACCGCAGGCAGATCAACCGAGCCATCAGCCTGCTGCCCGTTTTCCAGCACCGCAATCAGGCACCGCCCAACCGCAAGGCCGGACCCGTTCAGCGTGTGCACAAACTCGGGCTTGCCGCCTGCGCTTGGTTTGTAACGGGCGTTCATACGGCGGGCTTGGAAATCGCCACAAACCGAAACCGAGCTGATCTCGCGGAAGGTATCTTGGCCCGGCAGCCACACCTCAAGGTCGTGGGTTTTGGTCGAGCCAAAGCCCATATCGCCGGTACATAGCACCATCACACGGTAGGGCAGCTCCAGCTTTTGCAAGATTGCCTCGGCGCAGCCGGTCATGCGGTCATGCTCGGCAAGGCTGGTCTCGGGGGTGGTGATGCTGACCATTTCCACTTTTTCAAACTGGTGTTGGCGCAGCATACCGCTGGTATCACGGCCTGCCGAACCTGCCTCAGAGCGGAAGCATTGGGTGTGGGCAGTCATGCGGATCGGCAGCGCAGATTCGTCCAGTGTGTCGCCTGCAACGGTGTTGGTCAGCGTGACCTCGGACGTGGGGATCAGCCACCAGCCGTTGGTGGTTTGATAGCTGTCCTCGGCAAATTTCGGCAGGTTTCCGGTGCCGAACATCGCCTCATCTTTTACCAGAACCGGTGTCCAGACCTCGTTAAGCCCGTGTTCTTCGATATGCGTATCCAGCATGAACTGGGCGAGGGCGCGGTGGATGCGGATCATAGCCCCGCGCAGTACCACGAAACGGCTGCCCGAAAGCTTGGCGGCGGTTGCGAAATCAAGGCCCGGAATGGCGGCTGGCAGTTGGTAATGTTCCAGCGGTTTGAAATCCAGCGCGCGGGGCGTGCCCCAGCGGCGCACTTCGACGTTGTCTTCCTCACCCTTGCCATAGGGAACTTGGGGCAGGGGGAGGTTATCAATGGCCATCAGCATATCGCGCAGGCGGGTATCTTCAACGCCGGCCTCTTCGTTCAGCGTCGCAATCTCGGCCTTTTTATCAGCGACAAGCGCGCGCAGGCGTTCAAATTCAGCGTCATTTCCGGCGGCCTTGGCAGCGCCGACCTGTTTCGAGGCGGCGTTCTGGGCCGCTGTCGCGGTTTCGGCGGCCAGAATCTTGGCGCGGCGGGCAGCGTCGATATCGAGGATTTGAGACGAGATCGGGGCCATGCCGCGCCGTGCAAGGGCTGCGTCAAAGGCTGCGGGGTTCTCTCGGATCGCTTTGATATCGTGCATTTTGGGCCTCATTTTTTGAATGGGATAGCTATGCCCGATTATGGGGACGAGGGAAACGGGGAAAATGGGGGCGTATAATCGCGTATACAGAGATTTCTAAGGGGGTGAGAGCACAGGAGATGGGGAAATGCGCGACTGGGCTACACATCTGCGCGAGGGGAGATTATATGGCGGTGGCGGGGTGGTATCGTTGCCTTGCGCAGGGCGCGTGTCGGTTATAGGGTGCGCGCGATAAAACAGGGGCTAATGGCCCGTATAGGGGCGTTTGCCCACCGACCGAGAGGAATTATTTGATGTTTGCTACTCCTGCTTTCGCGCAGACTGCTGGTGGTGCCATGGGCGCCGTAACCTCGCTGATGCCGTTGATCCTGATCTTTGCGATCATGTATTTCTTGTTGATCCGTCCACAGCAGAAAAAGCTGAAAGAGCATAAGGCGATGGTTGAGGCGCTGCGCCGTGGCGACCAAGTGCTGACCCAAGGTGGTATTGTTGGCAAAGTTGTCAAAGTTGCCGAAGACGGGATCGTTGAGGTCGAGATTGCCGAGGGCGTAAAGGTTAAAGTGGTCAAGCACACGATCGCGCAGGTTATGTCGAAGACCGAGCCAGCAGCGGCCTAACGTTAAGCCCGATCTGAGCCTGATTTGAGCCCGATTTAAGCCCGATTGTAAGAAAGCCCATCCTATGTTGCAGATACCGCTGTGGAAGCGCGTGATAATTGCGGGGCTCTGTGCCCTTGGAATTATCCTTGCTGTTCCAAACCTGTTTTATACCAAGGTTGAAACGCATAATGACGCCGTGGCAGCGGTGACGGCAGCAAAGGGTGTGGCGACCCCAGAGCAGACGGCGGCAGAGGCCGGTTGGCCTTCGTGGATGCCGTCTGGTTTGGTGAACTTGGGGCTGGATTTGCGCGGTGGTGCGCATCTGTTGGCCGAAGTTCAGGTGGAAGATGTATATGCGTCGCGCATTGATGCGATGTGGCCACTGGTGCGAGATGCGTTGCGCGATGTGCGCGACACGGCGGGCTCTGTGCGCCGTCAACCTTCAGTGCCGGGTGTGCTGCGGGTAGCGATTTCGAACCCTGCGGGCATGGATGCGGCCTTGACGGCGGTAAAGGCACTGGCGACACCTGTCGTGTCACTGACCGGCGTCGGGCAGAATGACATTGATGTAACGGCTGAAGGCGATGAAATCGTCGTGCAATTGTCCGAGGCCGAGCGGGTGGCGACGGATAGCCGGACTATCCAGCAATCGCTTGAGATTATTCGCCGGCGGGTGGATGCGGCGGGCACGCGTGAGCCGACCATCCAGCGCCAAGGCGAAGACCGGATTTTGATTGAGGTGCCGGGGATTGGGTCCGCAGCCGAGCTGAAAAAGCTGATCGGGACCACGGCCAAGCTAACATTCAATCCTGTGGTCGGACGTACGACCAATGCAGGGGCGGCCCCTGGTGCGCGCAACGTGCTGTTGCCCTCGCAGAATGAGCCGGGAGAGTATTATATTGTCGAGCAGACGCCTGTTGTGACGGGTGAAGACCTGACCGATGCGCAGCCTGCATTTGACCAAAACAACCGCCCTGCGGTCAGCTTCCGGTTCAACCCTGCGGGCGGGCGCTTGTTTGGCGATTATACCGCCAATAACATCGGCAGCCCGTTTGCGATTGTCTTGGACAATCAGGTGATCTCGGCGCCGACAATCCAAAGCCATATCGCGGGCGGCTCGGGGATTATTACAGGCAGTTTCAGCGTTGAGGAAAGCACCAATCTTGCGCTTTTGCTGCGGGCCGGGGCTTTGCCTGCCGAGATGAACTTTCTAGAAGAACGCACGGTCGGGCCACAGTTGGGCCAAGACAGTATTGACGCGGGTAAAGTGGCGGCGGTGATCGCGATTGTGATTGTCGGCCTTTATATGTTTGCGTCCTATGGTCTGTTCGGCATGTTTGCCAACGTAGCGCTGGCCATTAACATCGCGCTGATCTTTGCGATTTTGACGCTGATCGGCGGCACGCTGACGCTGCCGGGGATCGCGGGGATTGTGCTGACAATCGGTATGGCGGTGGATGCCAACGTGCTGGTGTATGAGCGTATTCGAGAAGAGTTGAAAACCGCCAAAGGGCCCGCACGGGCGATTGAAATCGGCTATGAGCGGGCGATGTCGGCGATTATCGATGCGAACGTGACCACGTTGATCACGGCTGCGGCGCTGTTCTTTTTCGGGGCAGGGCCGGTGCGTGGCTTTGCCGTGGTTTTGGGCGTCGGCATCATCACTTCCGTTTTCAGCGCGATCTTTGTGACGCGTTTGTTGATCTCGATTTGGTTCGGCTGGCGCCGACCAAAGACTATTGAATTGTAAGGAGAGCTGAAAATGGCATGGCGTTTAAGGCTCGTTCCAGATGTCACTAACTTTAACTTTTTTCGCTGGCAGTGGTTTACCTTTGGCGGCTCTATCGGGCTGATGGTGGTGGCGCTTGTCGCTTGGGCGTTTATGGGGCTGAACTTTGGGATTGATTTCAAAGGCGGCACCACATTGCGCACCGAAAGCACTATGGCGGTTGATGTCGGCGCGTACCGGCAGGCGCTGAATGCGCTGGACGTTGGCGATGTGTCGATCACCGAGGTGTTCGATCCATCGTTCCGCGACGACCAACATGTCGCGCAAATTCGGCTTGGCGCACAGGATGGCTATGAGGCGGTGACGCCCGAGACGTTGGAGAGTGTGCAATCGGCTTTGGTGGCGTTGGACCCCGCGCTAAAGGTGGTGTCCGTGGAATCGGTGGGGCCAAAAGTTTCGGCCGAACTGGTCTGGACGTCGATCTATGCGATTGTGGCGACCAGCATCGGGGTGCTGATCTATATATGGCTGCGGTTTGAATGGCAGTTTGCGCTTGGTGGCGTGCTTGCGCTTTTGCATGATATGCTGATTACGATCGGTATTTTCGCAGTGTTCCAGTGGAAGTTTGACTTGACCATCGTGGCGGCTTTGCTAACGATTTTGGGTTATTCGATCAACGATACCGTGGTGGTGTTTGACCGTTTGCGCGAAAACTTGGTGAAATACAAAACCATGCCGTTGCGTGAGGTTATGAACCTGTCGGTGAATGAAACCTTAAGCCGGACGATTATGACATCGGGAACGACCTTGATGGCACTGGGGGCGATGCTGATCTGGGGTGGCGATGTTATTCGTGGCTTTAGTTTGGCGATTTTCATCGGGGTGATCTTGGGGACGTATTCGTCGGTTTATGTGGCCAAGAACATCGTTTTGATCATCGGGTTGGACCGTTCGGAAAAACCAAAAGGCGGCAAAGGTACGCCTACGGAATATGCCAATATTGATGCCTGAGGGGGTCTGATGCGCCTGACCGAAGTGACTTATGATAACGCCCAGCCCATAGACAGCTATGGGCCGGGATTTTTTCGGATCGCTGGCAAAGTGATCCACGGGCCGGTGTTGGTGACGCCTTGGGATGCAGGGCCTTGGGGCGGGCTGGATGATACCGCCGCCCCTTTGGCCTTGATCGGCAAGATTGACGTGCTGTTTGTTGGCATGGGGACCGAAATTGCCCATATCTCGCCTGCGTTTCGCGCGGCGTTAGAGGCGGCAGGCATCGGGGTAGAGGTGATGAACTCGCCCGCTGCGGCACGGACCTATAACGTGTTGCTCTCCGAAGGGCGCCGGATCGCGGCAGCCTTGATGCCGATTTCGTGACTGTTAAAGTTTGGCGTCATTTTTCTGTTAAATTCCCCGCAATCACGGCTTGCTGTGCCTTAAATGCAGGCGCATGATTGCGGCAACTTGGGATGGGCTGGTTGACAGCCCCAACCTGCAACACCAGATATGATGACTAAATAGGGGAAAGCCGATTGCTGCCGGGAACTTGGGGCATGGCTTTCTTGCCAGAGAGGAAATGAGATGAGCGACGTGAAATCCAACAGCTACCCCGTATTGCCGCTGCGCGATATTGTAGTGTTTCCGCATATGATTGTGCCGCTGTTTGTGGGCCGTGAAAAATCGGTTCGCGCGCTGGAAGAGGTGATGGCCGATGACCGCCAGATCCTGCTGTCGAGCCAGATGGACCCAACCGTTGACGACCCCGAATCCGACGGTATTTACCGCGCGGGCGTGTTGGCCAATGTGCTGCAATTGCTAAAGCTGCCCGACGGCACTGTGAAAGTGTTGGTTGAGGGCAAGTCCCGCGTGCGCATCACTAAGTTTATTGAAAATGATCGGTTCTTTGAGGCCGAGGCCGAGCCGCTGACCGAACTGCCCGGCGATGAAGCCACGGTAAGCGCATTGGTGCGCGCTGTCGCCGATGAGTTTGAGCGCTACGCCAAAATCAAGAAAAACATCCCCGAAGAAGCACTTTCGGCGGTGGCCGACACGCGTGAGCCGTCGCGCCTTGCCGATTTGGCCTCGGGGCATCTGGGGATTGAGGTGGCGGATAAGCAAGCGCTGCTGGAAACGCTGGATGTCGGCCTGCGGCTGGAAAAAGTTTACGGCCATATGCAAGGCGAGATGAGCGTTTTGCAGGTTGAGAAAAAGATCAAGACCCGCGTGAAATCTCAGATGGAGCGCACCCAGCGCGAGTATTATTTGAATGAGCAGATGAAGGCCATTCAGAAAGAGCTGGGCGATGGCGAAGACGGCCAGAATGAGGTCGCTGAGTTGGAGGCCCGCATTGCAAAGACCGCGCTGTCGAAAGAAGCACGCGAAAAGGCGGATTCCGAGGTTAAAAAGCTAAAGAATATGAGCCCGATGAGCGCCGAGGCGACTGTTGTGCGCAACTACCTTGATTGGTTGCTGGGCGTTCCTTGGGGCACCAAAAGTCGTGTGAAAAAGGATCTAGCCAAGGCGCAAGCTGTGCTGGATGCCGATCACCACGGGCTGGAAAAGGTTAAAGAACGGATCGTCGAGTATCTGGCGGTTCAGGCCCGGTCGGCCAAGTTGAAAGGCCCGATCTTGTGCCTTGTCGGCCCTCCGGGGGTTGGCAAAACGTCTTTGGGGCGGTCTGTTGCTAAGGCGACAGGGCGTGAGTTTATTCGTATTTCCCTTGGCGGTGTGCGTGATGAGAGCGAGATTCGCGGCCACCGGCGGACCTATATCGGGTCGATGCCCGGTAAGATCATTCAGGCGTTGAAAAAGGCAAAAACCACCAACCCGTTGATTTTGCTCGATGAGATCGACAAAATGGGGCAGGATTTCCGGGGCGATCCGGCGTCTGCGATGTTGGAGGTCTTGGACCCCGAACAAAACGCCAGCTTTACCGACCACTATCTTGAGGTCGAATATGACCTGTCGAACGTGATGTTTTTGACCACGGCGAACAGCTATAACATGCCGTCGCCCCTGTTGGACCGGATGGAGATTATTCCTCTGTCGGGCTATACCGAGGATGAAAAGCGCGAGATTGCCAAACAGCATTTGATCCCCAAACAGGTTAAAAACCACGCCTTGAAAAAGGGGGAGTTCTCGATCGCTGATGATGCGCTGCTAGAGGTCATTCGCACCTATACGCGCGAAGCGGGCGTGCGTAACCTTGAGCGTGAGCTGGCAAAGCTGGCGCGTAAGGCCGTGACCGAGATCGTGAAGGGCAAGACCAAAGAGGTGAAGGTGACGATTGAGGGGCTGGAAGGCTTCCTTGGTGTCAAACGGCATCGCTATGGCTTGGCCGAGGCCGAGGATCAGATTGGTGTGGTTACCGGATTGGCGTGGACATCAGTTGGTGGTGAGCTGCTGCCGATTGAGGCGCTGCGCCTGCCGGGCAAAGGCCGGATGAAAACTACGGGCAAGCTGGGCGATGTGATGAAAGAGTCGATAGACGCGGCCAGCAGCTATGTCCGCTCGATCAGCCCTGAAATCGGAATCAAACCGCCAAAGTTTGAGGCGATTGATATTCACGTCCACGTGCCCGATGGGGCGACGCCCAAGGATGGGCCGAGTGCCGGTTTGGCAATGGTGACATCGATTGTGTCTGTGCTGACGCAGATTCCGGTGCGTAAGGATATCGCGATGACGGGTGAGGTTTCCTTGCGCGGCAATGCGATGCCAATTGGTGGCTTGAAAGAAAAGCTTCTGGCGGCGCTGCGCGGTGGGATTAAGACGGTTCTTATTCCGCAAGAGAATGAGAAGGATCTGTCCGAGATTCCGGATAATGTGAAGGAAGGCCTGACGATTATTCCCGTAAGCCATGTGCGCGAGGTTCTAAAGCACGCGCTGGTCCGCCAGCCCGAGCCGATTGAGTGGGACGAGGCCGCAGAAGAAGCGGCTGCGGCGGCGCAAAAGGCGGTTGCCGCTGCGGCGTCACAGGCCACAGCGCATTAAAACGCATAACGTTTAGGCAATTGTCATATTAAAACTTTGAAAGGCGCGCTGTGATCAGCGCGCCTTTTGCATATGGGCAAGCTGTCAAAATCCACCGTTTCCAAATGCGGCAAAGCGGGTTACTTTGTTTCCATATCAGGAATAAAACCCAGCAGGAGCTATAATGCCCACATCCAATATCACGGCAAAAGCAAAATCTGCCACGACAGCCAGCACCCCGTCTAAATCGGCCCCTAAAACACGGGGCAGCATTCCAGCGCCGACCATTCCGGCGGCTGAGGTTATCGTTCCGAAAGTGTCAGTGATCGAAACAGCACCCGCATTGGCCCCCACGGTGGCCGCAGCTGCGGCACAGCAGGGGGGCAACGGCCAAAACAACATGCTGAAAAAGCAGATGCTGGTCGAACGGATCGTCAAAGCCTCGGGAGCGAAGAAAAAGGATGTGAAGCTGATTGTCGAGGCCACCTTGGGGGTGCTTGGCGATGCGCTGTCATCGGGCGAAGAGCTGAATCTGCCACCTTTGGGCAAGCTGAAAGTGAATCGGCAGCGCACCGAGGGCAATGTCGAAGTGCTGATTCTGAAGCTGCGCCGCGGTGGGGGCCAGGCTGGCGGCGGCACTGCAGCCCCCATAGATTCGGATGATGATGGGGATGATGACTGAACAGGTGATTTGCACCGAGTCGGAGGGACGAGCGCGATAGCTCTCTTTTCCCGCAAGGCTTTTGGTCGATATGTTGATGACGCCCGCAAATTTGCGGGCGTTTTGCGTTGATAAGACGTTTTTGGGGCAAGTAAGGTAAACGCCGCCCCACGCAATTCCGTCTGTGCAAAAATGCACACAAAGGGTGTTTTGCATGTTTTTGACGGGTGCTCACAGTGTTCGTGAGGCATTGAAATATACTGTTTGGTCAAAAAAACACCGTTTTCCAGAATGAATTGCACATCGGACAGCGGGATTGAAATAGTTTCACTAACCCATTGCGTGAAGCTGAAAATTTCCGTGATCAGAGGTGAGTAGACTGTGATTTGAAACTTGGCGTGGCAAAGCGCATCTCTGCTTCACCGGACCAAACAACGGGTCCTGCAAAACAAACCTGATAAGGAACACATGATGAAACGTATTATTCTCGCCTCGTTGATCGCCCTGACAACTGTTGGTGCCGCATCCGCCATGACTGCGCCGACCAACCTGTCTTCGACAGTGAA
>NZ_JBGQOQ010000032.1:0-37305 GCF_052119765.1 Pseudorhodobacter sp. W20_MBD10_FR17 | reverse complement strand
CGGCAATCTGCGCGATTATGGGAAACGGGTTCTCACCGCTTAGCGTAGGATTTTGCACTCTCCGGCATCAGACCCCAATTTTGCGATCCACAAGCCAGCCAAGCATTGGCCCAGACCCGTAAGCGGTATCTGCTATGATACGTTCAGGATGCAGATCAAACTTGTTTTTGACCCGATCCAGCATCGTGCGTACCGACCCTACTTCCGCCTGCCGAATTGACCTTGTTGTCTCCAAATCCACGATCACGCTGTGATCTGTGTCGATCAGATAATTCGTGGAATACGCAAAGAATGCAGGGCCCTTACGGGCTGCAGTCCATTGGCTGGCTGGGTCGGAATGCTATGTGAACTTCGGTTCAACCGTTGTGGCTGCGCCAAAGGCAGCGTCATCTAGAACCTCAAGATACTCGCGCACAGCACGCGGCGCATCTGCTGGGGTAATTGCCTCTGCGTCCCAGTTTTCTTTGGGCGTTGAGTTTTGCTTTTTGGCATCGGCCCCCCTCTCTGCAGATTGCTACGCAATCGCCTGCCGGGCAATGGATCAGGCTTGCATCCGCTGCAAAGCGCTGGCCGCTGACCAGCCCTTCGGCAATGCACCGAGCCACGGTCGTCTCGAACAAGTGACGCAGCAGATCGCTGTCGCGGAAACGACCCCTCTCGGCATTTGCATTGCAATTGCCTGCCGGGCAACGCATGACGGTTCTTGGAGAAAGACGAATGGCCTGGCACACGGTCGGTCAAATCGAGACGGCAAAACCAGCGATAGGCGAGGTTCAGATGGACCTCTTCACACAGACGTCGCTCTGAACGAATGCCGAGGCAATAACCGAACAACAACACCCGGATCAGAAGTTCAGGATCAATCCCCTCTCATGCATTTTCAATGCATTGCCGGGCAATGGAATGGCGGCCCGTGGTGCTGTAAAATGGGGCCAGATACTGGCGGATGCCAGACAGGTCGACGAAGCGAACAATGGATCGCAGCAAAAGATCCTGAGGGACGTGATCATCTATTGAGAACTCGCAAAACAACGCGCCTTGCGCCTCTTGCTTTGGCCCCAACATCGCAATCCCTCCCGTTAACAAGGACAACTGAATCAGCCGAAAGGCCCCAAATCAAGAAGAATTTTTCAACGAAATACGCCTTTCGTGCGGATCATCGCTCCCAATCTTTTTCCGCTTCGCGCCCCACACTGCCTAACAATTCTCGTTCAGCCCTATTCGCCTCGCTCAAGGTCAGCCCAATCGCCACATGCAATTTAGCTGCAGAAATAACCGCCTTGGCGATCCACTTCCGTTGCTGTACATCCTCGAAATTCCCAGCCAGCGCGTCAGTCTGCCCGGCAGCTAGTTCTTTCATAAATCCTGCTCCATACCTTTGTCGCAACTCATCCGCGAACCGTTCAGCATGGGCATCGCTCCTGAACTCGACCTTTCCATCCGCCTGCATGATGCGCCCCATCGACTCGAGGGCTCGCAACAACCGGTCATTTTCAGGCAACCCTTCATGTATTCGTGCCTGGTCAATCAACTTGGCGGCTGTGGCGTAGAAGCCTTCAAGATCTTTGACCACCATCCGGCTTTGATCCGGCGACCGAAGGTCAGCGCGGCGTCTTCCGGATAGTGTCATCAAGTCACTGCGCACCCAGTCACGTTCTTCCCAAGCGTTGGCCGCACCCGCCTCCAACCGATCAGCTATGCGATCGCCACTGAGACCCAAGGCCACTGCTTTGGCGACGATGCCTGCTTTCAACTGATCTGCGGCGCCGGGCAGCAAATCAACGACCTCCCTGTCCCGTGTCAGTTGATCCCCATTGATGCCCGTCGCGTAAAGTGTGGACTGCGGGAACATCTGCAAAAGTTGCGCTCCACGGGCGTCGCCCAAACCCTTCACGATGTCGATGGCATAGCCATAAAGCTCGTCCTGCATTTCTTTGCGCTCAGTGACAGGCATCTTCCGGATCTTATCCTCGGTTTCCGCCATCCACCCGCTGAAATGCCGATCGAGATCCGCGCGATCCGCCGTGACCGCCGCCACCGGAAAAGGCTGCAACACCCCACCCCGGCGCAGCGCCTCTTCAGCTTTGGCGATCTTCTCGCCAATCTCGGGCAAGCCCGTTAACGCCGCCACATGTTGCAGACTGCGCATCGCATCCGCTGTACGCTCCATCGTTGCCAGCGCATCTTCCAGCGCCTTACCCTCACGTGGCCGTTCTTCTGGCACCCGACCCTCGACCCGTGCCCGCTCAATCTCCGCCCGCGATGGCCCGTAGCTCAGCAACCCCCGTTCCGCCCGAGACGTCGCATCCAAAAATACGCCTTCTTCCGCTGCAATCGCCACCATACGTTCCTTCATCACCTCGAGATTGAACGCATGCTCTTTGCCCATGTAAAACCAAGTGTCATTCACCGTACCCCGGTTGTTGATGACCATGTGGACATGCGGATGCGCCTTGTCAGTGTGCAGGGCCGCGACATAAGACCAGACATCGTCCTGATGCTCCCCCGACTGAAACATCTCAAAGGCCCAGGTCTCGGCGATCAGCTTTGCCTTCTCGGGCCGAACATGGGACGGAAAACTCATCAGCAGATGCGTCGTGTGGCCGTTCTTTGGCGACCCACGCCAATCCTCGACCCAATCGCCCACGATGTCGCGCCGCTCATCCTTACTCAGCCCCTTGGCATCTGCATCCAGCAGAACCCCATTGCCGAAGATTGAAGCCGACTTGGAAAACAGATAATCCATCTGCGCCGTTAACTCCTTGGCATTGGCCGTGCCACCCTTGCCGATCTTCTTCAGCACCGCCGCATTCGACCCCAGTGCAAACCGCCAGAGCTGGTTCGCTCGCGATGAAAAGCTAAACCCACGCTTTGCGGGTGATGAAGGACCAGTCTTCACCCTGCCCTGCTTTGGGCGCAAAAAATCCAACTCGCCCAAAACGGCTGCCGCCAAACTGGTCGGGCGCGCGCGAACCTTAACCATGGCGCACCCCTTGGGCTTCCGCAAATTTCCGGAACAGGGCGACGCCTTGGCGCCGTCGTTCGGCAATGATCTGGTTCAGGGTCTTCGCCACAGACGGCAATGACCGACGCAACTCATCCACCGAAGCCCATTGCGCCCGCACCATCGGAGCTCGACCCCGGTTCGCGGCTAAGGCGATCTGGTTTACATTGGAGCCGATCTTGCCCAGCTCGTAGCGGATTTCTTCCAGCCGCGCGCTGTCCTCCCGGCTGAACTCCAAAAAGCCGGCGGCCATTCGCACGATGGACCGCACCCCATCCGATCGGGATTTTGCCCCAAGCTGGGTACAAAGCGCGTCGAAGGCATGGAGTTCTTCAGCAGGCAGACGGCAACTGATGACCTGGCCTGAGCCCTCTGCGCTCGGACGGCCCCTTCGAGGCCCATCAAGCGGCTCGGACGACGTTGAGTCGCGTTTAATGGCAATGGCCGGTTTTAATTTCACCTTGGGTCGCGTTTCACCAGAAAGAGATTTTATCATTAATACCATCGCCGAATTATTGTAGACATATCGCATTTCCTGCCACCTTTCTTATTCCTTCTCCTTCGTAATAATCAAGCACAATCATTGCGCGAATTATGCACTTGCAGACTGTACTGACCTTGGGTAACTCACTCGCCACCGAATGCGTTTCGCTGATCGCTGAACGCACAAGGTGAGACCAGGAATATCCGCCCCAGCCATTTGGCAGGCAGTGGGTTTTCCTTGAAGGAAATGGCGTAAAGTCTTGTTTTGTTTGTAATGCGAACTCCGCTAGTCAGAGTTGTGAGTTCGGAGAAAGGATGTGTGCGATACGTCTTGTGGCATCAGGAAAATGTGTTCGAAGTTCAGACTTACGATACACGTATTGCGCGATCAGATAAAAAAGATACGCATCCAGTAATCAGATTTAGGATTAAAGAGATACGCCTTGCGCAATAAGATTTGCGCGAGCTGATTTATGATATTCACAATTAGCGTTCAGATCAAAGTGATGTGATTTAAGACAAAAGAATTAAGTGTTCGTCATTCAGAAAAATGACATCTGCAATATGAGGAAGGTGGTATGGGTTACGGTATACGTGTTGTGTTGGTGATGAACCGCAAGGGTGGGTCGGGCAAGAGTACGCTCTGCCGCGCCTTGGCCTCCGCCGCCGCAAGCCGGGGTGAGACGGTTACAATTTTCGACACTGACAGCTCTCGATCCTGCCTGAAATGGATGCAGGCGGGGCAAGAGGCAGGTAACTGGTCTCCGCTGGTCGAAGTGATCCACACGCTGGACGCCCACCTTGTGGTCGAAGCGATTGATCAAATCTACGAGCAGCACGACCAAGAGCATCTGATCCTGATCGACACCTTCGGAGGTGGATCAGAAGCGCAGGACGTTCTAGCTGTTGCCGCGCATCGAATAATCTGTCCGATGATGTTGTCTCGGGGCGATCTGAGCGAAACATTGGAGACGGCCACTTGGTATCTCAAGCTGCGCGGTCGGGTTGAAAAGCCGGATGCGCTTGCAGGGTTTTCGGTAACGCTCAGCCGTGTGCCAGTGCGGGTATCAGAGACAGAGCGCGCTGTCGCAGAGGAGTTGTTTCAATCTCTACCCGCCCTTGAGTCCTATCTGGCAAACCGCAGCGCTTACGTTCGGATGGACAAGGAAGGGCTCCTTGGGGTTATTGCGGACAAGACGCCAAACCGCGCGCTTGCCGTGCACGTCCAAAATGCCGTGAAGGAGGCCGGGGAACTTCTAGATGAGATCGACCAGCTAATCCTTGCACCGGCGGAGGTCGCATAATGGCGCAGCGCAAAGACATGATGCGGATCATCCGGCAAGACGCAGGGTTTTCGGCAAAGCTCGGGTTTGGCGCGGTGACTACGGCCAGTAAGCTTGTCGAAGAGCCAAAGCTGGAGCTTCCGACTTCGGTTGAAGCAGCGGCGGCACCAAAATCCGGGGCTGTCGCAGTCACAAAAATCGCGCGACGACCATGCAATACTGAGGGCGAACCCGACGAACGGCACATTGAGGCACCTGCAGAACTCCGGAAAGGGAGAACAGGTCCATTGGCTCAGCAAAACGCCGATGCAAAGCCATCTGATGCCACGGCGGGATCTGCCGCGCGCGGACAAGTCGTTTATGTCGCTGTATCGCTGACGGCTCGGCAGGCTCATTTCGCCGAGGCTTGGGCAATGGCTGCGCGCTGCAGCGTGCAGTTTCTCATCCGCCGTGTCGCCCAAGGTCTGCGCGAACAGGTCTTTGACGATTGGGAGCGCGAAGGAATGCCAGAAGTTGATGAGCCCCGCGGGGCGCGCGGCAAGCATCCGACCAGTGTGACCTTGACCTTGCGCCCGCAGTTCGCAGTAGACCTGACAGCAAAGTACGATCCACTTGGGGTGCTTGGTTTGGCACGGGTCATGGGCCCAGCCTTTCGTGCACGGTTTCAAGAGGCTTTCGATCTCGCCTTGGCCAAGGCGAATATTCAGACAACAATCGAGGGAGATGAGAAATGATGGACCAAGAAGCTGCGACCCTCGAGTGCGTCATGCCCCCATCCGAGATTGATGTCGGCAAGCCCGTCGAATGGATGGTCGATCCGGATCAGCGTGAGAAGATTCTCGGGGTGACCTATGAATTCAGTCAGACGGGCGAGCGTAGGACCGTCTGGTACACGCCCAACAAGCGTCGCGCAAAAGCGTTCGCGACCCTGACGGTGTTGAATTGATCCTAGTGCAGGGGCAGGATTCCTGCCCCACAGCATTTCTTGAACTTCTTGCCCGATCCGCAAGGACATGAGTCATTCCGTCCCACCTTGGTGCCGACAATCGGCGCAGCGCTCATATTTGCGGCCAATGGGAAACCCTGCGGCAAACCTGATGCACGAGATTTCGCGAAACGGTTCAAGTCCTCGACCAATTCTGGGATCAGATCCGGGGCATCTTTCACCAGCTTGGACGCCTTGGCCTTCTTGCTTTCTGCAAAGCTCATCGCAATCCGGCCCAGCTCTTCGATCTTTTCGAGGGCCGTTCGCGCCCGCGCATCGCCACTCCGCTCAATTGCTTTCCATGCCTCTGGCCGCAACCGCATTGCCGCCAAAAACCCATGCATCCAGAATTCCCAAAGGATATCGCCATTGCGGCGATCTTCGTCCATTACAGGGAAGTAGTCGCCAGACGTCATCAGCAGGGAGGCGACACAGTTATAATGCGCCATGATCAAATCAAGAATGGCTTGCATCTCTGAAAGGCTCTCAAACTCTGGCGGACCGCCCGGCCCCCAGACTTTGGCAAGCCAGACCGAGGGCGGGATCAGTTCCGGGCAAGTGATCAGCCCCGCGCAAAACCCGTCAAACTCCGTGAGGATCATCGGATCGTTCTCTTCGGGCAAGGCCATCAAGGCCGCATCAAGACGATCAAGGTTTTTATTACTGTGCCAGATCACAATGTATATCCTTTGCGCTGTTTGGCCCGCGCAAGTTTCATCAGTGCATTGACCGCCTGACCTTCGTCGAGATGGGTTTCGACCAACATCTGGCCCCGCGATCCAATTCGGCCCCATTCCCGCACAAGGCTGGCCTTGCCGAAGAGATCACTCTGGATCGCCATGCGGTAATAGCGCCGCATGTTCCGTGCAGGATCTATCCTGCGCAAATGCAGCAGAAGAGGGAAGGCTTCGAACTGATCAGACGAAACGGTCATGGCCACCTGCAATAGGATTGCGCCAAGTCTAGCAGGCGGATTCTCTGTCTGACAGCCAGGAGTTTGTAGGCGAAGACGATTTCTGGCTGTGTTTTAGCCCGGCAGGTTTCCCCGCCGGGCCTTGGGGGAGACCGCGTTCGTCAGAACGGGATCTCGTCGTCCCGGTCGACCAGCTCGGGGTCTTGACCTTCGGTGGCCTTCGGGCGGCTGAGGAAGTCGACCTTCTCTGCGATGATCTCGCAACCGTAGCGGTCGGTACCGGTGGCATCGGTCCATTTGGTGTAGTGAATGCGACCGTGGACCAGGACCTTCATGCCCTTTTCGCAATGCTCGGCGACCGTTTTGCCGAGGCCGTTGAAGCAGGTGATGCGGTGCCATTCGGTGTCCATCACGCGGTAGCCGTTCTCGTCGCGCTGGACCCGACCTTCCGAGAGGCGCGGCCGCGAAGTGGCAAGGGTAAAGTTGGTGATTGTGGTGCCGCCTTGCGTGGTGCGTGCTTCTGGGGCCTGACCGATATTGCCTGCGAGGATGACGATGTTTTGCATGGTGTAGTCTCCAACTCTCTTGTGTTCCGAGGGACCATTCCCTTCGACAAGACCCGAAAAAAGACCGTCGGTTTTGGCTTGCACGGGCAAAGGCAAAGCCGAAGACCGGAAACCCCCGAGGGCCGGGGTGGTGCGGGCAGGTGCCGCGTTTCCAAAGAAACGCTAGCCAACACGGCCCGGCCGGAGCGGGGTTGCGGGCCAAAACCGAACGGTCTTAGGGGATTTGTCAGTCGAAGGGAGTGGTGCCAGGGGCACTAGAGATCAGGAGACGGTGCAGGACCCTCGGCATGCTTGCGGGCATAGGACAGGGTATGGCAATTCCCACGTCTGCGGTAATCGGACCAATCGGCACTTGGCCATTGCGGTTTAATGCGGTGGGTTGGCGAAGGCTGCCTCAGCGCGACGATCGGCACCTAAAGGGTCTACGAATGGCGTAGTCCCAACAGTTTCAAACGCGCCTGCTGTCGCCAATGCGTAAAAGAGTGGCTAATGGTCCATGGCCGCATTCGCGGTGTCAAAATGATAGGATAATACGAAGCACCTCTTCCCCGAGCGCACTATTGCAGAAGGTTGCGCCAAATCCACACGACGCCCTGTTAGTACAAGGCCTGGGCTTGTGACGCCGCAATGAGCATAGCTGCAATAACTAATCCAGGCCGTATCGCCTTGATCCTTGGTTATGGAACACCTTTTCGCCCAAAACCTATGAGCTTATTGAAAATGTTTCGCATGAAAGTGCATTCTTTCAGCAGAAACAGCGCGATGCCACCTTGAATATGAAACCCAAAGTTTGTCTAAAAGACAGGCGTTGGTAGGAGAAAAGCTCAGGCCAAACCAGCCGAAGGACATTGTTTGGCCTGTGTCGAGCAGACTAGCCTCCGAACAGGCAACTTGTGAAAGGATATCCCATGACGCTTTCTGATCGCGCTCGGTCTCAAGTTTTGAAGCCAGATGTCGATGTGGATCAGTTCCAAAAAGGCGCCAATGACCGTAAGCGAGAAGTTTACTGGATTGGGTTTTTGCAGGGTGCTCTTTCCTCAAACCGGATAGAGAGCGGCGAAGAGGAGGCAATTCTCGCAGAAGCCGATAAGTTTGTAGAGTTTTTCGAAGACCCGGATGCGTCAGACTTAGCCGAGGATATCCGTGCCCGCTGTTTTTCTGGTCAGAACGATCTCATGGCGGCCTTGGAAAACGTCATCAATGAGAAACGCGACGAAATCCAAAGTGCCGCGCCATATTCCGAGCGCGACGAGGTGAATGAGTTCCTCGGGTTCTGCGCGGGTATTGTTTGTGACGGCTTGATCCTGAAAACCGAGGCTGAGGCGATGCTCTCCCGCTTTCACGATAGTATAGTGCTTTCGTCTTCTCTGGTGTTCCGGAATTTGTGGCGTGCCCTTGAGGCCGCACTGGCTGACAATGTCCTCACAGAGGAGGAATCTGAGGAGGTTCGGGCTTGGATCGCCCTTCTGGTTGGCGATGGCTATGTCGATACTGGAATTCCGAACATCGGTAACTCTGCTGAATTGGATGAACCAATTCGAGACGCGACAAAGATTACACTTGAAGGTGCTTGCGTTGTCCTTACCGGTCCAATGCGAATGGGCACCCGCAATTTCATTGCCAGTGAGATCGAACGCTGCGGTGGAGAAATCGGCAAGACCACAACGCGGAAAACGGACTATGTGGTGGTCTCGTCGACGGCTTCCAAGAACTGGCGAACAACGCATTTTGGTACGAAGATTGAGCGCGCAAAGGAGCTCATTGTTGAGGGTTACAAACTCCGGTTTGTCACTGAGGCGGCACTTGAATCCGCTATTCGGCTGCAAGCCAAGACACTCTAGAAATTAAGGAAATAGTGAGCCAAACAAGAGCTAAGCACTGATTGGCTCACGCCTAAGCGCCCGGATTTGCGCAGCTGAGAAAGTCTGTGTTTTCAGCTTTATTCTTCCGAGAACACACAGTTACTCGTTCCAGCCACGGATTGAGGCTTTTCTGTAACCGTTCAAATCAAATTCTCAAATTTGCGGAAGAAATCGGCGGTCTGCAGCAAACCCTGACCTTCGAGTTTCAGCACTAGTGCAGAAACCGTGTACTTCGGGTTTTTCAGCCTAACGCGCATGTCGCGTAGCGCGCCGATTGCGACCGCATGGTCGAGATCCATGGCGTTAGATATAAAATCATCAGGCGACATGACTTCGATGCCCCAATGATCAAGGATCAACTGAGGGAAATCTTTGAGATTGTCGGTAACGAGCGTATCGCAATGGGCGGCTATTGCAGCAGCCAAAACATGCTCATCACCGGGATCAGGCAACAATCCGGGAAGGTCAGCACTTGTGTTCGGAAACACCATCGCCTCGGGAAATGCCCGCTCAATAGCGCGGCGTTGACGACTGGGATCAGCCGTGCCTTTGGAAATTTCCCAAATCGCCTTTTCTGTCTCATCCAGAATGCGTTCGGACCAATACGGTCGAAACAAACCGACCTCAGCCAAGCTCAATATGATGTTTCTCTTGAGGCCACCCCCAAGGACGCAAGCATCAATGATGGCGGCATATCGGTTCATCGGGCCGCTCAAATTTGGTCGCCCTCCGCATCCAACGCTGCGAGTTCGGACAGAGCCTCGGACCGAATTTGGTCGCGTTCAGCCATATAGGCAAAGAGATCCTCAGCTCGAACTCGGCGGTGGCGACCAACGGTTGTGAACCTAATGTCACCCTTCTCAAGCAGCTTGATCAAGAAAGGCCGCGAGACGTTCAGCATATCAGCAGCTTCTTGCGTTGTAAGCTCGGCTTCGACTGGGATCATGCGAAACCCACGGCCACTCGAAATCAAACGTAAAATTTCAAGTAAGGTATCCGTGAGCGCCGGCATAAGCGTAATGTTTCGTACCGCGCCACCATCAACTGCAAGCGAGAGATCGACCGGTTGGCCCTCGGTCACCTGCGACGCTATAATGTGTCGAAGTTGATCTGCGTTGTTGATCTCAACCTTGGTCGGGAGACGGTTCGAAAACCGCTCCTTGTGTAATGCCGCCATTTCGCCCTCCTACGTCGCCATTCAGCGTCCATCTAAAGATGGTGTGACATGCAATCGAAACAAGCGCAACATTCGAATTATTCGAAACAAATAAAAGATGATCGCACACGCCTGAGGAGCTTCTAGGGAAACCTACACCGGCACAATAGGTTCGAAGGAACGAATGACATGAGACTTCAAGCCAGCAGGCAGCACGTTTCAACCTTGAGCAGACTGCCAGCTTGCGGCAAGGTTGGGGCAACGTATTGTGCCCGTAGGAGTATTTATGGATCCCGTTGCCATTGGCGTCCTTGTCTGGATGTTCGCAGCACCCGCTTTTCTAATGCTTTGGTTCCTCAGCCGAAGAAAGCTATCAAAACTGACCGCAGATACGCTACAGGCCACAGCGCTACAGGAAGCTGCTCTCGCGCGAAGTGCGGCAGAACATGAAGCAACGAAGGTCAAATACGCACCCGTCATTTCGCAAGAGACCGAGGTTGCACGACTGCAAGCCGTCGCAAGCACCTTAGCGTCCGATATCGAAAAGTTGCGGACTTCTTATGCCGAAAAACGCAATCTGTTTGAGCGATTGGAACAACAAATCGCCATATATGATGAGCGTTTAGCCTTTGCCGAACTTGGTGTTTATGAACCCCATTTTGACTTCACCGACAGCGAGGAGTTCAAAGCCAGCATCGTGGCTGTGCGCGACCGCCAAAAAGCGATGATCTCGGCAAAGCGAGCAACGATCTGTCCAAATGAATGGACGGTAGAAGGCAGCAAAGCCAAAGGCCAAACCATGATCAATCGTCAGACACGTCTCACTATGCGTGCCTTCAATAATGAGTGCGAGGCCGCTATCGCAAACGTACGATGGAATAACGTGGTTGCGATGGAAAAGCGCATACACGCAGCGGCTAGCGCGATTGACAAGGAAAACACCTCGCTCAATCTCACCCTTCACAATGGCTACGTCGCACTTAAGATTGAGGAGCTGCGGCTGACCCACGAATATCGCGAACGCCTAAAGGCCGAAAAGGAAGAACGGACTGAAATGGCACGCGCAGAGCGTGAAGAAAAGAAATTGATCGCCGAGGCAGAGGCTGCCGAGCGCGAAGAGGCCAAATATGAGGCGTTGCTTGAGAAGGCGCGCAAAGAGATCAACGGCGACGGCAACCTAAAACGCATTGAAGAGTTGGAAGCTGCCCTTGCCGAAGCACATGCAGCGAGCGAGCGCGCGCGAGCAATGGCGGAGATGACGCGTTCGGGCTATGTATACATCATTTCCAACGTCGGCTCTTTCGGCGACGACGTTGTCAAAATAGGCCTGACCCGCAGGCTCGATCCAGATGACCGGGTGCGTGAACTTGGTGACGCAAGCGTTCCGTTTGGTTTTGACACCCATGCCATGATCTACAGCGATGCCGCACCGACCTTAGAGACGGCTTTGCATAAAGAATTTGCTGACCGGCGGATCAACATGTCGAATTTCCGTAAAGAATTTTTCCGAGTGTCACTCGATGAAGTTGAAGAGGCCGTCGCTCGCTTGGCCCCAACCGCCAGCTTCTTCAAGGATCGGGAAGCACAGGAATGGCACGAAACGTTGGCACGTCGGAATGTTGAGCTTTTGGACCTGCAGTCCGCTGCGGCAAAGAGCTTTCCTAAAAGTATTTAGGTGCCGTTGCCCAGCCCCACGGATTGGGCTGCATTCTTCCTCGCCGTCTTATAGCGGTGCCGTGAAATTTGCGCTGCGGCAATATCAAGCGCGTCCAGATTAGGGCAGAGGTCCGGCAAGTTATAGTGAGCAGAACCCTCGAAAAGTAAGTAGGCTGCGGCATCATATACCATCGCCGCCCACTTTTCCTCTTCGAAATAGCCGAGGTAAATGTGATTGCCCCCTCCTTTGATCTGGGCCTTCCACTTTGCTTTCGCCTTCGTTGTAGCCACTTTTGATACGCCCTTATATTGCGATGTTGTATTCCGCTTGGGACGCCTGTTGCGCATGACCGCCTGTCGACCGACGCGGTTTTCCAAGTTGCAGACGCGGCAATCCAAGCTCACTTTGTTGATGAAAGAAACTTGGTTTACATCATCAAAAGTCAGCGTTGGCTCCGCCAGCGTCAAAACGTAGCGCTGTAGCGAGATCCGCAGACCATCGATATCTGCCACGACGTGGATATGATCGCCGCGCGATATCACTGCGTACCAACGATGGGCTCGCGTTTGCCATTCAAAGCGCTTGTCCACGATGGCTTCAAGACCTCGGGATGTCTCGATCAGCGCGATCGTTGCAGGATCAAGTGACTGAACCAGCGTGTACACCGCTGCTCTCGTTTTTTCTATTAGACTTTGCATGGGGATCAATCTGGCTAAACAGGTTGATGTTCCATCTTCACTTCAACTCGGGATCTTCGCGGCGAAAAGAACCGGCACCCGCTTGATTGCGAGTGCCAGTCGATCACAACCGATCGTATGATCAGACCGTAACGTTTTGAGCGTCAGACTGCTCCCCTGTGGGGAAGGGCTCATCAAGCATATCAAGTGGCGAAGCGCCGCAGAATGGGCAGTGCCAGAGATTCTGGGCCATCTGGAGGCCGGTTGACTTGCCGTCGCAATGCAAACAGTACCAAGTTTCGGCGCGAACATGATTGAGTGGGTGCATTGCACGTCCCTGTGCATCCGGCTTGGTCGAATTCCTCGGCCAATCTCTTGCGATTTCACCCCTAACCTGCCGTGCTTTCCACTCGGCGATCGGCAGCGCTTTTGCCACAAAGTTCGGATCTTGAATCGGATTGTTCTTGAAACGCCAATCTGTAATTAACAACTGCGGTTTACTGGAGGGCGCCTCTCCGATGTAGATACACCAGCCGCGCCCCCTCATCCTCGTATCACCGAGGACATCGTCAAGCTTATAAGGGTGCAGGCCGATGAACCCCTCGTCAGGGTAGCTTTCTTCGCCACGTAGAATTCCTTCAACCGTGGCGATGTCGTCGGCTGTCGGTTGCCAGCCTTGCTTCGCTTTGCTGGCAAGCGCATGCCAATGTGCAAAGCCGATCGCTTGCGCGGCCCTCTTATGCACATCATGAAGTTCCGCGCCGCTTGCCCGTGCACAATCCTTCGCAACGCGCTTTAGGTCTTTAAGGTAGTCGTGAGCAGTCATTATCCATTCCAATTCCCGGATCCGACTAGGTGCCCGCTACTAATCAGACCCGTTCGAAAAAGAACGGGATGACAGGGATAAAGCACTGCTAGGCTTTGCATGGCGGACACACTGGCCTGTGCGGAAGGCCACGAACAATCTGGCCCATACGAGCAGTTAGGTCAAGTACACTCACGATGCTCAGGGCTGAATCAACCGGTGAGAGTAAAAGGGGGCTTACGCCCCCTTCTCGAACTTCAGAACCGGGATGCCGAGTTTTTTGGCCTTGTCGGCAAGGTTTTCCTGAATGCCATTGCCCGGGAAGACGAGCACACCCACGGGCAGCACGTCCAGCATGGCGTCGTTGCGCTTGAAGGGGGCTGCTTTGGCGTGTTTTGTCCAGTCTGGCTTGAAGGCGACTTGTGTGACCTTGCGGGCATCGGCCCATTTGGCGGCGATGAGTTCGGCCCCCTTTTGGCTGCCACCATGCAATAGGACCATATCGGGATATTTGGCCCGAACCTGGTCGAGCTTGGCCCAGATCAGACGGTGATCGTTGAAGTCGGTCCCGCCGGTGAGGGCGATCTTGGTGCCTTGGGGCAGCATCACTTCGTTTTCCGCGCGGCGCTTGGCGGAAAGGAAATCGCGGCTGTCGATCAATGCCGCCGTCAGGTGCTTATGGTTCACCATCGATCCAGAGCGGGGACGCCAGGTTGAGCCTGTGTGCAATTCAAACGCCTCGGCGCTGCGGTCGCGGAAAGCTTCCAGACAATGGCGCCGTTCAACGAGGCCGGTGCCTTCGGCCGTCAGGCGCTCGAGTTCAGTCGATTTAACCTCGGAGCCGTCTTGTTCCCGCTGCAGGCGGTGTTGCGCCACTTCATTGTCGTCGAGCAACCGTTCGGTCCGGGCAGCTGCACGGTGGAACAGGTTGACCTGGCCCCAGAGCAATTCTTCGAGGTCGGGTTCCATGCGCGTGTCCGCGAGGGTCGCAACGACAGCATCGAAGATATCCGTGACTGCGTCGATGAGGCGCTCTGGCTCCGGCATCGGGCGCAGATCGGGTTCGTCCTGGAAGGCACGGTGCCCGTAAAGCTGAAGCTCCTGAAGAGCCCAGGCGGTTTGGGAAAGGGTGGGGTTGGGATCAAAGGTTTCGCTGTGGAATTGGGTCGTCATGGTTGTGTGCCTCCGGCTGCTCGAGCGCGCGCGACATCCCGCGCGGCCTTCATGGGCTGCGAAAGCCGTGGGAGGGGACGCCCCTTCACCCCCTCTTTGGGGCCGGAACGCATGTGGAGGAGGACGGGGGGCGGCTGATTTGTCTCGCGATGCAAAGCGGGGCTCGTCCCCGCGGCGGAAATCAGTTGCCCCCCGTCCTTGAAGGGGCGGCCCCTTTGACGGCCGCCTGCCCATCTCTTGAAGGACGTGCGGATGACTGCGCGGGTTTGACAGCCGGGAAATGGGACAAGACCACGACCCAAATCCCTCGGCGATGCATGCCCCCTGCCCCACTTTGCCAGACCGTTTTTGCTTGGGGGCTTAGATTTGTAGGCGGTCCTGATCCTCGGACCCGATCTGCGCTGCCAAATGTTGGCGCAGTGCCTCGCGGCCATAGGCACGGAGATCATCGTTGAAGTCCCCAAGTTGCGGCTCAAGGACAATGGCCTGAACCCCGGCCTCGGAGGCTCTGGCGCTCAACCTTTCTGCCGCGCGCGCACCCGCCGGATCGCGATCGACGGCAATGTAGAGGCGCTGCACCCCTTCGGGAATGATAACGGCTCCGAGATGAGACGACGAGAGCGCCGCCCAGACGGGCAAGGACGGCACGGCCTCGCGGACAGACAGCATGGTCTCGATGCCTTCGCCCACGACGAGGATGGTGTCACTCGGGCTCAACCTGACGGCATTGCCCAAGATGTGACCCATGGCCCGACGCGGGGTTTTCACGGCCGCTTTGTCCTGACCGTCAGGTGCAAGCCACGTGCGATGCACCCCCTGCAAGACCCCTGCCGCATCGGTGACGGCTGCGATCATCGCCGGTCTGGGCGCGGGGTTCAACTGGCCTTCTTCCCGATGCCAGCACTTTGGATGGAAGCGCAGGGCTGAGTTTGGCACCGCTTGGGTGAGGCCCCGCGAGCGCAGGTAGACCTCTGCCAGAGAGCCCGCCACCGGCACAGCCGCCGCGAACAAGCGCGATGCGGCCTCGGGCGTGCCCGAAGGAGATTTTGGCCTACGCGGGTCAATGGCGTCCGGGACAACCGGCTGCGGACGGCCAAGATGCGCGCGCGCCTCGGCCAGAAGGTCGGGAAAGCGGGTGATCCCTGTGCGCTCACGAATGATGTCGAGGAGATCGCCATGCTGGCCAGTTGCTCCGTCTTGCCACTTGCCCCGCGCACCCGGTCCAGAGGTTGGGCCAGTCAGCCTGACAAAAAGCGACCGCCCCGGATTGTTTTGCAGATCACCCACCATCCAATAAGATCCTTCCCGCCTCCCGGCGGGAAGATAGTGACAGCAAACGCTGTCGGCATTTTGGGCAAGCGCGCGGATAAGATCGTCTGTTTCCAATGACATAATACCACTCAACAACCATTGCGTGCATGTAGCCCCTGGATGGGGAGACGTGCAAGTAGGCGCGTGATCACTTCGACACCGCTTGCGTCACTCGGACAGAAGAGCCGCAACTTCCAGGCAATGATTTCCGAGAAAAAGCCATCCGCCTTGAGCCGGTCTTTCTGGGCCTCCGAGAAGCCAGAGAGTTCAATCCGGTCCACGCCCATGACCCGCGCACGGTGCAATTCCAACCCTTCGGCCAATTGTACCTTCGTTTTACCCCCGTGAATGAGGGCATGCACCTCGGCAGCCGTGAGGTTTGGCGCTTCACTGGCAAGGGTGGTCGCAACCCATGCGGGCGAGACACGGCGGCCGATGATGCGCTGGCCGTCATCGGTTTGCAGGCGGTACACGCGGGTTTCGTCCTGGGGAAGCTGTTTCCAAATCGGCAGGAGAAGCCCCGCTACGATGTGCAGCGTGGTTTCCGAGAATTCGGGGACCTCCTCCAGTTCGGTCACCCAAGCCGCAGTGAACGTTATGCGGTCCGCTTCCACCCATTGCGTGTCCTCCATTATTTTGGCCGGGAACGTGCTGGCCTCGGTTGGGCGGATCAACCGCAAGCGCGGCTCAATCGTGCCGTCGTCCAGCATCAAGCTGGTCGCGGGGACCTGCACTGCGGCGCGGCCCGAGCGGCTGTTGACCAGAAGTCGCGCCTTTGGGTCCTCAAGCCAGTCGAGTGCCTCAGCAAGCGACAGCGGCGTATTGCGCTGCTTTTGCGCGATGGTCAGAAGCTGGGTTTCCGCACCAGAGCCGGGATGGGTGTAAATGACGCGCGCATCCGTAACACGAAAACTCTCTGCGCGCAGGGTCTCGAGACCGAGGTCGTAGACTCCGGCAGCGATGGCGCCTTCGATGCGCTGATCAAGCAATTCCTCAAAGGCCGCAAACAGCACCGTCTGCATTGCAATCGTCAGGGCCAGCAGACGATTGAGAAAGGTCGTGATTGGCGGCAACTCGTCTTTGAGGCCATTGTCATCGGTCAGGTTGAGACCCGTGGCCTCCTCAAAAGCCTGAAGCGAGCATCCCTGCACATCGCCGCGATAGAGCCTTCGATAAAGTTGGCGCAAGGCATCGCGGGCATAAGGCGACTCAAGATTGTCCTCAGGCCGAAACAACCCCTGCCCACCGGTCTGGCGCTGGCCGCGGGTGATCGCCCCCAGCGTGTCGAGACGGCGCGCAATAGTGCTCAGAAACCGCTTTTCCGCCTTCACATCTGTCGCCACCGGCCGGAACAGTGGCGGCTGCGCCTGATTGGTGCGGTTGGTCCGCCCAAGGCCTTGGATTGCGGCATCGGCTTTCCAACCTGGCTCGAGAAGGTAGTGAACCCGCAAGCGCTGGTTCTTGGCCCCAAGATCAGCATGATAACTGCGCCCCGTGCCGCCCGCGTCGGAAAAGATCAAGATGCGCTTTTGGTCATCCATGAAAGCAGCAGTTTCCGCGAGGTTCGCAGAGCCTGCGCGGCTTTCCACGACAAGCCGCGCAGCATTGCCCTCGCCCTTGCGCACAATCCGACGCGAGCGGCCTGTGACCTCGGCCACCAAATCCGTGCCGAAGCGCTGCACGATCTGGTCGAGCGCCCCCGGAACCGGCGGCAGGGAGGCCAAATGTTCGATCAGCGCATCGCGACGGCGTACAGCCTCGCGACATTCGACAGGCTGGCCGTCGCGCGTGACAGGCCGTGAGGAGAGATTGCCCTCGCTGTCCGTGAACGGCTCATAAAGCTGCACCGGAAAGGAATTGGCGAGGTAGTCCATGACATATTCGCGCGGCGTGATGTCAACGCGGATATCGTTCCAGTCCTCTGTCGGGATCTCTGACAGGCGGCGCTCCATCAACGCCTCGCCTGTCGAGACGATCTGGATCACGGCCGCATGGCCTGCGGCGAGATCGGCGTCGATGGCGGCGATCAGGGTGGGGGTTTTCATCGAGGTGAGCAGATGGCCAAAGAAACGCTGCTTGGCAGACTCAAAAGCCGAGCGCGCGGCGGATTTGGCTTGGCGGTTTAGCGTGCCGCCAGACTCTCCTGTTATATTCGAGGCTTCCAGTGCGGCGGAGAGGTTGTTGTGGATGATAGCGAAAGCCCCGGCATAGGTATCATAGATGCCACGCTGCTCAAGGCTGAGCGCATGTTCCAGCATTTCGTATTCAACGCCGTCATAGGAAAGCGACCGCGCGGTATAGAGGCCAAGTGCGCGTAGGTCTCGCGCGAGCACTTCCATGGCGGCAACACCGCCGGCCTCAATGGCTTCGACAAACTCGGCGCGGGTGGCAAAGGGAAAGTCTTCCCCGCCCCACAAGCCAAGCCGCTGCGCGTAAGCCAAATTGTGAACGGACGTTGCCCCGGTGGCCGAGACATAGACCACGCGGGCGTTTGGCAGCTTGTGCTGCAAGCGCAGCCCCGCCCTACCTTGCTGCGAGGCTTGCACATCGCCGCGCTCGCCTTTCCCACCTGCGGCATTGGCCATGGCATGACTTTCGTCAAAGACGATGACCCCGTCAAAATCGGCCCCGAGCCAATCGACAATCTGGTCGACACGGGACTTTTTAGCCCCGCGCTCTTCCGAGCGCAGCGTCGCATAGGTGGTGAAGAGAATGCCCTCGGCCAGCGGAATGTCGCGGCCTTGCGCAAAGCGCGAGAGCGGCGTGACCAGCAGGCGCTCTTGCCCGAGGGCTGACCAATCGCGCTGCGCATCCTCCAAAAGCTTGTCGCTTTTTGACACCCAAAGCGCCTTGCGCCGCCCTTGCGCCCAGTTATCGAGCAGGATCCCGGCCGATTGGCGACCTTTGCCTGCGCCGGTGCCATCGCCCAAAAAGAAGCCGCGCCGAAAACGAACGGCATCGGTGGCCTCAAGGGGCGCCGCCGAAACCAGATCTCCGGTTTCATCAACAGTCCACGATCCGGCAAGGTAACCGGTATGCGCTTCACCCGCGTAGATCACCGTCTCAAGTTGGGCGTCTGACAAAAGGCCATCGCGCAAAATGGCGGCGGGCAGCTTGGGGCAATAGCTGGGTCTTGGCGGCACAACCGAGGCCATTGCGGCGGATTGCACCAGCTTGGTTGGATGTGGCACGGCACCGGGGATGTCGATCGCCTGAAGGCGAAACGTCTCATAGATCGCATCCGACAATCGCGCAGTTGCCCCGTCTTCAACGCCGTCCCGCAGGGTGTAGGCAAGATCCTCGGCTTTGATTGGTGTGGGTGATCCAGACGAGGGGGCTGCAGCGGCGGGACGCGGTTTGCCGGTGGCGGTCCCAGCGAGGCGGGTAGTTTTTCCCGGAAAGGGGGAAGAGACGCGTTGCCCTACGGGTGAGCCCGGTTCCGCGCTCAAGCGCGGTGGCACCTCGGCAGTGATCCGCGCCATCAGGTGAGCCACGTCCTGTGCCATGGGTTGGGAAAGATCGGCGGTGATTCCGCCAAGCTCGCCACCCCGGCATTTGTCAAAGACAGATATCCGCGTCTCGAAACTGGTGCCATGTTTGGCGAAGGCGCCACCAGACACTGCACCGGTGAAAACCAGATGTGCGCCCCCAGTAAGTTTAGCGAAACTTGAACCCCAAGCTGGCACGTCGGGCGCGAAGCCCGCCCCAGTGATTGCGACCAGCCGTCCGCCGGGGGTAAGCCGCGACAGGGCTGAGCGGATGTGCCGGGCCGTGGCCTCCGTGTTGCGCCCATCGACATTGGCTACGGCGGAGAACGGCGGATTCATCAGGATGACGCTTGGGCGATAACTTCCGTCGAGGTGATCATCAATTTGCGCGGCGTCAAAACTGGTGACGGGTCGGCCCGGAAATAGCAGCCTCAGCAAATCAGCGCGGGTCTCGGCAAGTTCGTTTAGGCTCAGAGTGCCGCCAACGATCTCGGCAAGGATCGCCAGCAGACCTGTTCCAGCCGAAGGCTCGAGAACAAGGTCGCGCGCGGTGATCTGCGCGGCGACGAGGGCTGCAAGCCCCATCGGCAGCGGCGTCGAGAATTGCTGGAAGCGCTCCATTTCTTCTGATCGCCGCGTATGGGTTGGCAGCAGGTTTGACACCTTGGCGAGGATCGACAACAGAGCGGCGGATGATCCTGCCCGCACCATCAGCGCGCGGCCGAATTTGCGCAGGAAAAGGACAAGTGCTGCTTCGCAGACCTCATAGGCCAGCTTCCAATCCCAAAAACCTGCGGCATCCGAGCCGCCAAAGGCGCGCTCCATTTCCAGGCGCAAACGCAGTGCGTCAATCTGAAACCCCTGTGCCAGATCGGATTGCAGGGATTGCGCAACCATCAAGATCGCGTCGGCAGTGTTGGGGGAGTGCAGCGGGGCAACCGGCGGCAACGCAGTTGCGAGGGCAGTTTGAAACGTCATTGGAAAACTCCGGAAAAGGATCAAACCGGCAGGGCGCTCTCTCTGATCCCCTCCGGCTTGCCCCTCCCCGGCTCCTCTCTGCCTCTCAACACCCTATTCCCGCTTGAGCGGATCTTGATTTTGTTCCCTATATGTTCTACACTAGAAAGACTAATCAGAGAAGGAGTTCCATCGTGGAAAGTACCAGCTTTGCCATTCCCGTAACCCCACGTCAGATCGCCTATGCGCGCGCCTTGGCGCTGCGCAATCACACGCTTTTGCCATGGGATGTGCAGCAAGACCGCCGCAGTCTCAGCACTTGGATTGATACTCAGGCGAAGATGACATCTGCCGCCGCTCTGGATGCGCGACCAAGCTCAAAGCAAGTAGCTTTCGCAGAACGGCTCGCGCGCATCAAGCGCCGCGCCGTACCGGACGAGTGTTTCCGCGACAAAGGGCTGATGTCGAAATGGATCGACGGGAATAGGTAAGAGATGACCGGTAAAAGCAGACATTCGAGCTAGATGCGGCGCAGGCCTCGTTTGAGCCCACCTTACCAATATTCTGCGATGCGGCTAACGTGTACTTTGCAGAAATGGCCCCTGCCATGCGACAGAGGCCATCTTTTGCTTATGGCAGCTTCATCTCGCTATAATCGCCTTTGACGTAGAGTGTCACTTTTACGTCCTGCCCATCGCGGTTGCGCCAGAACCAACCGTGGTTGCCTGTGAATGCCGCAGTTAGAACACCCTCGGCACGCGCCACCGCTCGGCCCTTTTCGTAGCTGATGTTCTCGCCGCCGCCGTCACCATGCAAATCAAAGTTGACGGCGCCGTTTTCTGCAACCCAGAGAAACCCCGCTTCCGCTCCAGCTTCCATGACCAACTTGACCTCAACCCCTTCTCCAGGAGTCAGCGTTACACTGTATTGATCGGTCCATTCAGGCGTAGCGGTCTGGGCATAGGCAGCGGGGAAGAAGAACCCGAAGATGTCCTCGCCAAGACTTAACCGGTCGTCGATTGCCCCACCGTTTTGAAGCTCCAGCATGCGGTCTGCCTCGGCTTCCTCGGATAGCTGTGTCTTGATTTCGCCCATCTCGGCCAAGCCGATAGCCTTGCCAATGCCAGTGGGATCAATGCCGTATTCCGATGGCAGGACAACAGTCACCAGTATCGCAACAGCGGCGACTGCGGCCAGTATCGTGGATTTGATAAGCTGCGTCGAGGTTGGCAGATCATCAAGGTTTGGTTTGTTTCCGTTATGCATTTTCATAGTCTCCAAAATTTCAGCCGACGAAGTAGCCTGTCATCTGCATTCCAAACAGAATGAACCCGGCCGACATCATCACGACATTTGCGGTATAGGCATGCTTCCAAAAGCTGGTGGTCTTGCGCCAATAGCCCATGACAATCAGGATCATAGCGAGGGCGATCAACTGGCCGATCTCGACGCCTACATTGAAGGCCAGCAGGTTTGGAATCAGGCCGTCCTGTGCAATCTCATATTCCAGAATCTTGGTGGCCAGACCCAGCCCGTGAAAGAAGCCAAATATCAGCGTTGCAGCCTTGGTATCAGGCTGAAAGCCGAACCACCTCTGATAGGCTCCTAGGTTGTCTAGGGCCTTGTAAACGACTGATAGTCCGATGATGGCGTCGATCAGGTAGGCGCTGACGTTCCAGCCGAAATAAACCCCTGCCAGCATCGTCGTTGAATGGCCGATGGCAAACAGGCTGACGTAAAGGGCAACGTGCTTCATCTTGTAAAGGAAGAAGACGACGCCAAACAGGAACAGCAGGTGGTCGTAGCCGGTAACCATGTGCTTGGCCCCTAGATACATGAAGGGGATCAGCTTCATGCCGCTGACCTCTTGAATATAGCCCTTGTCACCTTCGGTGACGGCATGAGCATAGGCCGTGGTCGCGAAGGCGAGTAACGCCAGCATGACCATTGCCATAAGGATCAGGGATTGCCGCAACGAATGCAGCAGAGGCCCCGACCCGTAGGATCGGTTGTTTATCATTGTAATTTTCCGCTTTGTGAAAGGAGTTGATGAATACGCCCTTGGGCGCAGCCTCATCCTCGCGGAGGTCGATCCAGATCGAATATACTGCGACCGGGTAACGCGCTATTGGCGATGCGCCAGTTAGAGCGGGTCGGCATCATCGTGCCCGAGACTTTGCGGTCGGGAAGAAATGCGGTGTTGTGGTCATGGTCTGCCACATCATGTCCGTGGCCATGATAGGCATCCAATACACTGACCACTTCTTCGTGGGCATGACCATGCTCAGCGATCTCAGCATGATGATCGGTCACGATCTGTGTAGGTTGCGGCAGATCATGTGCCGCAATCCGCGCATTGGATGCCAACAGCATGGCCACCGCCAAAGCGACGGTCAGCATGAGCCTGAAATGATTCCCAATCTGCTGTCTCATTTTACCTGCATTTTTTTACGGGTCTGGGCCCGCTTGCCTTATCCCCCTAGGGGGGTTACGTCTGTCTTATGACAGAACACCACACCCATGCAACCCACCCCGATATCGTAAAGCGGCTGAAACGTGCCAATGGTCACCTTCAAAGCGTGATAGCGATGATCGAAGGCAATAGACCATGCACCGATATCGCCCAGCAACTCCATGCGGTTGAGAAGGCTATCCTGCAAGCCAAGCGCACGTTAATCCAAGACCACATCGATCATTGTCTTGATGAGGCTATTGTTGGAACGGGTGACGCGTCAGCTGTGGTAGACTTCAAAGCCATTACAAAATACCTTTGAGGGACCAATATGCTCGCTGTCCTCGCCGATCGCACTTATCGCCATCTGTTTTTAGCCCAGATAGTGGCCCTTTTAGGCACTGGGCTTGCGACCATCGCACTCGGGCTTTTGGCCTATGATCTGTCTGGTGAGCGGGCGGGTCTGGTCTTGGGGACGATTTTCACGATCAAGATGGTGGCCTATGTGGGGATCGCTCCCGTTGCAGGTGCGTTTGCAAATCGCTGGCCGCGACGAAAGATGTTGGTCAGCCTTGATCTTATCCGCGCAGCCGTCGCGCTCTGCTTGCCTTTCGTGTCTGAGGTCTGGCAGGTCTACATCCTGATCTTTGTGCTGCAATCAGCCTCTGCCGCTTTCACGCCGACATTTCAGGCCACGATTCCAGACATCTTGCCGGAAGAAGACCGCTATACCCGTGCGTTGTCACTGTCTCGGCTGGCCTATGATCTGGAAAACATCATCAGCCCGACGTTGGCCGCTATCCTGCTGGTCTTCGTGAGTTATCAGACACTATTTTTTGGGACCGTGATCGGTTTTGTCGGCTCGGCCTTGCTGGTGGTGTCTGTCCTGCTGCCCAGCCCGCAACCAGCAGCCCCTCGGGGCATCTATGACCGCACCACACGGGGGATGCGTATTTACCTCGCCACTCCACGACTGCGAGGGCTTTTGTCACTGAACCTTGCCGCAGCGGCTGCGGGCGCGATGGTTCTCGTGAATACCGTCGTTCTTGTCCGCTCTAATTTGGGCCTTGGTGAAACGCAGGTTGCCATAGCCCTGGGCGCTTTTGGTGGCGGATCGATGCTGGCAGCCCTGTTGTTGCCCCGATTGCTGGATAACCGTCCTGACCGGCCTGTGATGATTGGTGGTGCGGCAGTGCTTGTCGCATCTCTGCTTGGCCTTTCCCTAATGTCGCTGGTCTATGGCATTCAGTGGGTCCCACTTCTTCTGGGCTGGCTTATTGTCGGGATTGGATATTCTACAGTTTTGACCCCATCGGGGCGACTTTTGAAGCGTTCCGCACACACCGAAGACCGGCCTGCTGTTTACGCAGCCCAGTTCGCCCTTTCGCACGCTTGCTGGCTTGTTACTTATCCATTGGCTGGATGGCTGATCACCGTGGCTGGGCCAACGACTGCATTTGCCATGCTTGCATTGCTGGCCGCGACCGGGATGGTCGGCGGGGTTTTTCTTTGGACGCAAAACGATGCCGGAACGATTGAACATACTCATAGTGATCTCCCAGATGATCATCCTCACATTCGGCAGGGTCGATCACATAGCCACCCGATCGTCATTGATGACTATCATCCGCACTGGCCACGAGCATAAATACCGAAAAGCGGCCCTTGGAAAAAGATCAGTAAACGACAGTCTAGTCCGCATTGTATGAGGTGCCGCACCCTGCCACAAAGATCAGCTTTTTCCTGTGAGATAGACAATCTAGCCTCGGCCCGACCTCGATGGGCTTAATTCCCATTGGGCGGTATCTTACCCACAAATGGCTGATAATGAAGTGGATCGACAGGAACCGATGAACTTCAGGCGACGGCCATAATCGAATAGTCTGGCGTTCCCTTCCAGACGAGATCCCAGGACGCACCAGGGCGGACGTTTTGGATCGCGCGGGGCTCAAAGCATACGAGGCAGTTGCCACCTTGTGCAGGTGCTCGGACAGATGGGCAAATTAAACCGCGCGAGCCCTCTCGCCGCAGGTGTTGCGCAAGGCCCTGACCCACAGGATATCCAACATGCGGATCGGCATTGAGTGCCAAATGATCTGGTTCATCGGTAACATCATCGAAAACCCCGATGAAATCTGCCAGCAGCTCGACGTAGCGGGCACTGTCCTCAAAACTGCCCGTGTAGCCCAACTCGCGCGTCCTGTGCCACGCGACTTCGCTAATCGAGACCATGACGTCCCAGGCGCAATACCAAGCACCACGCTCGTCGGAGTTGAAGCGATTGCCGCCCGCCCGCGTATAGGTGAACGCAGCGTTAACATGCGTGTCGCCGTAAATGCGCAAGTCCCGGCTCCGCCGACGCCAAGCAAGCTCACGCGGGTCAAAGTGTGGGTTTCGGCCGCGCTCGGCCAGAAGTCGCGAACTGGTCAGGCCCTCGATCTCCGCAAGGATCTCCAACTCGTCGTCCGTATCCACAAGGCCACGAAGTGCCGGTGGTTTGTGGAACGTGGCAGGCAAGAGGCGAACCAAACCACGGTCGGAAATCTCAGTCCGTTTCATACGCCACCGCGAAGGGCGTCGAGATAGGTCCGGACGGCCAGAATCTGTGGCAGACCTCCGTCGATCACCGTATCCACCGGTCGGCTGCCACCAAACAAGGGCCCTGCGTTCGGGCGCGTGAACCAGCTTCGCGCCAGCGACTCAGAAAAATAGAGTTCGAGTGATTTGTAGATGCCGATCACCGCGCTGAGGCGCAGGAGTTGATCCTTGGTCAGCTCCCCTGCAAAGCTGGGCTTCTTGGCGCGTTTCCACGTGCTTTCAGACATGTCCGCAAGACCCGCTGCTTCTTTCAAGCCGAGGCCCCAAGCATCGACGACGCGGGCATAGGCTTTCAGCGCAACAGCATTGACTTGAGCGGGTTCGCGGACTCTTTCTGCTACTTGCATCTCAATCTCCTTTATGTATCCAATATAGGCCATATGGACTTAAAGTAAAGATCATATGAACATATAGTGTTGCCATAATAACTAGAACAGAGCTGACCATCTCACCATCACCCAAACCGCCGCCCGGCCCCCGTGAACGTGTATTCGTTGGCGATGATCCCGTCCTCGGTGACTTCATCTGAAGTCTGATGATCATGCTCGGCCTCAAGCTGGCGATAGAGCCTACGTGCAAGGTCGCGGATCGCTTCGGTCACGGCCTCCTCTGCATCCTCGGTCGGCGGCTGCCAGGTCGAACTATCGCGGGTGACGTCAACCGACATGGTGAATTCGTGGTAGTAGCGGCCCCGGTGGCTGACCTCCGCGCTGAGTTGGTAAAAGTTCCGCCGCTGGATGGCATGCAGCCGGTCGGCGATGTCGTGCAGGGTCGTGTCCTGTGGGGCATAGTCGCGAATGAGTCGCTTGGCGCCCTTGGCGTGGCTTAAATATCCCTCAAACGCGGCTCCATCTCCTTGTGACCAAAACCCCGAAAACCAAATGCACGGTTTCTGCCGCGCGCTGCCGCCCATCAGGCGCACAGAGGTGGTCTTCAGACGAATGCCAAGGATGCCGCAGATGCGCTCAAAATCCTCATAGACTGCGCCATAGGCTCTCCTTAAGAATGAGACCGCCCGACCATTGCGGCCGGGCGATTATGTGACGAGAAGAGATTTCGGAGAATGCGTCAGGGCCCGGTATCAGGCGCTGCGCGCTGCACGGCCGCATGCTGATCCAGCAATTCGCAGTAGTACCGCTTTCGTGCCTCCCGAAAACTGCGCACGCGCAAAGTGTCGGGATGGAGCGCACGTATTGCCGCCCGTAGCACGGCACAGGCAGAAGCACTCGGCGGCATGCCGAGGCGGCGGTAAGCATTGATCATGTTAGGTGGCCTCGGCCGTTCCGCCCCTTGTTCTTCACTGAAGACAGGGCGTTGGGATAGGGATGTGCCATCGTCGCTCCCTCAGAATTCTTGGGGGAAGCGTTGGGACGATATAGACCGCTCGTTGAACTCGATATGGATACAACGAGCGCGGGCGTCGAAACAGAATTCGCCATAGGCATCGTCGTTGTTTTCCCAACCGTCGTGAGTATCGCTTAGAAAATCATAGACCAGCTGCTCGACAACATCTGCGAGCGAGAGGCTTCGCATCTCGACCTCGGGGATGTCCCAGGTCAGCGCGGCATAGGGGATTTCCACGGCGGGAAAGTCGATGGGTTTGTCGCTTGACCAAGCATCGCTGCTTTCAATTTGGCCACTTTCGCCCGTACCGTCGAATGTAACAGTGACATGGGTGATCCCGGCGGCCATCAGGCCATCAAAGAGGCGGTCCTTGTTGCCGGGGCGCAAAGCCTCGATCCGGGCTATACGCTTGGCATGTCCGGCAAAGATCGCCCACAGGTCGATAGGGAACGGCGGTAGCGGCGCGGGAAGAGTGGGCTCAGTCTGGTTCATGTTGGATCTCCGGTTTGAAGGAAAGGGTCGGAGCTGGCCGAGATACTCTTTCTCACCCTGCAAAGCTCACAAAGCCCCTGCCCTCCTCTGTCTCTCTGGCGTCATGCCGCGATCTGCAGTGACCGAATGGCAAAGCTGCGCCACAGCGGATCGACGAGGCGCGCCTCGAGAACATCGGCGCAGTGACGCAAACGCTCCGCGAGATCAGGTTCTCGCCAATCGGTGGCGCGGCTTGCTTGCGCGCGAAGCTGGCTCGCCTCGGTCACGATGGCCCGTGCCTCAGCGGCATTGGTCACCGGGTGGCACCATGCGACCGCACCCTTTCTGACAGATCCGGCCAGAACCAGTCGCTCGTCGCGATCAAGAATTGCCAGAAGCTGCGGCGCTGAAGTTTGGGCAACCTCATCGGCATAGGTGATCGCAGCCTGCATGGCCTCTGCCAGCGTGGCGAAACGGTTTAGGATTGTTGGGCCAGCCTGTCCCGACATCACGGCAGCAGGGGTCCGGCACGGTATCGTAAGCGCGAAGGGCAGGCTCGGATCGGCCAACCTTGTCGCAAAGCATGGTGGGCAGCCCAAAGAGCGGGAAATCGGCTGGATTGGCAAGGCAAAGTCGAACATAGACATATCTCCGACGGCGCAGGAAGCCACTCTCCCCGCCTCATCCGTCACAGACCAAACCGCCGCCCTCTTCCTCGAAGGGGCGACGGTGCCAGATCGCCCCATCATGAGACGGACCATCAGCGCATACGGGGGTAAGGACAGCGACCGCCGCAGAAACAGGCGGTCGCCAGAATGAGAGACGCCTCAGCCGACCCGGTCGAGAAGCTTCTTCGCGCGTCCCTCCATGTCCAATCGTGCATCCTGCTGGGTCTTGTCGCGCGCCAGCCGCGTGATCCCTTGCACAAAATCAAAAATGCTCTCTGGCGGACGGCCCTCTTCCATCAATACTTTTTCGATGATCTTGCCGGATTCCGCCTTTGAGAAACCGCGTTTGCGCAGGAAATTATCCCGGTCCTCATCCGTGCGCGCCACAATCTGTTGCCGCGCGGCCTTAATGCCGTTCACGAAGCCCAAGGGTGAGGAGTTGGCGAAGCGCGTCAGCGCAGGTGCAGCCTCATGCGCAAAGCGGGACGCTGCGTATTTCGAGTGGCGAATCTTGATCTCTTGGAAATCCTCGACGCCCCAGAGGTTGCGGTTCTGGCAGACGGCCCGCAGATAGAAGCTGGCCATGCCAAGCGTCTTGGCCCCCACTTCGGAATTCCAGCAATAAAACCCGCGGAAGTAGAGATCGGGCGAGCCATCGGGCAGCTTGCCCGCCTCGATCGGATTGCGATCATCGACCAGGAACAGGAAGACGTCGCGGTCTGAAGCGTAGAGCGTCGTCGTGTCGCGGCTGATCTCGACATCTGGGTTGTAAACCCCGGTCGACCAGTCGAGCACACCTGGCACTTTCCAGCGCGTATCGCCGGTGCCATTGCCCGCGATGCGCTGCACCGCCTCGACCAGCTCGTAATCATGGATGCGGCCATAGTCGGGACCGGTCACTGCGCGCAGTTCCGTGCGACCATCTTCGGTCTCAAAGGTTTTCACCTGCTCGGCGCGGTGGTTGGTCAAACCGTATTGTAGATTGATCCCCGCCAACGGCGCAGGCAACTGCCGCAGGTAGGACGCTGGGGCGCCGACGATACTGGCAAGCTGGCCAAAGGCCCAATGAGTTGGGACCACCGGTTCCTGCGCCTTTGGCAGCATCAGGTGCAATCGCTCGCCATTGTCACGCGATGCCTCGACACGGATATCGGCGGCCTGCACCACACGGCTACGGCTGCGCTCGGACCGACCCTTCACATTTGCCCAAAGATCATCGAGCGAGAGAAACCGCTCATCATCTGGTCGGTTGAACCATTCGGACGACACCCGGCCGTTCCGCTCGCCCCGGCTTACATCCACTTTATAACCGCCGGTTGCCTTCGTTTGAACCGGATCCAAAACTTCCACGATGCCCATTATCGTTCACTCCACGACAGGCGCTGGAAGCTACTCTACCAGCCCTAACCTGTCGCAAAACCAACCAGCCTCACTCGGACTCTCTGGCAAAATGGGCGGAAACCGGACTTTTGCTGCATCTGCGAAGGTTCTGTGCCAGAATTGCGAAAGCGGCCATTCAAGCCGCAGCAGCCCGAAGCCTCCATGCTGCGCCGCACGCCAAGGTCGGCCGATCATGGAAACCTTGTTCCAAGGCCTCGCTCCCCTGCCTGCAGACGCGCGCCGGTCGGTCACCTTTGATCGTGGCATGTTGAATTCTCCGAGGAATTGACCCAGTTTTCCGAAAAGCCGTGAACCACTGGCATCAAGAAATTCGCTGACTTTTCATGAGATTATCATGTTGCAGAGGGGTCAGCGCCAAATGGAAAATTGGGGCAATCCGGCACGAAAATCAACAGACCGATCCGCTGGATCTAGCGCAGCAGCACCGAGGCCTCCTCGGTCGACACGGCTTTGTCCTTCGCGGCAAAATCTTAGTGGCCTTTAATTCAAGATTCGGGCAAAAATTCTGTCCCATCATAATCTATTGGGATCATGATTTCGCCGAGAGCGATTTTTTGTCCGATCCTGGCGATATCGTAGGCCAGTTCTTCTGGGACACGCGCAGCCAGTGACAGCGAAACGATGTCATTATCTTGTAAACCGTAGTGGCATACTTGGTCTGGGACGTTTCCCGCGATCATATCCAACGCAGCGTGCTCAACACCTCTATCAATTCGCGCGAGCGCAGAGGCAATGAAAACATCGGGTTCAATCTCGCACCAATTCAGCACATTACCGATCTGCACTGCACCAAGGTTGCGGCAGGCCGTGATCGCACCATTGCGCGCAGCATTGAGCATAGTGAATAACACATCTGCCCCAGCCTTGATTTCGGCTTCTGCCCAAGTTTGGCTCACGCAGTTGTCGTCTTGTGTGCCGCAAAACCCCGTGAGAACTTGGATCGATGGGTCCATATGGGCGACGCCCGCGACAAAGGCGGCGCGCCCCTTTAACCCCGGCGTGACACGGTGGCCAGAAAGATGCCCAACCACGCCACTGCGCGTAAGTCGTGCCGCAAGGCAGCCCGCCAGAAAGGCAGATTGTTCTTGCAGCACATCATAACTTGCAAGGTTTGGCCCGATGACTTCGCCCTGCACGACAGCAAAATCTCGGTGCGGAAAGGATTTTGCGATGGGTGGTGTCACACTATTGCCCTGACCACCGATAAAGATCACGCTGTCGTTCCTGTTGGCAGCGCCGGTAAGTGCGGCGGTCATAGCCTGTGCTTCAAAAGGAACGCCAGTTATGACTTCAAGGCAAATATCATCCCTTTTTTGCAAGCGCTCAACGCCTTGGAAGGCACAAGCGTTGAACCCAGAGTCGTGCAGTTCGCCCACGAACAGCACCGCAATCTTTCTTTTGGTGCCATGTAATGTCATGCAACTGGCATCTTTGCACGCTCGGCCGACGGCACCAGATAGCTGCGGTCAAAAATGTCTTCGGGTGCTGGCTGCTTCGTATAGCCCTTTGCCTCTGCAATGAGGCGGGCAATTGTGCGCAGGCGAGAGTCATCAACATCGCCAAGCCCAAGGGGCGCCGCTGCTTCATCGCCCATTTCAAGCGCGAGTGTTCCCATTAGGCGCGCGCGGTTTGCCGCCCGATCAAGTGAAGGATTGCGGCGCGCCACGGCGTCTATAGCAGCGTCGATATCGGCTACAGTATCGACAAGCCCGCGATTGACCGCGCGACACAGCCCTGCCACTGCTTTGGGGTGGGCATCACGGAAGGCCCGCGTCACCATCATCGCACCGCCATAAAAGGCTGGGGCCTCTGTATGCCATGCGAGATGGTGCAGTGAGACCTGCGGATCAACGCCCGCCTCAATAGCCTGAGCGGCCACCGTGTTCACAAAACCAAATATCCCGTCCCAGTCACCGGCCAGCATTTGCAGGACCATGTCTTTATGCGACGCCTCCGAGATGGTGATATCAACACTGTCCGGATCAATCCCTGTCGCACGGCAAAACTCGGGGAACAGCAGCCATGCCGCGTCTTGTGGGTGCGAGATAAGGCGCGCGCCTGGAAGGTCTGCGGCGTTTTTGATCCGGCCGTTTGCATCGACGGCAATCGTGTAGGGCGGACGATTGTGAATAGCCATGACCGCAACTGGCGTGTTGTCGCGTCCCTCGGCTTGCATCCGAACCAATTCATTCAGATCCCCATAGCCCGCGTCAAAGGCGCCCGTGGTCATCGTGGTCACAGCACGCGCCAGCGAATTCCCTTCGGAAAAGGTCACATCCAGACCTTCCTCCGCAAAGTAACCGTTGTCGGCTGCCAGAAAGAACCAAGCCTGTGGGCCAGAGAAGAAGGTGTTGAGAATGAAGCGCACGGGGATAAGCCCCCCCCGTGCAACGTCTTCGGTTTGTGCCTGCATGATCTGATCAGCCCCCGTTCACTTTGGCAGCTTCGATCAACGGCTGCCACACCGAGATCGTGTTTGCCACAAAGGCAGTGAACCCTTCGCTGGACATTTCGGTATGGGCAATCCCCCATTGGTCCATCTGTTCGATCACCGCGGGCATAGCCATGATCTGCTCTACCGAGTCGTGTATCGTTTGCGCCATTTCAGAATCCATACCTGCGGGTCCGGAAAGGCCGGTCCAATTCTCAATCACTACGTCATAACCTTGTTCGCGGAACGTGGGGATGTCGGGGAAACGCTTGGACCGTTCAGGTGCAGCAACAGCAAGTGGGACGACCTCTTTGTCTTCGATCATTGCCGAATTCTGCGCCATAGAGTCATAGAACGCTTCAAGCACCCCAGCGCGGAAGTCTTGAATAGCAGGTGCACTGCCCTGATAGGGTACATGGATCGTTTCGATACCCATAGCGGTATCGACCGCTTGCCCAAGGATATGGGTGATTGAGCCGACGCCGGAAGAGCCATAGGTGATGCCTTCGGCATTGGCCCTAGCAATAAAACCATCCAGATCGCTTATTCCAAGCGAAGGTTGCACAAAGAGCCCCGGAGTGGAGGCACCGAGGTTGGCGATATGGGTAAAGCTGGAGACCGGATCATAGGGGAGCGTTTCGAACTGAGTTGGCGCTATGGTGAAAGGTGCGTTGTTTCCGAGGATTAATGTGGTTCCATCAGGCGCTTGTTGAGCAACGTAATCTGCAGCCACTGTGCCGCCTGCGCCGGGACGGTTGTCGACCACGGCCTTTTGGCCGAACTCGCTTTCTAAGTATTGCGCAACGATGCGGGCGACAAGATCACTGGTCCCGCCCGGCGGGAAGGTAACGACAATGCGCACCGGCTCGGTACTCCATGCGCCGGGGTCTGCATATGCGGCGGTGCCGCAAAAAAGAGCCGCAGTTAGAGCGAAGGTGCTTTTGATGGCTGAGGATGTCATGGTCAGTTATGCCTTTCTAGGAGGTTTGGAGAGGTTGGGATGATAAATGCGCTGGTTATTCTGCCGATCGCCGTGAGCCGCGATTACCGCGTTGTGCACGCAATGCCGAGATGAAGGTCCATGCCAGCAATGCGACAGTGATCGCTATCAGTACGCCGCTGATAGGGCGCGTGAGAAACACGAGAGGGTCGCCCCGCGAGAGCAGCATGGCGCGTCGAAGCTGTTCTTCCATCATTGGGCCAAGCACAAAGCCGATTAGCAAAGGTGCTGGCTCAAAGCGGAACAGACGCATCAGATAGCCTGCCCAACCAAAGGCCAATGTCAGCCAGATGTCGAAGACATTATTGTTGACCGAATAGACGCCCATGCAGATAAGCACGATTATAGTCGGATACATGTACTTATACGGGATTTGCAGCAACCGGACCCAGAGCCCGATCATCGGAATATTAAGCACCAGCAGCATCAAATTGCCGATCAAAAAGCTGGCAACCAGACCCCAGAACAAATCCGCGTGCTCGACCAGTAGCCGTGGGCCCGGAGTGATCCCGTGGATCATCAGCGCGCCGATCACCAATGCCATTGACGCGCTGCCAGGCACGCCCAGCGTTAATGTAGGAATGAAGGCGGTCTGGGTTGCCGAATTATTCGCAGATTCGGGTACCGCTACGCCTTCGATCGCGCCCTTGCCAAAGTTTCCGCGATTGCGAGACACCTTTTTTTCAACAGCATAAGCCACAGCAGAAGCGACAGTTTGGCCGGTTCCGGGCAGCGCCCCGAAGAAACTGCCGATGGCGCCCCCGCGCAGGATAGGGTTTAAGATCGACTTCCATTCCGCACGGTTTGGATAAAATTGTTTGTAGTCTATGTTGGTCTGATGCGCGCCACTGGCATTGGCTTTGATCGATACAATCAACTCGCCGACACCAAAGAGACCCATGGCGACGACCACAAGGTTGACGCCATCCCGCAGCTCGGGGATGCCAAGTGTAAAGCGCTCGGTGCCAGTCGTGATATCGACCCCCATTGTCCCCAGCATCAAGCCCGCCACGACCATGGCCACCCCTTTGATAGGGCTACCATTAGATACGGCAGAGGCCGAGACTAGCCCCAGCAGGATGACGGCAAAGTACTCCGTCGGTCCAAAGTTGAGCGCGAGCGAGGCCAGTGCAGGGGCGAGCACGGCCATCACGACCATACCGATCATGCCACCGCCAAAACTGGCAATTGCGCTGGTGAACAAAGCGATGCCTGCGCGACCTTCGCGGGCCATCGGATAGCCATCAATACAGGTGATTGATGACGATGGTGTACCAGGGATATTCATCAAGATAGAAGCGATGGAACCGCCATATTCTGCCCCATAGTAAACACCAGCAATCATTACCAGCGCCGAGGTCGGCTCAAGATAGAAGCTGAGTGGCAGGATCATCGAGATGGCAGCCATAGAGCCAATTCCAGGAAGTACTCCGATAAAGGTGCCAAGGAATACGCCGACAAAACAGTAAAGAAGGTTCATGGGTTCAATGGCGACGAGTAGGCCGCTACCAAAATTGGCAAAAATATCCATAACTCAGAACCTCCTAAATGCTTGAAATGGAAGATCCAGAAGGCCGATGAACAGCCCCCAGCACCCAAGGGCGATCAGTGCGCCCAAAAGCAATTTGCCGACAAACCGCAGGCTTGTGTCTGGCAGACTGGCCACGACAACTGTCAAAAAGACGGCTGGGATGAGCCCAAAATACTCTGAAGCGAGCGCGAAGATCGCTAGTGCTGCACCAATGGCGAGGAAAGACACCCAATCTGGCTGCTCGGCATCGCCGGTGTCGCGCAGATCATTGATTATGATCGCAACCGAAAGCATGGCAAGCGCGATACCGGTGATAACGGGAAAAGCTCCTGTACCAAGGCGCCTTGGTACACCAACACCCATTTTTATCCCACCCATCACAAAGGCGATGCTCAGCACCAGCAGCCCAACGCCCCCGAGCGCACCGATCCAAGCGTGGGGAGGGTGATCGGCATCTTTCGGCCGGCGCACATTAAGCAGGAACTGTCTCATTGATTTGCCTTTTCTGATTGTTTGATGGGACGGCATCAAAACGCCACCTCACCGACGACGCTTTCAGTAGTCCCGAAAAGTCGAGTCAACCGTGCACGCGCGACAGAAACAACTTCATTTAGTGCCCGATCAATTTCCACGTCTGGGGCGTTCTGCATTCTGCCTTCAAAAACAGCGACAATGCTTTCGACGTCTTTGAATGCATGCAGGGCGATGATGAACGGAAAACCGAAATGTTCTTGATAGGCGCCGTTCAGAAACGTCAACCTATTGGCCATCTCTGCATTCAGGTTGCCAAGAGCCAGACGTTTTTGTTCGGATTTAGAAGCATCTGTCATGATGCCAGGCTCGGGCGTCGCGAGTTCTGGGTGTGCTCGCAGGAGAACCAGACGCTCCTCCCGCGTCAGGTTGAGTATTAAGGTTTGCAGCCGATCGGCAAGATCAGCGACATCAGTAAAGGGGCGTTGTGCAGCTAAGCGGCCTGCCAGCCATTCAGATCGCTCGGTGATGCGTCCGATCATTTGTGTAGCCTCAACTGCACTGGCACCGTTAAGAGCTGCTATGGTGAGGGTAACTGGAGTTGACTGCAACATAGGCTTTCCCCTTGATTCTTTTCAAGGATACGCGCGAAAACCATTGCCAACTATTTCAATAAAAGTGACTATGCATACTAAAAATTAGAATGGTAATTTATAGGCTGCATATGCCCCTACATATCTACCCTCGCTCTCTGCAGTACCTTGAAGCGATTGCGCGCCTCGGCTCAGTGCAGGCCGCGTCACGCGAAGTCGGAATTGCGGCATCTGCAATAGACCGGCAAATCATCAAGTTGGAAGATGAATGTGAAACGCCACTGTTTGAACGCCATCCGCGCGGGATGCGGTTGACTGCCGCAGGTGAAGGTATGATCCTGATGGCGCGTCGCTGGCGGGCAGATCAAGACCGTTTGGCAGACGAGCTGCGTCAGATGCGCGGCGTCGCGCGCGGAACCGTACGTCTGGCTGCAATGGATAGCTTGTCCAACTCTGTATTGCCGGAACTGGTAAGTACCCTGAGCGCGCAGCATCCCGGTATTAACCTTGCGGTGAATATCATGACTCCCCACGAGGCCGCGCACGAGCTCGATCAGGCGACAGTTGATCTGGCAGTCGCTTTCAACATGTCGGCAGATAAGACGCGGCACGTGCTATGGTCGACTTTACTACCGTTTGGTTGTGTCGTCGGGCCCGGCCACCGGCTTTGGCAGGCCCCTTTTGTGACGTTGAAGGATGCTGCGCAAAACCCGATTGCCGCCCAAAGTGAAATTTTGCCCGTTCGCGCATACCTTGAGCGCAGTTATGGCTGGCTGTTTAATCCGGTAAAGCCTGTCCTTGTAACCAACTCTCAACAGCTGCTCAAACAAGCCCTGCGCGATGGAAAACTGATGGCTTTCACATCAAAGATGGATGTCGCAACCGAACTTCTTGCGGGTGATCTAAGTTTCGTCCCGATCAGAGATACCGGTATTAAATCGCAGTCTTTGAGCTTGGTTGTCGATGCCCGTCGCCCGTTGTCGCATGCGGCTCGGTTAGTTGGCAACCTTCACGCAGAGCTTTTAGACGGTCTAATGAAACGCCTGAACAGCATCTCCTAAATTTAAACAAATAATAGCGGCCCCAACCAAGAGAGATCTTTCTCATCAGCAGCCAATGGGGATTCAGTTTCACCTTCTGTTCCGGCGGTGTTAACCTAATGGCGAGGTCCGGTTCGAGCCCAATGTGTCGGATGCTGCATGGCGGCTAATGTCTGCTATCGTGGTGGGGCTAAACCGTGAGCTACTCCCCATTTGTTGGACAGTTTCTGGCGTGATTTAAGCTACTCTTCGCTCCTGCTGATCCGGGTTGGTTGTCTCATTTTGCTGCCAGTAGATCACAGCGGGTGGTTTGCCGCCAAGGGCGGAATGTGGACGCTTGTGGTTGTAGAAGTCCATCCATTTCCTGATGCCAGTCTTTGCCTCTGATCCGGTCTCCCAGGCGTGCAGATAGACGCATTCGTATTTCAGGCTCCGCCAAAGCCGCTCGACAAAGATATTGTCGAGGAACCGCCCCTTGCCATCCATTGAGATACGCACGCCCGACCGTCGTAAACGATCGGTCCAGACAGAGGATGTGAACTGGCTGCCCTGGTCGGTGTTCATGATCTCTGGCGGGCCAAACTTGTTAATGGCCTCGTTCAGTGCATCGACGCAAAACTCAGCCTCCAGTGTGTTCGATATTTGCCACGCCAGCACCTTGCGCGTGTGCCAATCCATGATCGCGACCAGATACAGGAAGCCCCGCCGCATTGGCAGGTAGGTTCTTTAATTGATCATCTGCGCTCGTTGATATTGTCTCGTGTATCGACCACCTGCAAGGTTCTTTTCGAAGTCATCCCATTTGGTGCTTCATCTCGGCATCCAAGGCGTCGACGTCCCGAAGGTGATATTCGCGATGCGTAGGGCTCGCATGTAGATCGCTCGGGTTTTGTCGATTGCCTGCCGCTGTGGTCGGTACGGCAACTTTTTGCGGGCGCGGTATGTCGCTTCTCGCGTTTGGTTTTATGCCTCCTTTGCTTCAAAT
>NZ_JBGQOQ010000031.1:0-37367 GCF_052119765.1 Pseudorhodobacter sp. W20_MBD10_FR17 | reverse complement strand
AAGTGGCAACATTTTACGCTGCCCGCAGCGAGATTATCACGCCACTTCCGTGGCTCACTTTTGCACTGCCGTTCTCAGCGGGACAGGCCACGGGGAGTGGGATCCTGAAAAGGTCGCTGAATTCCGCAAAACCGCCCTAGCATTCTTGAAGCAGAATTTTCCGAACGGCGAGTTGCGCTATGTCAGCGGTCATGCAGACGAGGAAGCCTATCACATTCATTTTGTTGTGGCCGTTTGGCGCGAGCGGATCACAGCGAACCGCGGCCAGCAGATATTGCTGCAAGCATCGAAGAATCCGCTAATTGCGAGTTACGAGCATGCTCAAGATATGGCAGGCACCATTGCGCCAACGAAGTGACCGAAGCTGGGCCGCGTGGTGCCAAGCGTCAGTCGATCTTGGTCGGTATGGGCGTCCATTCCGGCTTTGCCGATCTAATTGCGATTTCTGGCGGCCGCGTGCTGTTTCTGGAGGTCAAAAGCGAAACCGGCCGCTTGCGCAAATCACAGGAGGTGTTTCGCGACACGGTCTGCGCCCAAGGCTTCTGCTGGGCGCTGGTCCGGTCAGTCGATGATGCGCTGGCCGCCCTGGCGGACAATGGGTTCACCAGCCGTGTCCGCCCAGCGCGGAGGGTGGCATCATGAGCCACAAGGCAACCGTCTGGGCCATTCAGCAACGCGGGTTGAAGCCTGCCACCAAGATCGTGCTGTGGTTCCTCTGCGACCGGCACAACCCCGACTTCGGCTGTTTCCCGACGCAGGCCCGGCTTGCGGACGATGCGGAAATGTCGATCTCGGCACTGAACCAACATCTCGCCAAGTTGGAAGAGCTAGGTCTGATCCACCGAATCCGCACCCATGATCCGCGCACCCACAAACGCCAAGCGACACGCTACATCTTGGGGTTTGAAGAAGGGTTTCCACAAAAGCCAACTCCGGAAACCGGACACGGCTTTTGTGGAACGGAGACAGAACAACGCGCCGACCTAACTCCGGATTCCGGAGATAGGGCCATCTCCGGCTTTTCGGCAATCCCATCTCCGGATTTTGCCCAAAGCCATCTCCGGAATCCGGAGACTAACCTTGTAAGAGAACCCTTAAGTAAACCTGTAAAGGAGGAGGAGGACGCGCAAGCGCGCGATTTCGATTTTGATCGGTTTTTCGCAGAGTTGATTTTGGCGCTGCGTCTGGACCCTGCTGCGCTACCCGGCTGGTGGCAAGGTTATCCGCCTCGGCTACACATCCAGCGTTGGCGCACAGAGCTGGGGCTAACCGAAGCTGAGATCGTCGCGGCGGCCAAGGACACGCGCAAGGATCATCCCGAACCGCCCGATGGGCCTAAGGCGCTGGACCGCGCAATGCAGCGTGCAGCCCAGCGCAAGACGGATGATGCGCGTCGAAAGCGCCACAAGCGCAAACACGATCCGGTGTCGACCGCGAAGCCCATCGTCGATCTACCGGTGTTCTACGCCGACATCATCAATTCTGATCGCTACCTGCCCGTCAGCGCCATCAACAACACCGTCCGCGATGCCATGTTGGGGCGTGGGCTGGTCACAGCCGAACGGCTCCGGATGCGGGGTGTGCGATGACCATGCAACGATCGATCAACAATCGCGGTACCCGCACAAAACACGCGCTGGGCGTACAGGCGGTACTGGAATGGGCATTCCGGGTGGAAAAGGCGCAGCTGGAACTTCCGGTGCGCAAGGATGTGGTCGAGGAGGGTTTCGGCTTTGGTCTGGAATATGTCCTGCTGCAGCGCGCTGCGCTGGGATGCAAAGTGGATGGCGGCAAGCACAAAATGGGAAGTTACACCCATGCCGATGCCGAGGTCGTGGCGGCCACCGTCGCGGGCATGCCGGAAAGCCTCGGCGGCATTCGCATGGCGATCAGCGTGGCAGAATTGGCCCGCGCCGGGATAACACCCGACTGGATGCCCGGCGTTGTGCCGCGCTGCGTGCCGGTGGAGATCAAGAGTAACCAGCATGGCGAGCGGGCGACCACCATTGTCGTTGGCACCGAACAGGTCCTGACCCGGGGCAAATGGCGCACGGTTGAGGTCTTGGCGTGTCCGGTCACCTGGCGGCCACATCCGGAACAGATCGCATCTGCCCGGCGTGGCTATGAGGATTGGTGGCAGGCGTTGGATTGGGTGCGCGATGGGTTGGTGGTGGGGCGGATGCTACGAGATATTGAGGTGACGGAGGCGATGCCGAAGGTGCGTCCTTGGGACAACCCGGCACTTTCAGTTCCAAGAACGCTACGTGCAATAAGCGAACCTTTTTCATAGTGCTCAAGAAATCTCTATTAGCACCATGAGCTTGGGCCCCAACAACAGAACTACGCGTTGGAGCCGGAAGTTTCAGTAGAAGTAGGGCAGATTCTTGGCTTTGGCGGCTCTCACCCACGATGGAACAAACGGGACAATTTTATCTTGAGAAGGAACCATGATTTCTATGAAATTTGCACCTGGGTTTTGTATGGCTTCGAAAAGGGTGGATTCAATTTCACCTTCATTTGTAATTCTAGCGGCTTTGAATCCAAAGGCTTCTGCGATTTTCACATAATCCACACTACCAAAATCAGTTGACCAAGGCTCGTCCACGTCATCGAGCAGTATTGCTTCGCCACGGATCCACCCAAAGGTGTCATTCCGCGTCAGTATGATCGTGACGTTTTTGTTGCTGCGTTTGATTGTTTCCATGTCGCCAATGACAAAACCGAAAGAGCCATCACCCGTAAAAGAGATAATTGGACCATCCGAAGCATAAGAGGCACCAAGACCCGCGGGCACTGAGTATCCCAACGCGCCCATCGAATAGTTCGTGATATACCGACGGCCAGGCTCCTTGATTGTTAATAGGGCAGATGGATAAATCGCGCTAACGCCGGGTTCGGATGTCACAATAGCATTGGCTGGCAGAATCTTGTCCAATGCCTGCGACAGCTTCACCGGCGAGATCGTTCCTTCGGGCATCGGGATGTTGGAGTTAAAAACCTTATCGAGCGCCGTTTTCTTGATTGGATTAAGATCGACAAGTGGCCTTTTCAGATATGGATGCTCAGCCTTGATCAGCTCAACCATATATTCCAGACTTGCGCGTGCATCTCCAACCATCCCGACTGCAAGCGGAAAATTGTTCCCTACATGCGCTTCTGCAATATCCAAATGCATAAATGTTTTCGAGGTTGGATCGCCGTAGAGCTTCCAATGATCTGTCGCTGCGCTGTCAGTGTTGCTGCCGATGAAGAAGATAGTATCTGCATCAAAGACGAATTGGTTTGAATACTCCATGCCACCGCGTCCACCGATTACACGCAAAGCTAAAGGGTGGTTTTCTGGAATTGTACCTTTACCCGGTGTTGTGGTGCCCACTGGTATTTGCAAAAGCTCAGCTAGTTCCAGAATGATTTCAGACGCTTTGGAGATCAGGCCACCTTGCCCGCAAATGATCACTGGCTTCTTGGCCTTCAGTAGAATGTCTATAGCTGCGCGTATTTTACTATGATCCGCAACGGGACGATGGGCGGGATAATAGCTGTATTCGGGCTCTGCATAGAGGTCGCTAATCTCTGCTTCTTCCCCAAAAATATTGATGGGCACTCGTATATGCACGGGTGCTGGGCGACCTGATGTGGCCACACGGAAGGCACGTCGTAACAGGAAAGGAATTTCCTTAGCATTGGTCAGAACAAATGATTCTTTGGTTATGCTGTCGTACAATTTAGTTTGATCGATCCCGGTCAGCCCATGCTTTTTGTCCTGGTTGATGGGGATGTCGGAGCTAAAAAAAATGATTGGGACCGAACTCAGATAGGCCTCCGTGATGCCAGGGGTGCAGTGGGTAACGCCAGGGCTTGGTGCCTCGAGCACGCAGGGACGGCCAGTGATTTTGGCATAAGCTTCTGCGGCATAGGACGCAGTCCTTTCGTCACGGGTCATTACGAACTCGATGTCGCTGTGTTCACGCCATTCCTTATACCAACCGATTGTAGTTTCACCGGGGAGACCAAATACATGTTTCACGCCATGCAATTCGAGCATTTTAAGAATGATCTGCGCACCATTCATCCGTTTTGGTTCAATATTATTCACTTCTCAGTCCCTTCAGAAACTTCTATCTTGCGTTTGCACTGCGTAAAACGAGAACTCATGTGTTTTCGCCATTAACAAAGCGGCTCGGCAACGGCGTATTTTGCTAGCATTGCGTGATCAACCTGAACGCCCAAGCCTGGACCGCTTGGCACATGCACCCGGCCATTTTTGACCGGGAATGGCTCAGTCAGGATGTCTTCCTTCGCGTAGTAAGTTGCCATGTAAAATTCACATTGCAGCAGCAAGTCAGGCACAGCGGCCATCAAATGCGCCCCAGCGGCATGAGCCAAGCCGGTCTCGAACATGCACCCACCATAGATTTCAATCCCCGCAGCACGGGCGATAGCGGCGACTTCAAGCGCACGCCGAATGCCGCCAGATTTCATTATCTTGAGCGAGAAAATATCGGCAATGCGATGTTGAGCACCGTATAGCGCACCCTTGGCGTCGAAAACACTTTCGTCGGCCATGATCGGCGTGTCGATGACATGAGTGATGTGGGCCAACGCATCACGCTCGTGCATTTTAACGGGTTGTTCGATAAAGGTTGGACGGAACGCCTCCAGGTCACGGATACATCGCACGGCATCATATGCTGGAAGGCCCTGATTGTAGTCAATGCGAATGTCCGCTTCATCGCCGTAGATTTCGCGTAGCTTTTGACATCGCATAAGGTCGAATTGATGCCCGGCGAACCCGGTTTTGAATTTGAAAATTCGCACACCGTCTTCCCACATTGCGGCGATATCATCGAGGTCTGCACCAAAGTTAGGATTAGCGATTGAGAAGCTCATTCCCATACTGTCGCGCATTCTCCCGCCCACAATTTCACAAACTGACAGGCCGCTGATCTGCCCAGTGATGTCAAGCAATGCCATCTCAAGAGCGGCCTTTGCCTCGGGATGGCCGACTATTACCTTGTCAGCCATATTCATGTGCTTTTCGACCTGGATTGGATCCTGCCCAATTAGGTGAGGCCGCAGGTGAACGTGAAGCGCAGCAGCATTTCCTTCGGCGGTTCCGGTAAAAACCGGCCAAGGCGACGCCTCTCCCCAGCCAGTGATGCCCGTATTGGTAATGATTTCAAGGATAACTACGCTAATCCCAGCAACATCCCCGCTGCCGTGCGAGTGCACGGCTTTGGCCGGGATTGATATTCTGTGAATGCGAAGCTCTTGGATCTTGTGATCACTCATGTGAAACTCCATTAGTTGATTTGAAAATGGGGAAACTTATTGGCGTACAACAAGGACGCTGCAGGATGCATAGCGCGAAACTCGCGCAGCATTTGGGCCGATAAAAAGGTCTTTGACCGAAGGGCGGTTCGCACCAATAACCACGAACTTTGCTGATGTATTATCCGCACATTCGATCAGCTTTTCGTAGACCACGCCGCGCAAAACACGCGTTTCATGTTCGACCCCGCGCCAATCAAAGCTGGCTTCGTATGAGGCCAAATCGCGCTTGGCTTCGGCAAGGACATTGTCATGCATCTCTTTCGGGATGTAGGCCTGAGCATAGCTATTTTGCTGATCGGGAATGACAAACACCAGAATAACTTCTGCACTATGGCTCTCAGCGAGAGAAATGGCCTCATTTACAACTTTGCTATCCGACACTTTGTGTAACAAATCCACTGCAGCAATGATCTTAGTTCTGGTCACTAAAGCTTCCTTTGCGGAGTGAAATTGAGTGGAAGAAATGGCCATTTAACTGCCAACCGAATTGCGCATATTGTCTGGTAAGTAGGTTGCGAGTTCCGGGAATGTGATCATCACAAAGACCATCAGCACCATAATCAGGAACATCGGTATAGCTGTTTTTGCGATATAGCCCATCTCATGTCGAGTAATGCCCTGCATCACGAATAAGTTGAAACCAATCGGCGGCGTAATTTGGGCCATTTCAACAACGATCACGATAAAAATACCAAACCAAATAAGGTCGATCCCAGCACCCTCCACCATGGGCTGCACAATGGCCATCGTAAGAACAACCGATGAAATGCCGTCCAAAAACATGCCCAAGATGATATAGAATACCATCAAAGCAAGCAGCAACGAGAACCGCGATAGATGGAGGCTGTCGATGTATTCGGCGAGGACGCGCGGCAGCCCCGTAAAGCCCATCGCAAGCGTTAGTGCGGTGGCACCCATCAGGATAAAGGCGATCATCGCAGAGGTCCGCGTTGCCCCGAGCAGGCTTTCAACAAACGCCTTTTTAGAGAGCGATCCTTGCACAGCTGCCAAGACAAAAGCACCAATCACACCGATAGCCGCGGCTTCGGTCGCAGTTGCATACCCGCCGTACATCGAACCAATCACCACGAGGATCAGTAGAATGATTGGAATGAGAAATCGACTTTCTTTCACCTTTTCTTTGAATGTCATACGGTCAGCGATTACAGGAACTTCGCTCGGGCGGACGAAAGACCAAGCCGCTACATAGATCATAAACATTCCAGCCAATACTATACCCGGTATAATTCCGGCCATGAATAGCTTGGAAATGCTTTCTTCAACCGCGACGCCATAAACAATTAATGTTAGCGAAGGTGGGATCATTAGCCCAAGGGTGGCCGCACCGGTCAACGTACCTATGATCATGTATTCGGGATAGTGTCGCTTTCGAAGCTCTGGGATGGACATTTTACCAACCGTTGTCAACGTTGCCGCAGACGACCCAGAAACAGCGGCAAAGATGGTGCAGCCGACGATGTTCACATGCACCAACCCTCCTGGCAGCCGCTGCATCCATGGGCTGAGACCCCGAAACATATCTTGCGATAACCGACTTCGAAACAAAATTTCTCCCATCCAAATGAACAGCGGCAGTGCTGTGATTGTCCAACTAGAAGAACCTGTCCAAATCCGGGTCAGCATAGCGTCGCCTGCTGGTCGGGTGGTGAACAACTCAAGGCCAAGATAGGCGACACCAAACAGCGCTAGGCCAACCCATACGCCCGTCCCAAGCAGAAGAAACAAGGCGAAGAGAAAGATGAAAACGAGATAGAATTGTTCCAATGGCATTACTCCGAGTGCGAGTCGACCACAGAGGGTCGAATGTTGTCTTTGCCCGTCAGGAAGGTGGTAATCAGGTTATCGAAGCAGCAGATTGCCAGCAGCACCGTCCCGATTGCCATGGACATCTGAGGTATCCAGATCGGCCAGGCATCTTGGCCCTGACTGATGTCATTGAACTTGTAGCTTTCGTAGGTCAGCTTGACCCCGTAGCGTGCAAATAGAAACGTCAGATAGCTGGCGATTCCCCAGCACCACAGTTCGCCAGCGATGCGCAGACGCCCTAAGGCATTAAGCATCAGGCTGACGCGTATGTGGCTTCCGCTGTTTAAAGCATAGGGCAAGGCCAAGAAAGACGCCGCTGCCATACAGTAGCCCGTGAAGTCGGGCGCACCGGTGATGATTTCTCCGCTCCATCGCCCCACCATTTGAAGAGTGACAAAACCTAAGATCATCAACAGGAAAATGGCGGCTAGAAAACCCGCTGCTACGTAGACTGTATCGAGAAACATTCGCAAAAATCTTAATAATGCCACGACCGCACTCCGAACTTGTCGGTGCGACCCCATGAGGTTTTCAATGGATCGCACCTGGGGGGGAGACTACTTTGACGCTTTGAATGCCTCGACGATTTTCTTGCCTTCATCGCCAGCTGTTTCCAGCCACTCTGCCGTCATCGTTTCACCAATCTTAGCCAGTTCAGCTGCCAGTTCAGGGCTTGCGGGCCCGGTGGTCATGCCGTTCTTGGCAAGTTCACCGACGGTGAACTCATTGTACTGGATCGAACGCCAATCGCCTGCATATTCGGCCAAGGAGGCGCAGCCATTGAGGATGCCCTGCGTCGCACTGTCCAGACCGTTCCATGCATCTTTATTGACCATGACGTAATTGCGTGGAAGCCAAGCATCAACTGCATAGTAGTGCGACAAGCTTTCCCAAACCTTGCTATCGTAACCAGTAGACCCAGATGAAACCATGCCTTCTGCGACGCCGGTCGCAAAGGCTTGGCTAAGTTCAGCTGCCTCAATCTGAACCGGCAGCATTCCAGCCAACTCCGCCATACGCGCGGATGCGGTGTTGTAAGAGCGGAATTTAAGGCCTTTGACATCAGCAAGTGAATTCACCTCACGGTTAAAATACAAACCCTGCGACGGCCACGGCACCGAATAGAGAAGATGCAGGTTCTGGCTTTCTAGAAGCTCTGACAACGGGCCCTTGGCTGCTTCCCAAAGCTTCTCGGAATCAGCAAACGAGGTTGCAAGGAAGGGAATTGAATCAAACCCGAAAAGTGCATTTTCATTCTGATTGCCCGACAGCAGCCGCTCGCCGATATTCACCTGCCCAGTCTGAATGGCACGTTTAATTTCTGCACCTGAATAAAGTGAACCGTTAGCGTGGGTCTGAATTTCCAACACGCCGCCGGTGCCCAGTGTCACGCACTCAGCAAATTTGGCGCCAGTCTCCGACTGGAAATTTGTTGCTGGATAAGCCATTGGCATATCCCAAGTTTCTGCGGACGCAGAAACAGTCGCACCGGCGGCGACGACAAAGCCAATTGCAATCGTTTGGATGGTTTTCGACATATTTTTCTCCTTGTTGCTCTGGTTATATTCCCTGTTTGCAGGGTTCGTTTCTGGAACGGGGTCTAAAATCGCATTGGATCATATGCGGTTAGGTCAATGTTTTCTCTACGGTTAAATATAATACCCGCAAGAATGCGCCCGGTTTTGGGGCCCGCGGTCAAGCCAATATGGTGATGACCAAATCCCGCAAAGACCCCTGTATTTTTGATCTCTCCAATGAGAGGTAGGCTATCTGAAGGCGCAGGTCGGTGACCAAGCCACGGCGTTTCGCCTTCAAACGTAAGGTTAGGAAAACTCTCTTTGACTTTACGTCGCAAGAGATCAAGTGGCGCCTTTGACGGGCCAGCGTTCACCCCCCCGAACTCGACGATGCCAGCACATCTCAGGCCGTTTTTCATTGGCGTTGCAACAAATTTTCCGGTCGTAACCATTAGCGGCGAACGTGGGCCGTTGAGTGGGTCACGGAATTCAATGTGATAGCCACGCTCTGTTTCCAGCGGCACCTTGATGCCAAGCTTCTTTGCTAGCAGCCCAGACCATACACCTGTTGCAAGGATCACCTCGGAGCATGTGAGCGTGCAGTCCTTAGTGATGACTTCGCTCACTCGGCCATCTTCGAAAGTGAAGTCAGTCACCTCAGACTGCACGAACTTTGCGCCAAGTTTTTCAGCCTCCTGAGCCAGCGCTACGATATACGAGCCCGGATCGCTGACATAGGCGTGATCACGCATAACGGCCAAAAGCTTCAAATCAGGCGAAAGGTTTGGTTCAAATTCTTGAACAGCGCCCTCTTCAATCACTTCAGGCTCAAACCCTGCGGTTTTTCGCAGCATCCATGTGTAATGGTCTGCCTCGAATGCTGCCCGATTGGGGTACACGAAGCTGTAGTCAGACGACGTTAACCACTCGGCCGCTGCCGTCCCTTTGGTCAGAGCACGATGCTGATCTACTGTGTCATAGGTTAATGGAGCGATTCCGCGTGCAATGCGGCGTGTATCCTCATCGTTGGCGTTGGATAGGTACTTCAGTAACCAAGGCGTAAGGCGGGGCAAGTACGACCACCGCAAGAATAGTGGGAAATTGGGGTTAAGCAGCATTCTTGGGCTTTTCAATATCATGCCCGGCGCCGTTACGGGCGCCACAGAACATGCGGCGAGCACGCCAGCATTTCCGAAAGATGTCGACTTTTCGCTGCCGGGGATTTCGCGATCAACCACAGTCACGTTTGCGCCGCCGCGCGCCAACCATAGCGCTGCGGACACGCCAATAATGCCAGCACCTACTACGATCACTTGCCGTGTGTTTGGTCTAGTCATGCTACTTCTCATCCACGAATCGCTCGGCAATAACCCTGCATTCCGAACTGTATACAGAAAAGTTCTCAAATCTGAAGACAATTCTTTCCTTGCCATCTTATTTTGAGTAAGTACGTTTGAAGTAGCAAGCTTAAGGAACGAATGGGTATGTCGGAAAGCAGTGTAAATCGAGTCTACTTAACGCTTCGCCAGATGGCGACCGACTTCGTTTTCAAGCCCGGTGAGCGTATAAATGAAACCGCCCTCACGACTAAAATGAATGTCAGTCGAACCCCGCTCCGCGAGGCCCTCAATCGCTTAGTAGCGGAGGGATTTTTGACTTTTGTCTTAGGAAAGGGCTTTTTCTGCCGACCATTGAGCCCCAACAAGATACTGGAACTTTATCAGCTGCGATGCGCTCTCGAAACGGAAGCCGTCGTGCGAGCCATCGAAAATGCTACAACCTCCGAAATTCTCGACGTGGTGAACTATCTTAACGAGGTTGAGAAATCCTATGTCGTTTGCACTGACCTTAATGAATTGTTGCGAATGGACGAAGAGTTCCACCAGAAGCTAGCGGCACTTTCAGGTAACGAGGAAATATTAAAATTTCTCGCAATCACGAATGAACGGATTCGTTATGTCAGGATCATTAATCATCGTCAGCTTCGCGATCAAAAGGGCAATTCCGCAAGCGATAATACGTCGATGTCTGCTCACCGTGTTATTTTAGAGGCGGTCAGAACGCGCGACACAGACGGAGCGGTTTCTGCATTGCGTAACCACATCGAGCGCCGTAGCGAGCAAACGGTAGAATTAGTTCGCGTTGCTTATTCGCAGCTCTATGTCCCTGATGATTGACCAGACCCCAGCTCAACGCTACGCAGTGTTGCCGCATGAACCGTTGCGCACATCAAGGGGAGAAGGCCACTACCTTGCGCCATAAGAACCTTAAGCCCAGCAGCGGTTGTTCCAGAAGGTGATGTCACGTTCTCTCGAAGCTGCGAAACACTCTCTGCCGCTTCTTGGGCCAATGCACCAGCCCCCGAAATGGTTGCCTTCGCAAGCTGCATCGCAATAGGGGCGGGCAAGCCTTCAGCGCGGCCAGCTGCCGCAAGACACTCGATCATGTAGAACACATAAGCCGGACCAGACCCGGAAACGCCCGTGACAGCATCCATCTGATCTTCGCTTTCCAACCTAACAACTTGTCCTACGGCTTCCAGCATCGCTTGTGCGAGATCTAGGTCGTCCGCCGTGCAGTTTTGATTACCACTAATTGCGGTCACACCTTGACCAATAGCCGCCGGGGTGTTCGGCATGGCCCGCACAATTGGTGCGCCCGACCCTAGAATGGTTGCCAGCGACATTAGCGTTGTTCCCGCAGCGATTGAGATGAATAAAGTGCTGCCAACCGATCTAGCGGTCAGAGCATTTGCCGCTGTAATCATTTGTGGCTTTACAGCCAAAACACAAACAGCGGCAGCCTTGAAATCACCATTTATTTGGAGCCCTCTTGCTTGCAATTCCAAAAGCCAATCAGATGGCCGCGGATCCATTACCATAATCGACCGAGGTGATACACCCGCATCAATCCACCCCTGAAGGAGCGCGGACCCCATTTTTCCGCAACCAAAAAGGACAAGCCCTCCGTGGTTTAAACGCTCCAGAACTATGGGATTGTTCATGGCTATCTCCCAGCAAGCCCAAGCAATGGGTCATCCAGATGGGCAGGAAACCTGTCCGGGACAAGCGCATGCTGAAACCATTGGATAAAGCTGTAGATTGAGAAAACGGGCAAACCCGTAATTTTGCGCACATCGGCCGCGTAGGGCGTCATGTTCGTGCATTCCAAAATGATTGCACCAATATCTTGGTGCTCGGTCACCAATTGACGTGCGGCGTCAATCATATCCAGTCGGCAGGCTGCAAAGTCAATCTCTGGTGCGTCGCCTAGAATGTCGCGGGTGAAAACTCGACCGCCTTCCGTACCGACGATTGGTGTGTCTAGTGGTACTTTTGCAGCTTCTAAATGTGCTGGCGTCAGCGTCTGCTTGGATATCGTCAGGATGCCCGTGCGTTTACCCGCTGGTAGCATTGCTTGCACCATTTGGAACTGCATGAGAGATGACGTGGCGACTGGTACCGAGACAGCATTTGCCAATTTATCTTGGACGATGGACAGAAACCCGCAATTGGTTGTGATACCATCGCAACCACTTGCAACAAGATCTTTCGCGGCCTCTATAAATTTGTCAGTCAACAGGCGGGCATCATGCTTTACAACCAAATCTGGCGTAGCGCCGCGGACAACCCGAAACTGCACAGGGAAGGGCCATGTAGTCGCGTTGCCAATATCCCCTGGAATGCGCGGAAATTTCGTTTCGAGCATCAATATCCCAAGATTGGCTCCGTAGATCGTTTTGCCGCCTTTTTCTAAGCCCACTGTAGTCGACCCTTCCTATAATCACTGCATTTGACAAATTCGCATCATCTGAAGACAGTAGTGTATACAGTTTCGTGGTGTCAATAGTAGTTCATCCTCATTGAATTTGGAAATGGAATATGCAAGCCGCAACTCTCTGAAAGAGTTGACTATCTCGGATCACACTTCGTACATTTAAGTGGGAGTGTAAGCCTTCTGCCCACTGCCCCTCCGCATGGTTCCTCCCTGCCACTGAACGTATGCGGGGGGGCGCAGCGCGGCATTTCGCTAGCGAAAGTGGATTTCGTGGGGGAATCCACCCAAATCCACTTGGTGATAAGAAGTGGAAATAAATACATAATTATCAGTAATTTATACGTTCACCATTTTGGGATACTGGATTTATTGTGGAATCCAGCAAATCCACTTGGTCAAATCCACCAGGCCAAATCCAGCCTGCCAAACTTACGAGATCCGGCGGCTTTAGAAACAGCGCTGTGGCCTGCCACCGCCCACATAGTCAAGTTCGACTGCCCGCAGCCGTGGTGGCTGCTGCGCCTTCGGTCAAACCGTTGGAAAGGGCGATCAAGCAGCATGGCGTCACCGGCTGATCCGGTACACCCGGGCCCTGCCCTCTTCCTTGGCGGAGGCCACTGTGAGCCCGAGCTTCTTGCCCAGCGCTCCCGATATGGCACCGCGCAATGTATGAGCCTGCCATCCGGTGGCGGCGATGAGGACCTCCATGGTTGCGCCTTCCGGCGCTTCCAGCAGGGCAATCAGTTTTGCCTGTTTGGTGCCCGAGCGTGAGACGGGGCGTGCGAGATTGGAAACATTGGACAGAAGATGATTTGCCGGAGGCATTGGTTCCGGCACGATCCCGATTGCGGTCAGCCCCGCATTGGTTACTTTGAGCGTTGAGCCGTTGCCATCACCGGTTTCACGCCAGAGGGGATCGCCTTTGCGAATGTCGGCGTCGACTTCTTTTATCAATCCACGTTCGATCATCTTGGTAACGACCATCTTCGCCGCAGCACCATGCAGACCCTTCGGCAACGGCATGGCAATATTGCCGAGGCGCTGGGCACTGGCGGTCAGGATGACGGTTTGCGTCGCGGTCAGTTTCGTCATGACTGGTTCTCCTCACATGTCATTCTGGGCAAGAAAGGCCGCGATGCACAATTGCTGGGCGATGGCATCATCGCAAGAGCCGAGGCGTACGGCGTCACATGCGGCAGTGATGGCATCACTGTTCGATCTGACGGGCGCTGGGCGCGGTAAATCGGCATGTATGGCCTCGTCTTTCACATTGGGTTGGGCATCGACAGGAGCGGCTTACGTGTTGGTGGCCTGATAGCCACTGGCCACAAAGATATATTCATCGTAATGATCCGTTTTGGCCAGGAAGATTTCAGCCGCGCGCATGGCTGCAGATTCAGTTACCCCTTCAATCATCACGCGGTGGATGAGGGTTTCTATCAATGTCACGGTGAACTTCGGCATCTCTGGCTCCACACTTGAGCCACGCGGGATGCGTTGCCTGCTACGCAGCCAAGCCCCCAGCTGGGGGCTTGCGGGAAATAGTCCGACCTTATTCCTTGTGTTCGCCTTTCTTGAACGCGCTGTCAGTGATCTGGCGCAGCACGCTGGCGTAATGGGTCAGGGTGCCGACATGACCCCAGCTTATCTCGTCCGGGTGTAAGTCGAAATGATTGTTGCTAAGGGCGGTGAGCCGATCAAGCATAGCGTCGATTTCGCACTTAGCGGCAACGAATGCGTCAATGGCCTTGGCGTTGTCCGTGACACGGCGGTTGGTCATGGCTGTTTCCTTGCTGTTTCGCGTCGCAGACTGCATCGCGCTTTAAGCCAGCGTCGCTCTAAAGCAGCCCTTGATCAACAAAATAACAAGCGATATCATTGCTTTGATTGCATAGGAGCAGGCAATGAACGGCATGAGCGAGCGGGAATATTCCAATCATTCTGGTATGTCGCGAGGGGCGGTTCAGAACGCCAAACGCAGCGGCAGGCTAGTGTTTTATGCCGACGGGTCGATCAACGCTGTCGCATCCGACGCGCGCCGAATGGAAACGACCGACCCCGATCAGCAGCGACGCTCACTTGGCGGCGATGCTGGCATGCCGACTAGAGGCAGTGGCGGAACTGACAGCTATCTCAAAGCCCGGACGGCGCTGACCGTTTACCAGGCGCAGGAACGTCAACTGGCAATTCAGAAGAAGAAGGGTGCGTTGGTAGATCGCGCCAGGGCTGAAGCGCTGGTATTCCGCTTGGCCCGGCAAGAGCGCGACACTTGGGTGACTTGGCCCAGCAGGGTGGCGGCGTTAATGGCCGCCGAAGTGGCTGCAGAGGTGAAAAAACAATCTGGCCAGCCAGTGGTGATCGATGCAGCGATCATGCAAAGGGTGCTGGAAACCCATGTCAGAGCACAACTCGAAGCACTTGCCGATCTCAGAGTTTCGCTTGGATGACAATGGCGATCTGACGGACAATTTCGCCCCCAATTTTGAATGTAGAGAAGAGAATAATAGCGAAGGAGAAAATGTCGGAGTCGATGGATGCGCGCCTATGTGGCGCACTTTCCGCCTATTTCGGTGATGCATATCTCCCAGTTGTTATTCGACTTACAACCTCAGATCGCTGCCGCAGGGCAGTGCCCTGACAATTCAAATGTACAAGCGACGCTTCCCCTTCCCCGCCCAAGCCACTTTGTTATGATAGATTCCGTTAGCAACTAACAATGGCGTGCCAGAACCGACCGCTATTTTAGTTATTTTGATAAGAACTTTCTGACTTGCTCGCGATAGAAGGGCGTGAAACCTGCCTCGCGCTGGTAGTCGCGCTCCAGATCGAGTTGTGCATAAAGATCGTTCTGCTGAGAGGCCAACAAAGCCTCTCGGGTAAGCTTTAAGCCGATTGCTGACTGCAAAGATAGCTTTGACGTCACGTCCGAAATAGCTGATGCCAGCTGGCTATCTTCAACGACAGCCCAAATCAGACCCCAACCTTCAGCTGTTTGGGCCGATATAGGCTCTCCCAACAGCATAAAACCGCGCGCTTTGGCATTTCCAACCAAGCGGGGAATAGTCCAAGTCCCCCCTGCATCGGGGACCAATCCAAGTTTAGAAAACGGCTGTGAGAACCAGCTAGATTGGGCTGCGATGACTATGTCTGCGGCAAAAGCAAGGTTTGCCCCCGCACCTGCGGCGCCGCCTTGCACGGCGCAAACCACAGCCTGTGGAAGCGCCGCCATTTGCTTGACGATACAGTTCAAACCAACGTCTAGGGCATCGCCCAGGTCGATGCGCGCACCATCAAGAATGGCACGCCGCTCGGTCAAGTCTTGCCCCGCACAAAAGGCGCGGCCATTTGCCTCTATCACCACCACACTAAGGGTGCTGTCTCGTGCAACTTCCTCTAATGTGACACTGATCTGTTGAAGCATGTCGGCAGTCAAACTGTTCAATTTGGCTGGGCGGTTCAAACAAATCCGTGCGACGTTTTCGGTTTTTGAAAACTGAACCACTTCATCGGTCATAGCTCAGCACCCTGTAAATTGAGGTTTACGTTTTTCTAGAAAGGCCTGCATGCCTTCTTGTTTGTCGCTTGATCCGAACAGGAACTGAAGGCCTTTGCGTTCAAGCGTAAGCGCCGCCGCCAGCGGTATATCGGCCCCTTGCAAGATTATTTCTTTGATCAACCCGACGGCCAGCGGTGGCATGGCGGCTATTTGCGCGGCCAATCGAAGCGCCTCGGGCAAGGTTTCATCGTCCGGTACGACCGCGCTAACTAATCCCATGTTCAGTGCATTCGCCGCCGTAAAAAGATCGCCAGTCAAACAAATCCGCATCGCCTGAAACTTACCCACCGCGCGGACGAGCCGCTGTGTGCCGCCTGCCCCCGGCATAATCCCCAGCTTTACCTCGGGTTGCCCAAGCCGTGCAGATTGGCCCGCAACGATGATATCGGCATGCATTGCCAGTTCCATTCCGCCACCAAGAGCGAACCCGTTGACGGCGGCAATAACTGGCAAAGGGCAATCCGCAATGGCCGCCCAAAGACGTTCATTGTGGCGTTGATATAGCTCAATCCCGCTGACATCGACCATTTCGCGAATATCGGCACCAGCGGCAAAGCTGTTCTCATCACCTGTCAGCACGATGCAACGCAAACTCTTATCCTTGGCGGCTTGCGCGAATGAGGATGCAAGCGCTTGGCGCACTGCCATGTTCAGCGCGTTTTTTGCCTCAGGACGGTTGATACGAAACAGTGCCACGCCGGGCAGTATGTGTTCGACCAACAAAACAGGCGGCGGTGTTTCATCCATCACTCTACTCGTTCCAACATCAAAGAAATGCCCTGCCCCACGCCGATGCACATCGTACAAAGGGCGCGCTTGGCTTGGCGCTCTTTTAGTTCCAATGCAGCAGTTAATGCCAATCTTGCGCCTGACATGCCAAGGGGATGCCCCAAAGCGATTGCACCGCCATTGGGGTTCACGTGATCGGCATCGTCCGGCAACCCCAGCGCGCGCAGCACCGCAAGCGCCTGCGCGGCAAACGCTTCGTTCAGTTCGACCACATCAACATCACCGATCGTAAGCCCAAGGCGCGCCAAAAGTTTTTGGGTCGCCGGTGCAGGGCCGAACCCCATGATGCGCGGTGCAACGCCAGCGGTCGCCATCCCGCTGATCCGCGCCAAGGGCCGCAAATCGTGACGCTTGATAGCACGCTCTGACGCAATAATCAGTGCTGCGGCACCATCGTTTACACCCGATGAATTTCCCGGTGTGACCGACCCGTCGGCGCGGGTGATCGGGCGCAGCCGCGACAGATCTGCGAGTGTCGTCAAGCGCGGGTGTTCATCCACCATAAATTGGCTTGCGGGCGCTTTTTTATGTGTAATTGTCACCGGCGTTATCTCATGCAAGAAACGCCCACGTGCCTGTGCTTCAGCTGCGCGTGCCTGTGAGCGCAGTGCAAATTCATCTTGGTCATTGCGCGATATACCTAGATCATCTGCAAGGTTTTGCGCCGTCTCTGGCATGCTATCAACACCGTGAAGCGCACGCATCTGATCATTGATAAAGCGCCAACCAATGGTCGTATCATGCATTTCCGCGCTACGGGTAAAAGCGGCCGCAGCTTTGCCCATAACAAAAGGCGCCCGAGACATGCTTTCTACACCGCCAGCGATCAAAAGGTCGGCCTCGCCTGCACGTATGGCCCGTGCTGCAATGCCGACAGCGTCCAAGCCCGAACCACAAAGCCGGTTCACCGTTGTTCCCGACACTGCGACAGGCAGACCCGCAAGCAAGCCTGCCATGCGTGCCACGTTACGGTTATCTTCACCCGCTTGGTTTGCACAGCCAAGGATTACATCGTCAATTTCATCCAAGAGCAACGACGGGTTGCGTGCCAGCAGGGCGCTAATCGCAATCGCAGCCAGGTCATCGGCCCGAACACCCGAGAGGCCACCAGCATACCGTCCAATCGGTGTACGTAATCCATCACAAATGTAAGCTTCGGCCATTCGCCCGCGTCCTTCTTTTACAAGCGCGGCGCACACGGGGAGTACCCGGCGCGCCGCTATAATTTAACGCGGATCAATCGGCGCGTGGACCAATTCGAACCAAGCGGCAAAAGCCGAAGGATCGGTGTCAATGGCCGCAGTTAGGCGTTCAATTTTCAGCGCACGCTCTTTGCCGATCAAGCTATCGGTAAAGAGGTGAAACTTATCCGAGATCTCTACGTCCGAAAGCGGCATTTCCGGATCCCCGCGCGGAGTTCTGGGCGCACCTTGATGACGGGTGCCGTCCTTCATCACAATCGTGACTTCGGCCCAGCGTTGGCGTGTGCTGATCTTGGTGTAATGCGGATCATCAATCAGCTCTACGCGGCTCGCCAGATCTTTGATCGCAGGGTCTTCCAAAGTCGCATCATCCAGTTCCGCCACTCCGATCTGACCGCGCATGATCATCACGGCAACGGGGAAGGCTATCGAATAGCAAAACTCATCCAACGAGTTTGGCGCATGCCCTGCAAGCCGTGTCGCATAGTGGAAAGTCCGGATTTCTACGGTAGCAATGTTATTGGCGTCAAGCGCGTGCTTTTGCATCAAATCTTGGGCGGAATCGATTGAGGAATGCGCCCAGCGGCAGACGGGATAAGGTTTATAATGGGTGCCCATCACTTCCCAATCCGTGCCCAGACTTTCCCAGAATGGTGCGGCATCGGCACCTTCCGCGGTAATCGCAGGCGCACCAGTAAATCCGGTTTCGGCCATCAGTGCCGACATGATGCCCGTAGGCGAGCCCCAGCCCACACCATCGCGCAGGTTGCTTGGAAAATCGATGCACCGCATCATCTGGCTACGCGGGCCTTGGTATTCTGCGATGCCCGCAGCATGCCGAATGCCCTCTGCGTCCAGCCCCAGCATTCTGGCAACAGCAGCTGCCGCGCCAACCGCTGTCCACGCGCCCGAAGTGTGATAATCTGCAACCGTCGCATGCATACACAGGCCAGACCGGTAGGCGACTTCATACCCGAGGACAAGCGCCGTCATAAAGGTCTTGCCGTCAATCGGCTTTCCTTGTGCCCGCAGATAGTCTGCCGCAGCCATGACCGCCGGGAAAATACCCGAACCAGCATGGCCTTTGACTGCGGAATAACCATCATGCGCGTCAACAGCATCGATGGTATACGCCCCAAACATTGCGGCGCCGCCCGGGCTGACAACGCGCCCGTCAAAGATCATACGTGCGCCATCGCGCAAATCAGCCGTTGACCAAAAGCGTGAGACAACCGTATCAATGCGCGCAGACAGCTCTGTCGTGCGGCCAATGCAGGCCACGCCAATTGTATCAAGGATGCTGCGGCGCATAACTGCCAGCACCGGCTCCGGGATATCATCGTATTGCAGATTTTGAACGAAATCAGAAAAGGCGATAGCCATAGGTCCTGGTCCTTGGTTTTAGCAAATTTTGCTGGTCAATTTCGTCATGGCATCAACGGCTTCGGAAATAATCCGGTCAATCAACTCGCTGCACGTGGGGATGTCGTTGATCAACCCGACAACTTGCCCGCATGACCAAACGGCATCATCCAGCTTGCCCTCTGAATAAACTGTCGGGTTGCGGCTGCCAGTTATCAGGGGAAGCAATTGATCAAGGCTTGCCCCTTCTGCTTCCATAGCAATCACTTGCTCAGCCAAAGCATTACGCGCCACGCGCATGGGGGAACCAATAGATTTCTGGATGATTAAAGTATCATCAGAGGTTGCCTTGACCATCCAGTCTTTGACCGCTGGGTGCGTTGCACATTCCTGCGTTGCCAGAAACCGCGTGCCCATTACGATGCCATCTGCGCCAAGGCTAAGTGCGGCAAGCAACCCGGCACCATCGCCAAAACCACCCCCAGCAATAATAGGAATCTGAACCAGCCCAGCCGCCTGACGCAACATGACGAGCGTGCTGACGTCTGTCATCCCCGGATGACCACCCGTTTCATTGCCTACAACAGCAACCGCATCACACCCAATGCTTTCGGCCTTTTTAGCAAACCGCGCTGCCGGCACTTTATGAATGATTTTCATACCAGCAGATTTGATCTGCTCCATGTAGGGTTCTGGGCTCTGCCCCGAGGTTTCCAGAACCTGAACGCCGTGCCGCACGCAAAGCGCCAGGTAGTCCGCCGGAGTATACTGGCGGGCCGTTGGAAACAGGTTGATGTTCACCCCAAAGGGCTTGGTTGTCAGACGGTTGAGTTCCTTCAACTCGGCTTCAAAACTGTCCAGATCACCAAAAGTTGCCGAGGTGATAATCCCCAAACCACCCGCGTTGGAAACCGCTGCGGCCAGTGGCGCTCTGCCTACCCGAAACATGCCACCGCAAATGATCGGATGTCGAATGCCCAAAAGCTCTGTCAACTGAGTCTTGAACACAGCCTCACCTTTTCCACGCGCTGCCGCATTGGGCGTGGTCATTGGCTCCTTGAGTTGAACAGTCATGATGCACCTGTCGCATGAGCCGAAGATTGTACCGCGTGGTGCCATACCGTTTCACGCTGCGCCCATGGCGTACCAAGCAATAGCTGTCTGGCCTTTGTCCGCCGAAAGAACAACTGCACATCCACTTCCAGTGTGTAGCCCATCCCGGCCCAGATTTGTTGGGCGGTGAAAGTGCATTTGCGACCAGCCTCACAGGCCTGGATAGCGGCCATCGCAACTGCGGCAGGGGTCGGATCGATTGCGGCATCTGACGCCAACAGTCGCGCTGCCGAGTTTTCCATATAGGCCTCTGCCAACCGCTGCTGCACCGCTTGAAAACTGCCAATTGGTTTACCGAATGCTTCGCGTTCCTTGGCATAGGCAACTGCCATATCCAGCGCCGCCCCCGACAAACCCACGATCTGCGATGCAATCGTGGCACGCAATGCATCGTACGCCGCTGAAAGCTCTGGCCAGGTCAACCGATTGCTGCCAAGCAGCTTCACTTCGCCGCTGGCAATGGCCGCCCAGTTCAGCGCAACATAAGAATTATTGGCCAGATCACTATTCGGAACGGCATCCCAACCCGAAACAGGTTTTTTTACCAAAGCCAGTGAAACACCTTCATCGGTTTGAACCGGCAACAGCACCGCTGTCGCGCGATCCAGGTGATCGGCAATCCAAATGCTTCCGCCTTCATTCTTGTCCAATGGCCAAAAGGCGCAATCTGTCGGCCGTGCCGGGAAACCCGCAATCGACGTGCCTATAGTCACAAGCTCTTGACCCGAAATGAGTTTTTCCAGCAACTCAGCGACAGATCCATCTTCAAAACGCGCCAGCATCGGGACTACGAAACAGGCGGTTTCAGAATAAGGCATCGGGAACGCGGCTTTGCCGAGCTCTTGTGCGATCACGGAGATGGCGGGCAGACCGTCTCCGCCAAACCCATCTGGCGACATCAGGCCAAGCCAGCCAAGTTCTGCCATCTCGGACCAAAGCGCCGTCGCTGGCGCCCAATCATTCTTCTCGGCTTGCCGGGCAACCTTGGTCGCCACTTCCTTGGCTACAAAAGTTTGAGCTACCGATTGGATCATCTCTAGGTCGTCGTCACTGATGCCGACGGGGGTCTGGGATTGGTAATTCATTCAAGCATTCCAGTCTTTGAGAATGGGGTGGAAGCGGGACGTGTCACGCACGCTTTGTTTGATCAGAAGCGGCAGCGAGTTCTGAGAGAATTTCAGCCGTGTGCTGTCCAAGGCTTGGCGGAGGAAGATGACCATTTGGCCTGCCATTAAAGGAAAGCCCGTTGCCCATGGTGCGAACCTGCCCAAACTCTGGCAATTCGAAGTCGATAAAATAGCCGCCCGCGGTCACTTGGCCGTCAAACATAAGGTCATCCGCCATCTGCACCGGCGCGCAAGGCACATCGCGCCCCTCGAACAACGACACCCATTCAGCGGTAGACTTTTGCGTAAATTTGGATTCGGCCGCCAAAGTCAAAGCACGGCGTTCTTGATCTTCGTCGGGGCTGGCAGGAAGGGCGTCGGGATTTTCAAACCATGGGTCATCAATCGCAAGCAAATCCATAAAGTGGCGGCGCTGCGGCACGTTGAGGCACCCAATTGTGACATAACCGTCGTTCGTTTCATATGTGCGGTAGTATAGCTCTCGCTCCACCAAATCGTTCATCTGACCCGCCCAAGCCTGCACCCTGTCCAAAACAGTTCCGGGATTTTTGCTCTGGGTTTTCCCATCAACAGCTTCGATAGAGACCAGCTTTTGGCGTTGCAAGCTAAGGGCAGCTTCGATCAACGTACTTTCGACACGGGTGCCTTGCCCTGTGCGCATGCGCTTGATTAAGGCCGACATCACACCGATTGCAAGTGTTTGGCCCGCTGTAAAGTCGATGAGCGCGATACCAGCATAACGGCGTGGCGCCTTGCCATCGGGGCGTGGGTTTGCTGCGATCAATCCAGATACTGCTTGAATAACAAGATCGTAACCAGCTTGCTGTGCGCGTGGCCCGTTTGGTCCATAGGCTGAGTTCACGGCATAAATGACGTTAGGGTTGAAGGCACGGACAGCATCATATCCGATGCCAAGGCGTTCCGCGACACCGGGGCGATAATTGTGAACGACAATGTCGGCCGTCGCGATCAACTCTAACGCGGTGTCTAGATCTGCTTTTTGCTTCAAATCCAACACGATCGACCGCTTGTTCCGGTTAAGGGAAACAAAACTTTTGCTAAAGCCTTTCGCAAACGGGTCTTGCACCCGCCACTGTTCACCCTTTGGCGGCTCGACCTTGATTACATCGGCCCCCATATCACCTAAAATTTGGGTGCAGAATGGCCCTGCAATGTATCCTGAAAAATCGACGACCCGAATGCCATCCATTGGTCCTGAAAGCTCGCTCATCTTGGCATCCCCAGTCCGCGAACAGCAATAACACCACGTTGAATTTCACTAGAACCGCCCGCCAAAGTAAGCGCCGGAGATGCCCGAAAGACCGCTGGGAAAAGCCCGTTTGCAACAGCCAGTGGCGACCCATTTTCAAACTGCGCCTGAGGCCCAACGATATCGACGGTGGCATCGGCAATCGCTTGGGTCAGCAGGCCAACATACAGCTTGCCAAAAGAAAACTCTGCGCTGACACCTTTGCCTGCGTCCAGGTTGCGCGCGATTAAATAGCCAAAGCTGCGCGCAACCTGCCACTTGGCACGCAATTCACCGATCTTCTCTTGAACTGCCGGAACATCAGCCAGACGACCGCCACGCCCGTCACTTCCTTGCGTCTCAACATATTGCACCAGTTGGTCGAGCGAAAACTTTGACGCCCCGACCCGATCCATGCAGGACCGCTCAAGATCAAGGCTTTGCATCGCTTGATGAAAGCCACGATTTTCTTCACCCAAAAGCGCGTCTGCTGGAATGCGGACATTCTCTAGAAAGACCTCGTTCAGAACGCCACCGCCCAAAGTGCCAAAGCTGTTAACCCGAACTCCCGGCGTCGTCATATCCATCACAAAAAGGCTAATTCCACGATGCTTGACGGCCTTTGTATCTGTACGCGCGGCCAAATACATATGGGTCGCGACTTCGGCCGATGACGTCCAGATCTTGTGGCCATTCACCACATAGTCATCACCATCCCGAATTGCGGTTGTCCGCAAAGAGCCAAAGTCAGATCCGGCCATTGGCTCGGAAAATCCTTGGCAAAACATCGCGTCACCCGCAGTGATCATCGGCAGATATTTTGCCTTTTGCGCATCATTGCCGAACAGCATGAGCGAGTTTCCAAACACCTTGACCGACAGCAAATAAGCCGACAACGGCGCACGACCATAGCCCAATGCCTCATCAATAATTGCCGTTTCAAGATGGGTGGCAGACTTGCCGCCGAATTGCTCTGGCCAATGGCGGCCAATCCAACCGGCCATGCCAAGCGCCTTGAAAAAATCCTTTGAATCACCGTCACTCATAGTGCCCTGACGCTCAAGGCCAAAGACCGTTTCCGGAATGGTTTTGGCACAAAAATCAAGCACTTGCCTTCTTAGGCCTGCCAACTCTCCGTCTGTGGGAATAATGCGCATGGGTTCGTCCGGCTCCTCTAAATGCAAGGCACCCATGGCGCCCGCACAGTTTGATCCTGCTCAACTAAACCAACGATAGCTTCTAAAGTTTGAACGCAAAATTGAAAAATACTAACGACCCTTGAATGGAATATCGGCGACAGAACGACCTCCGCGCGCGTAGTTTAGTCAGGAAGTCAGCCCTTCTCAGGGCGCCAAACAGCGGACAAGTCGCTTGAAATGCCAAAACTGAGCAAGGGGAAGCCATGCAAAAAACGATGACTTTAGGGATTGTTGGCGCAGGTGTGATGGGACGTGGAATCGCTCAGATAGCTGTTGAAGCGGGTTTCGAGGTTTGGCTGTTCGACATCGACGCTACGGCTCGACAAGATGCCGCGGATTTCGTCTCGGCGATGCTTCGTCGCAAAGTAGAAAAGGGCCTGATCTCTACTGGAAACTGCACAACTTTTATTGACTCTTTGTTTTGTGCAGACTCGCTGACAGGTCTTTCGCAATGCGATCTTGTGATCGAAGCAGCATCCGAAAACCTACCTTTGAAGCAGGCAATACTGCGCGACCTAGAGGCCATCGTTTCGCCCAATTGTGTCTTGGTAACCAACACTTCATCGCTTTCGGTGACAGCTATCGCCAGTGCGCTGCAAGGCCCCGAACGGGTTGCAGGTTATCACTTCTTTAACCCAGTCCCATTGATGAAAGTGGTCGAAGTTATCGGCGGCCTAAAAACCGAACCCCTGATCTTGGACAAGCTTTGTGATTGGTCTAGGCAGATGGGCCATACGCCGATACGTGCCGCCGACATGCCCGGCTTTTTGGTCAATCATGCGGGCCGCGCTTATAGTACCGAGGCGTTGCGAATACTTTCAGAAGGCATCTGCGACTTCACCGACATTGACGAAGTGATGACCGAGGCCGTCGGGTTCAAGCTGGGACCGTTTGCGCTATTTGACCTAACAGGGCTTGATATATCCCATAATGTGATGACCTCGATTTATACGCAGTTTTATAATGACCCGCGCTACAAGCCTTCGCCACTTTCGGCCCAGCGCGTGGCTGGCTGCGTATTTGGGCGCAAAACGGGTGCGGGTTTTTACACTTATACCGATGGAAAAATGACCCAAGCCGCCCCACAAGAATTTCCAGATTGGACGGCATGCAAATGCCCAGTCTGGATTTCGCGTCAAGAACCTGTCGAACATGATGCATTGCGGGCCATGCTTGGCCTTAGGCAAGATGTAATAGTTGAGCAGGGTGATAGGCCCAGTGAAACGGCGTTGATTTTGATAACGCCGCTTGGCAATGACGCCACAAGTACGGCTTGCGAACAAGGTCTTGATCCCGCTCGGGTAGTTGCGGTCGATATGCTGCTTCCAAAAGCTGCGCGGCTCACGTTGATGCATACCCCTGCAACGCTGCCACAGTTCCAAAAGGCGGCTATAGCCTTAATTGCTGCATGCGGCCGTAAGCCAACGATGATCCATGACAGCCCCGGGTTTATTGTTCAGCGCATGCTGTGTGGCATCGTCAACACTGCTTGCGAAATTGCAGCTCAACGTATCGCCACTCCGGCAGATATTGATTTGGGGACGACCCTTGGGCTTGGATATCCGCGTGGTGCGATTGCATTTGGTGACTTCATCGGCACAGCACGCGTTTTGACCGTGCTTAATGCGCTGACCGAGTTTTACCACGACGGGCGCTATCGGCCTTCTAGCTGGTTGCGCCGCCGCGCGTTGCTGGGGCTGCCTTTAGACCACACTGACCGATTGTAGCATGTGGAAAGAGCAACTTATACCGATGATGTATATCTGGGTTTAAGTTGATTTTTCATTGGCGCATATTAACCGAATCCACGCCCTAAACTGTTTGACATGCGGTAAAACAAGCGAGCGAGGCGGTGCCATGAGGTAGTACCCTGATCCGGTTGGCACCCTTATATTACTTGCAGGCAAAAGCTTGCCCTGACGCAGCATGACCGATGAAAACGGTGTGCGTTCCATAGCTATCCCCAAGCCTTCGCGGGCCGCCTGTAGAACGTGTGACCGCTTGTCAAACGTCAACCTGGGCTCAGGTAGTTCGCTTGCATCGACGCCCGCAGCAGCAAACCATTCAGCCCATTCATTTGGCGTGTAAGAGCACGCAAGTAGATTGTGTTTCAGCAAATCGCGTGGCGAAGTGATCGCGCCAAAGGCCTCAATAAATCCCGGCCCGCAAACGGGAAATATCATTTCATCAATAAGTTTATCCGACAGATTGGGGTATTCATCCTCATTGGACGCAAATACAATCGCAAGGTCAATATCCGTGCCGGACAGGTCCACTTCATCATGCATCGTATGGGTACGGATTGAAATGTCTGGGTTCTGGGACAGAAAATCATGTAGCTGCGGGATCAGCCAAGACTGCGCCAAGGATTGATATAGGTGAATTGACAACGTGCCCGACTGTCGTGAATTCAAAACCGCAAGCGTAGATGCTTCGATCTGGTCCAACGCGTCCCCTAGCCCTGCGACAAAGCTTATCCCGATAGGCGTCAGCTTTAGTCCATTCGACGAGGATCGCGTAAACAGTTTAGCGCTCAGGAACGTTTCCAGAGATTTGACTTGATGGCTGACCGCAGAGCTTGAAATTCGCAACTCATCAGCCGCGTCTTGCAATGTTTTGCGGCGCGCAAGTGCCTCAAAAGCGCGCAATGCGGCAAACGGGGGAAGTTTACGCGCCATCAGCTCTCTTTCTATCACTTAGGGGGTATGCAGAAAATCCAGACAAGCAACTGAGTCATATCACATAACTGCACATCATTCACTGGCTTGGTTACACGATCAGCCTAACGTTGGGCAATGGCCTGTTCAAGCCAGCCTACTTGCAAATGAGGCACAGAGCGCATCAACGTCCGCGTATACTCTTTCTTGGGTGCGCGCAAAATATCTAGGGTCGGCCCCTGTTCAACCGCCTGACCCAAGTGCATCACGGTCACGCTGTCACACATCGCCGCCACAGTAGAAATATCGTGGCTGATCAAGACAAAGGACAGGCCACGTTCATCACGCAATTGCCGGATCAAGTCGATAATCGCATTGCGAACCACTGTGTCCAGCGCCGAAGTCACCTCGTCACATAGGACGACGCGAGGATTGCCCGCCAATGCTCGTGCCAAATTAATGCGCTGCTTTTGCCCGCCGGAAAGTTCACGCGGAAGCCGCTTCATAAGGTCCGGTGAAAGCTTGACCTGCGTCATCAATTCGGCAATCCGGTCGTCGACGGCGCTCCCCCTGTCGCCGGTAAAATACTCGATTGGGCGGCGCAGAATTTTTTCAATCCTGTGCGCAGGATTCAGCGCAACATCTGCCATCTGCATAACCATCTGAACGCGTGCCAAATCTGTCTTGCTTCGCTCATGCAGGTTGGGCGAAAGGGAGATTCCATCCAGTTGGACATCCCCTTGATAATACGGCATGAGCCCGCTAATTGCCCGCGCCAAAGTGGATTTTCCAGACCCAGACTCGCCGATAATTGCATGAATAGCCCCGGCCTTAACCTCCATATCAACAGAGTGCAGAACCTTGAGTGGCGGCTCTTTGCCCTTACCTGCGCCGCCATATCCCGCGCTCAGGTTGCGCACGCTTAGCACCGGATTGATAGCCACAACCGACTCAGTTTTAGACCCCGCAGTGGCAGGGGTGGTCTTTTGCGCAGGCGCCGCGCAGGCTATATCAGGGTCGCTCGCCGCGATTAAAAGCTTGGTATATTCGTGCTGCGGATTCGTGATGATTTGTTCAACACTGCCTTGTTCAACAACTTTTCCTGCCTTCAGCACGATGATTTCATCTGCAATTTGTGCAACAACTGCCAAATCATGGGATACATAAATCGCCCCAATTTTATGACCTTTAATCAATGCCTTGAAGTTCTGGAGCACGTCAACCTGAGTCGTCACATCCAGAGCGGTGGTTGGTTCATCAAAAACAATACACGCAGGCTCGCCAGACATTGCCATCGCGGCCATCAATCGTTGCAATTGACCACCCGAAACCTCATGCGGGTACCGAGAGCCAATGCCCTCGACATCCGGAAGCTGCAATTCGGTGTAAAGTGCCTGCGTGGTGATCCTTCTGGATTTCGCGTCGCCGATATTGTGGATCCGTGCGGTCTCAGAAACCTGCACACCAATCGTCATACACGGGTTGAAAGCGGCGGCCGCACTTTGTGCGATATACGCGATCTGAGCGCCCCGAAAGTCCCTTAGCTTTTTTCCCGACAACGCAAGAACGTCGGTATCACCAAAATGAACCGACCCCTTGGTTACACGAAGGCCAGCCCGCACATAACCGAGTGCGGTTAGAGATATAGTGGTCTTGCCGGAGCCTGACTCACCAATCAAAGCCAAGACTTTTCCCGGTGCAACTCGGAACGAAATATCGCTGACAATTTCTGCACCAGTATCTTCACGGCAGATTGTGAGGTGGTCAAACACAAGATCATTTTGCATTAAATCAACTTTCCGGCGATGTCTTGACCCGAGCGCGTCGCAAGGTCGTCAACGATAAGATTCAAACCGACCGCAAAACTGGCAATCGCAATTGCTGGGAAGATTGGAGTAAGCACACCAGATGTCAGGCCAGTCATGTTTTCGCGGACCAAAGTGCCCCAATCAGCAAGCGGCGGCTGCACGCCTAGGCCAAGAAAGCTCAACGCGCTAAGAAACAAGATTGCAAAGGCAAGACGCATCCCAAAATCGACCAATAGAGGGCCGTATATGTTAGGAAGAATCTCTTGTAGCGCGATCCAAACGTGCCCTTCCCCGCGTGCACGGGCAACAACGACATAATCAAGTTGGACCTGATCCATTGCCAAAGCGCGCGACACCCGAAACACACTGCTAGCATAAATAAACCCAGTGGTAACAACCAAAACCGGAATGCTTGCCCCCAGCGCGGCAATGATAACCAGCCCGAGGATGGTGGTGGGGAATGACAAAAACGCATCATTTATGCGGCTAAGTATCATATCAACCGACCGACCCGCGACAGCAGCCAAAACACCCAAAACTGTGCCTAAGCCCGAGGCGATCACTGTCGCACAAATCGCCATGATCAACGTCAGCTGTGTTCCGACCAAAAGCCGCGATAACAAATCGCGGCCCAGATAGTCGGTGCCCAACAAGAACGTAGTTGACGGTGCCAAAAACCCATCATCCGAAACAAATTCTGTCGCGTCATAGGGCGCGATGAACGCCCCCAGCACAAAGATGATAAACCAAAACCCCAAGATCGCGACGCCGATATAGCCCGCCGTTCCCAACGGCTTAGATTTGTTCTCCGGCTGAGGTGACTCTACGAGAGTATCCGCTGCTGCGTCGATCATCGTCAGTTTCCCTATTCTAGATTTCAATGGTTGTTACGGCGCAGACGAGGGTTCGCAAGAATAGCCAAGACATCTGCGATCAACATCAACACAACGTAACCGGCGCAAAACAAAAGCACGCAAGACTGAACGACCGGAAAGTCGCGGCTAGACACCGCATCGACCAAAAGTTTGGCGAGGCCCGGATATGCGAAGATTGTTTCAACGATGACAACACCGCTGAGAAGGTAAGCAAGATTTAGCGCGATCACGTTGGCGATAGGACCAATCGCGTTCGGCACAACATGCCGAAAGATGATCGACCAACGCGAAACACCTTTCAGCAAAGCCATTTCAACATACGGGCTAACCAAAAGGTTCAAAACAGTCGCCCGTGTCATGCGCGACATCTGGGCGGTGATAGATGCCGAAAGCGCCAAGATAGGCAGTGCAAGGACTGACATCATCTGACCGAAGGAAGTGAACTCGGTTGAATAGGAAATCGCCGGAAACCATTTCAGCCCAATTGCAAACACCATCACCAAAATGGTGGCTGTCAGGTACTCTGGGATCGAAACCAAAACCAACGAGCCGACGGAAACAAGCCTGTCGCCAAGACTGCCAGGAAAGGTAGCAGCCACCAACCCCAATATTATAGAAACAGGCACCGCAATCACCGAAGTAAGGCCGGCGAGGATAAGTGTATTCGACATCCGGTCAAGAATAAGCTGCGATACGGCGGCACCGCTTGCCAGTGAATAGCCAAGATCGCCGGTAAGAAACCCGCCCAACCAAACGGAGTATTGTTCCCAAAGTGGTCGTGTAAGACCAAGCTTTTCGCGCAGCGCGGCCACCGTTTCAGGGGTTGCAGACTGGCCCAACACTGCTTCGGCCACATCGCCGGGCAGGATAGAGGACGCAAAAAAGACCAGTATGGAAACAAGGAAGAGCGTCGCGATACCCGCGAGTAATCGCTTAAAAACTAATTTTGCGAGCATGGACGTTCCTTATTGACCTGATAGGTTTGTTTATCTTGAAAACCGGGCCAGAGAGCAGAATTGCTGCCTGGCCCTATTCTGTTTACTGATCAAGCCAAACGGATTCTGCAAAGTAGAGACCACCAATATAGCCCAGCGGGATAGGTTCGATGCCTTGCACAGCGGTCGTTTTTGCATCGACAAAATCAAAGAACAGCGGAATGCCGTAGCCCCCGGATTCATTGGTGATCAACTGCACTTCACCATACAGTTCTTTGCGCAAAGCTTGGTCAGTTTCGCCCCGCGCTTGTTCGATCAAGCTGGCCAGCTTTGGATCGTTGATATGGGTTTCGTTCCATGCAGCACCAGGCATAAACGCCAAAGATAAGATCATGTCATACACAGGACGCGGGTTCCATTCAGCCGCATAGAACGACCGCTTCGCCCAAATATTGGACCAGAAGCCATCTGCAGGCTCTCGTCGCAAGTTCAAGTTCAGCCCTGACTTTGCGGCGGCTTGCTGCATGGTAAGCCCGATATCAATGCCGCCAACCGATGCTTCAGACACATGCATGTCAATCGTCTGGCCAACCATTCCGGCTTTGTTCAGGTGAAACTTTGCCTTATCCAGATCCATCTCGCGCTGCGGAATATCTGCATTATAGTAGATGCTGTCTGGATGGAAAATATGATCGTTGCCCAACACGCCGAAACCGTTAAACGACGTTTTCAGCAAACGTTCGCGATCGATCATGTACTTCATCGCAAGGCGCAGATCATTGTTATCAAACGGGGCCATGTCTACGGTCATCGAGATGCACGGGAACCCTGAAGACGGCGTGCGGAAAACCTCGGTCGTGGGCGTGCTATTGATAAGGTCCAGCGTGTTCTTTTCGGCTTTCAGGATAATATCGGCTTGCCCGGATACCAAGGCGTTGGTGCGGGCAATACTATCGGTGATGCCGAACAATTCGATACTGTCAACATGTGCGCCGGGGCGGTGATAGTTATCATTTCGTTCCGCAAGGGTTTTGATGCCGGGACGGAATTCAGTCAATTTATAAGGGCCGGTTCCGAAACCACCTGCCGAGAAATCGCTTGCGCCATCGGCGACAATAACAAAATGCGCCGTTGCAAGAACTAGCGGAAGGTCCGCATTGCCTGTCGAAAGGACAAACTCTATGGTTTGATCATCCAGCGCCACAACGCTTGCGAATGTATCTGCAATTGCTTTTGCCGCCGAGCCAGTTTCCGGTATTTTATGCCGGTTCATCGAATAGACAACGTCATGTGCCGACAGGGTTTTTCCGTTGTGGAACTGGACACCGGTTCTGATTTTAAAGACCCAGCGCTTTGCGCCGTCGAATGCTTCCCAGCTTTCTGCAAGATCGGGTTGCGCCTGAACCGAGACGTCTGGGCGAGTCAATGCGTTGTAAAAAGTAAAGCAACGAAAGTAGTCATTTGCGAAAACGGCTTTTGCAGGGTCCATGCTGTCATTAGCACTGCTGGCATAACTTGCAATCCGTAGATGTCCACCGCGTTTTGGCGTTGCCGCCTGCGCAGTGCCCAGCCCAAAACCATAGGCCGCCGCCAATGATGATGCCGCAAGTAGGCTTTTCCCGAAATCCCGCCGCGTTGGCTGCCAGAGACCATTTTTGTTGATCATGTTAGATCCTCCCGATCTGATGAATACCAACACCCCCCTCGATGTAGGCATCCGACGACGCTGACACCTCAATGCCCTAATCCACTAGTGAAAAGGGTTCAATCGTATTGAATCCTTGCCTTGCATATGTAAGGCCGCAAAGCCTTGCCACCACCCATCCAAAACCGCACGAATGGCCGAAGACGTGCCTGTATCGGCATGCCCTCGGCCATTCAGTAGAATGTTGGTAATTTTGAAAAACTTAATAGATATAGCTAGTTACACAAATCCATTCATCCTGAAACGGTAGCCGCCCCCAGCACAGCCAGCTTTGGGCTCAGATAGGCTTGTATACCCTCCTTGCCGTTTTCGCTGCCATACCCGCTGTCTTTTACGCCACCAAACGGCGTTTCTGGGTACATCGCCCCGAAAGTGTTGATCAAAACCATTCCAGCGTCCACTTCGGTCATGAGCTGTTCAGCGGTATCAGCCGCTTGGGTAAATCCATACGCTGCCAGCCCATAAGGCAAGCTATTGGCTATTTCCAAAGCTTCATCCAGTGTGTCAAAACCTGTTATCGACGCAATCGGGCCAAAGGGCTCGTCTTGCATAATCCGAGATAGTGGGGGCGGATCAAGCAAGATAGTGGCGGGGTAGAAATTGCCCGCGCCATTCGGCCGCACTCCTCCGGTCAAAAGCTTTGCACCAGACCGGACCGCATCGGCAACCAAGTTTTCCATCGCATCGACGCGCCGAGCGTTAAGCAATGGGCCCAACAATAGACTCTCGCTTGCCGCCTGAAATGCTTTCACAAAGGCATCTTTGATACTGTGCTGTACAATAAACCGACTGGCCGAAACGCAAACTTGCCCGGCATTGCGGAACTTCTGCTCCGCGCAAAGACGTGCCACAGCTTCGACAGCAACATCCTCGCAAATGATGACTGGGGCATGACCACCCAGTTCCAATGTTGCTTTCTTCAAGTGTTGCCCGGCCTGCGCGGCAATGATCCGCCCGACCGGAACGGACCCCGTGAAGGAAATCTTGCGGATGGCTGGCGATGCGATCAGATAGGTTGATATCATCGCAGGATCACCAAACACCATATTGATAACACCCTTGGGAATACCAGCATCATGCAGGGCCGTGATCAACGCAGTCGCGCCTGCAGGCGTTTCCTCCGATGGCTTGACTATGACCGAACACCCTGCGGCCAACGCCGGTGCAATCTTGGCAACGGGTTGATAAATTGGAAAGTTCCACGGCGTCAGTGCTAATATGGGCCCCACAGGTTCGGGCAAAACCATCAAACGTTCCCCTGCCCTACGCGCCGGAATTATACGACCATAGATGCGCTCTGCCTCGCCTGCGTTCCACCGCAGAACTTCGGCTGAGTAGCAGACTTCTGCTTCGGCTTCGGCAATCGACTTGCCCTGTTCAAGGTGAATAAGCTGCGCGATTACGTTCGCCCGCTCCTCAAGCAGATCGGCGGCTCTGCGCAAAAAAACAGCGCGATCATGAGCAGGAGTCTTGGCCCAAATAGAAAACCCGGACATTGCGGCAGCAACAGCGTCATCCAAGTCGGCTTGTCCAGCAATCGAACAAACGCCAATGGCCAGATTGGTTCTGGGGTTAAGAACGTCGAGCGTGCCGTTCACCCCCGATCGAAACGTTCCATCAATGAATAAGTGCTGATCGGGGTAGTGCAATGCCATTTTTTGAACCTTCTTTTCATTTCTACTGATGCCTAGTCTCCAGAACACTGAGCCGTTAGCCCTTGCTCAACAATTGAAATTCATTTGTGTAGATTGGAAAATTTTGTGTCCTATTAGGTTTTTGTGTCGAAATCCCTGCGAGGCATAGTTTGTTTCAAGCGGTCTGAAAGTAATTCCATTGTTTGATGGTATTTCGGGACGTTACCCATAGGCAGAACATAAATTTCTTGCGGAGGTCGACCATGACGCGCAGCGGCGGAAGAATTCTTGTGGACGCCCTAGTCCAAAACGGATGCAGCAAAATTTTTGGGGTGCCCGGCGAAAGCTACCTCGAAGCGCTGGACGCGATGGAAGATCACGCGAACACGATGAGCTATATCAGCTGCCGCCACGAAGGCGGTGCATGCTTTATGGCGACGGCCCATGCAGACCTGACCGGCGAATTGGGCGTCTGCTTTGTTACGCGCGGCCCCGGTGCAACAAATGCCTCTATCGGTGTTCATACGGCATTTCAGGGTTCAACGCCGCTGTTGCTTTTGGTGGGCCAAATTGCCCGCACCCACCGCGACAAAGAAGCTTTTCAGGAAATGGATTATCGCCGGGTTTTTGGCCAGATGGCCAAATGGGTCTGTGAGATCGATGATGCCGCGCGCCTGCCAGAGCTGGTGAACCGCGCGATCCGTGTCGCAAAATCCGGTCGCCCCGGGCCTGTTGTGCTTGTATTGCCAGAAGATATGCTGCGTGACATGTCGACAGTCGCAGACCTGCCACCAGCACAAATGACACCCGTATCGCCTTCTCTGCCCGAAATGGCTAAGATTCACGCGATCCTATCAAAGGCAGAACGACCCCTTATCTTGCTTGGTGGCAGCGGTTGGTCAGAGGCGGGTTATAACACCATGATCGCTGCGGCTGAAAAGCATGACTTTCCGGTCTGCGTTGGGTTTCGGCGACACGGCTTATTTCCAAACGACCATTCGCATTATGTTGGCAACCTTGGGTTTGGCGGCGCGCCAATTCCGAACGACTACGCCAGCACAGCCGATGTGATCGTAGCAATCGGCAGCCGTCTGGGCGATGGTGACACGCTGAAATTTCGGCTTATCAAATCGCCACTCCCCGACAATACTCTGATCCACGTTCACCCCGGCGCCGAGGAACTCGGCCGCCTGTATAACGCAGAAATGCTTGTGCAGGCCGACCCAAATGCCTTTGCCGAAGCCTTACTGGCCCTTCCCGCACTGACATCCGCAGCTTGGGTCAAAGGTCGCACAGCCTTGCGCGCACAATATATCGAGATGATGCAGTTGCCACCGCAAGCGGGCCCTGTCGATATGGGTGAAGTGATGCGTTACCTAAACACCCGCCTGCCTGCCGATACAGTTATGACTACCGGCGCAGGTAACGCAGGCGACTGGCCTAATATCTACTACTCTTATCGGTCATACCGGTCTGGTTTGGCTCCGGTTTCCGGTGCAATGGGTTATGGCGTCCCTGCGGCAGTTGCCGCTAAGATTGAGTCACCCAATCGCCCCGCAGTCTATATCGGCGGTGATGGTGATTTTCTGATGAACGGACAAGAACTGGCCACAGCGGCGCAATACGGCGTGAACCCTATTTGCATCGTTGTTGATAACGCTATGTACGGCACCATCCGTATGCACCAACAGCGCCGCCACCCTGGACGTTATACCGGAACCGTTTTGAAAAGCCCGGAATTTGCAACTCTAGCGGTTGCTTACGGCGGCCACGGTGAAACAGTTACCAGCACGGAAGAGTTTATCCCCGCGTTTGAACGGGCTTGGGCCAGCAACAAGCTTGCGGTCATCCACGTGATTGTTGGGCCAGATAATTTTGGGCCCAACATGGATATTTCCGACATTGAGCCCATTTAAGGAGCGCAGCCCATGCCACAATTGAACAGTGCGTTAACCCGGCTCAAGCCATCAGCCATCTCCGATGTTTTTGACCGCGCGGCCCAACTGCGAGCAAATGGTCAAAAGCTATTCGATTTCTCGGTCGGCGAACCAGATTTCGATACGCCTGCCGCTATTTGCGAAGCCGGCATCAAAGCGATCAATGACGGCAAAACCCGCTATACCGCAGTCGACGGCACGCCAGAATTGAAGCAGGCAATTGCAGCCAAGTTTCGCCGTGACAACGGGTTGGACTTTGCCTTGGACCAGATCGTCGTCGCGTCCGGGGCAAAGCCTTTACTGGCGGTTGCAATTCAGGCCGTGGCAGGTCCGGGGGATGAGGTTATCTTGCCAACGCCTTGCTGGACTTCGCATGTCGGCATGATTGACCTTTGTGGCGCCGAAGCAAAGCTTGTTGAGTGCGGTATGGATAGCGGATTCAAAATCACGCCAAACCAACTGCGCGCAGTCCTTACCGCTAAAACGCGCCTCTTGCTGCTCTGCTCGCCATCTAATCCCACAGGAGCGGTCTATAGTGCAGATGAGCTGGCGGCCTTGGGCAAGGTGCTAGCTGACTTTCCAGGCGTCTGGGTGCTGAGCGACGATCTATACGAGCATATCGTATTTGCCCCAAATATCTTTGCAACACTTGCCGAGGTTGCCCCAGAGCTGAGGGACCGTATCCTGACAGTCAATGGAGTCTCAAAAAGCTATGCGATGACAGGCTGGCGGATCGGCTATGCAGCTGGTCCAACACAATGGGTCAACGCCATTCGCAAGGTGTTCAGCCAGTCAAATGGCGGCCCTTGTTCGATCAGCCAGGCTGCCTCAGTAGAGGCACTAAACGGACCGCAGGACTTTCTGGAAACGTGGCGTGCAACCTATCAACGCCGACGTGACCTGGCGGTATCGATCTTGGCCCAAGCACCGGGACTTGAATTGGCAACGCCAGAAGGCGCTTTTTACATTTTTCCTAACTGCGCGAAACTTCTTGGAAAAGAGACGCCACAAGGACGAAAAATAGAGACTTCCAGCGATTTTTGTACACTTCTGCTGGAGCAACATAACGTCGTAACTGTGCCCGGCGCTGGCTTCTTCTGCGATCCGTATTTCAGAATTTCCATCGCGACATCTGAAGACGTTATCCAAGATGGTTGCCAACGCATTGTTGATGCAATCAACACATTGCGCACTGCGCATTGTGTTAAAAACTAAGGGGCAAAATTTGGCGAATTGAAAGCCATACCCCCGATCAAAATCCGCCCAGTTGCTACATCTTTAAGTTGGCGGACCCCCTTCGCTCTGTCCTGACTTGCATATCTCATTAGTGATAGTGACGCGTTTTTGGGGCCACACTAGTGACGGCGTCCGTACTTGGTTCTCCTAAAGGGCGTGGGGCAAGAATGAGTGGCCCCGCGAGCTCTTGAAACTATGTCGTCGCCATAGCAGCTACTTCAGCACATTCAGGATGCAGTTTGTTTCTGTATTGCCCCGCAGCGAAGTCAGGAAGCAGGCGAACTTGCCCCCATTGAGATGTGACCCATCATGGATGCGGAACCAATCTTTGAATACCCATGAGCTTTCGCCGATTGATCATTTGGCACCATTTAATTGAGCAACACTACTTGCCTGCATGGGCAAATACACCATGATGCGCGAAGCATGAACCCATTTTGCGACGTTCTGTGGGAGCTATGACTGAATCTGGTGTTTGGGCGGTTTGAAGGTTGGCGGCGTATCTGGTTGATTTGTTGTTGCGAGACA
>NZ_JBGQOQ010000030.1:0-40068 GCF_052119765.1 Pseudorhodobacter sp. W20_MBD10_FR17 | reverse complement strand
AACGGCACTCCCATATGGTCTGGACCTTTATCGCGCGGCTCGTTCTCGGGCTCGTGCTGTCTGCAATTTCCTATGCGCTGAGCCCAAAACCCAAAGTCGAGAAGCCCCAGGCCGCGGGTCTCGACGATTTCAGCCTACCTACCGCCGAGGAGGGTCGGCCCATCCCGGTCGTCTTCGGCACAATGCTGATCACCGGCCCCAACGTGGTCTGGGCCGGAGACCTCCGCGTCGTTCCCATCAAGAAGAAAGGCGGTAAGAAGTGACGCGCATAATCCTCCAAGATCTGCGGGCCGCCCGCTATTGCCTCGCGGGCGTGCGCCCTTGGTTTCAAAGGCATGGGTTTGATTGGCAAGATTTCCTTGATCATGGCATCGCGTCCGAGCGGTTGCACACCACCCGCGATGCGCTAATCGAGCCCGTGATCCGAGAGGCCGAAACGCGAGAGGCAACCGCAGCGGCGCACCGATCCCCGGAGGCGTTCGATGGGCGGAAGTAGCAAGGCTCAAACCGTTGGCTATCGCTATTCGCTGGGCGTGCATCTCGCCCTTTGTCACGGGCCAGTGGATGCGATCCGCGAGATCCTCGTCGATCGCCGTACAGCCTGGTCTGTCACGACGGGAACCGCTTTCAGCGGCGGCGGCGCTGCCGTCGAGACCCGGATCGGCACCGTTGCAGGCCTGTCTGCGACGACAGCGCTCGCTGGCGACAGTGGTGCTGCGATCACGTTTCCAGGCATGCGCGCAGGAGTGCGCGTCGGCAGGGACTATCGATTGGCTCTGGCGAACGGGTCCAGCCAAACGATCACGCTGCAGAGCGTTGCATATGATGCCGCGACCAACATAACGCGCTGGACCGTCCTTCCCGCATCCTTGAGCTTGCCCGCGCAATCGGTCGAGGTGTTTGAAGCCACGACAGGTGCTAGCAACGCTGGCGCAGGCGGCGGGCGGATCCGCATCGATAAACCCGACCTTTTCGGAGGCGAAAGCCGCGAGGGCGGCATTGTCGGCGATGTCGATGTGCTGATGGGCGGTCCCGGCCAGGGTCCGAACGACTATCTCGCCGCGCGCATGGGCGGCGATGTCCCCGCCTACCGTGGGCTCTGCAGCCTCGTGTTGCGACAAGCCTATCTTGGCATCAACCCTTATCTCAAACCATGGGCTGTCCGCGTCACCCGCGTGCTGACCGGCGAAGCAGGCGCTGCACAATGGTATCCCGAAAAGGCCGCCATCGTTCCAGAGGCGAACATCTCGGATGCCGCGATCTACATCGCCCTCGACGTCTCAGGCTCAATGTCGGGCACGCGCATGGCAGCCCAAAAGGCAGGCGTGGCCGCCCTGATCCGCGAGATTGGCGCCAGTGTCGATCCCGACCGCCCCAACGACATCCGTATTGTGCTTTGGAACGTTGCCGTCGCAGGATCGATTGAACGGCGCGGCATGGGTACCGATGACTATGCATGCCTTGAGGCCTGGATGCTGGCGTTGTCGAGCATCACCTCCGGCGGCACCAGCTTTAATGCGGCCTTTACGGATGCCAGCGCCTTCTTCGCAGGGGGCGGATCGAAGCGCCGGATCGTGATCTTCGTGACAGATGGTGAACCTTCGCCCATCTCTTCCGTCGATGCAGCCCTCGTCCTCATCCGCACATTGCCGCCCGCCGACATTTTTGGCTTTAACATCGCGCTCACCAACACCGCCTACACCGCACGCATCGACAACACCCCCGTCGATGGCGTGCCAGTCATCCCACCCGGCAACCCGCAAGCGCTTGTGGCGTCCTTGCGCGGGGCGTTTGGCAACGGGCCAGACATGAACCCGGCCCATATCATCCGCGAATGCCTCACCAACCGCGACTGGGGTCTGGGCTATTCGTCTGTCGAGATCGGGGCGAGCTTCACCGCCGCTGCGGATGCACTCTACTCTGAAGGTTTCGGGCTGTCCCTGATCTGGCAGCAAGACAGCTCCATTGAAGCGTTCATCGGCAGCATCCTTGATCATATCGATGCCACGCTCTTCATCGACCGGCGCACTGGGCTTTGGGAGTTAAAGCTGATCCGGGCCGACTATGTAGCGGCCAGCCTACCCGTGTTCGATGAGACAAACGTGGTCGATTGGGGCCGTCTCGGGCGCCGCTCGCCTGCCGATCTGGTCAACAGCGTCACTGTGCGTTTTACTGATGCCTGGACAGACGACACAGGCGCCGTCAGTGTCACCGATACCGCGCGCGTCCAAGCCATGGGCGAAGTGCTGGCGACCACACTTGATTATCCCGGCATCCGTTATCAGGGCCTAGCCGTGCGCGTCGCCGAACGCGACCTGCGCGCGCTCTCCGCCCCGCTGCTGACGGGTGAGATTGTCGTCAACCGCGAGGGCGCCAGCCTCGGACCCGGCGATGTGATCTTGATAAACTCAGCGCGCCTCGGGATCACGGATGTTGTCATGCGCATTTCTGAGATCGGTCAGGGCGATGGGCGCGACAATGGCATCCGGCTCAAGATCGCCGAAGATGTCTTTGCGCTGGGTGCAACCGCCATTGCAGGCGGACGACTGCCAAGCGGCACCGGCGTCGCCGCCCCACCGCGCGCCCTCGCACGCCGCATGGTCGAAGAATCCCCCTACTGGCTCTTGGTGCGCGAACTGGGCCATAGCGAGGCCGACCGTATCCTCGGCGAGGATCCCGGTGCAGGCGCGCTGACAGCCACAGGCGAGCGCCCGAGTGCGGACGCTCTGGCAGCAGAACTTTGGATCAATTCCGGCACCGGCCCTGCGCAGGAAGGGGTGGTCGCCTTCGCGCCGACGGCCCTGCTGGCCGCCAACCTGCCCGATGACCCCGAGGCACGCATCATCGCGGTGACCGGCTGGCGCGATATCGGTGAGGTTGGCATCGGCACGCTGGCATCATTAGGTGGAGAACTGGTGCGCATCGACGGGATCACAGCCACGGCGATCACCGTAGGGCGCGGCTGCCTCGACACGGTGCCGCGCGCGCATGCTGCGGGAACGCCGATTGTCTTTTTCGACGAGGTGGCCCGGATCACCGAAAGCGCCTGGGCCGCAGGCGAGACTCTTGCTGCGCGGCTGTTGCCCGAGACCGGGCGTGGGACGCTGGCTTTTGCGTTGGCGCCCGAAGACATCGTCACGCTGGACCGCCGGGCGATCCGGCCCCTGCCCCCGGGCCGCGTGCAGGGCAATGGCAGCTACGCCCCCGATGTAGACGCGCTGATCGCCGGTAACCTTGTGCTGAGTTGGGCGCATCGTGACCGGCTGACCCAGACGAGCCCGGTGATCGTCGATCACACCGGCGCATCCATCGGGCCAGAGCCAGGTGTTGGCTACAGTGTCGAGATACGCTGGATCGACCCGGACACGGGTGCGCCCCTTCTGCCTGCGGGCATCGTCATCGACGCAGGTGCCACCAGCAGCTGGACGCTCGCGCCCGACGACATCCCTCAGACCGGTGCGCCGGAACGCACCGCCGAAATCGACATTGCCGTCCGGTCGCGTCGGCTGGTCGGAGGAGCTTGGCTCACTGATCGCGAGGCGCGCTGGTATCGGCTGACTGCGCCCTTCGCCGCCGGGTGGGATCGCGGCTGGGGATTTCTCTGGGGCGGCTGAGACCGGCCCTCACTCTCAGCACGGTCACTAAACGCCTTTACAGAAACACCACAAAGGAAGACGAGCATGCCGGAACGGATCATGCCGGGATTGGGGCTGCGCGCCTTTTATGATCCCGGTCAACGCAATTGGGGCACCAGCGTCAGCGAGGATCTGCGGCGCATCTCTGCCCTTTTGCAGGCGCGTGCAGCATCGCGCAGCACGCCGCTGCCCACCACCGGCAGCGCGGGCCAAATCCTGATCGTGCCCGCTGCGGCGGGCGCAAATGCCAATGCCGTGGCACTTTGGGATGAGATCGCAGGATTCCCGGCCTGGGTCTTTCTGCCGCCGCAGGAGGGCTGGCAGGTCTGGATCGCCGACGAGGCGCTGCATGTCCGCTTTACCGGCGGCGCATGGGTCGAGGTACCCCGCCCCGGCGTGGTGCGCATCCGCACCTTGACCGGTGCCAGCCACACGCTGGAAGCCGTCGATCTGGGCAGCATCATCGAGGCCACCGGATCGTCTGCAGTAACAGTGACAATCCCGACGGAGGGGAGCGTGCCTTTCGAGACCGGCACGCTGATCAATATCACCCAAGTGGGCAGCGGGGCGACGACCCTTCAGGCAGCGGCCGGTGTTTCGCTCAACGGTGTGGCTGGCGGATCCGTGGAGTTAACCGGCCAATGGTCAGGGGCTGCCCTGACCAAGCGCGGGGCAGATGCCTGGATCATTCAGGGTGCGCTGGCCGGAGCCGTCGCATGAGCCGCCTGATGTTGCGTGCAGCGATCCTCGCGCAAGGGGGAACGGCAGCGCCCCCGATCGATATTGGCTCAACTTGGCAACTTGACGTCACCCGCCGCCCTGCAGGCTACACCCTGTCGGATGGCAACCAAACCGCCATCAACGCCTCTGGCGGGACCAACTACCAGCGCTGGGTGCCAACCGCCAAGGCAATCCTGACCTCGGACGGACGGCGCTATTGGGAAGTGCTCTGTGCTGCCAGCAGTGCCGCCACATTCGACGGCTATCTTGGCGTTGTTTCGGCAGAACAGCGCGAAGAGTTCAATGCTGGCAACAACCCGATCACATTGGGCTCTATCGGTTGGCGCGGCAACGGCACGCTCTGGTCCTCGAACACCGCAACATCCTCCCAGCGCGTGACCGGCCTGCCGGGTTTCGGGGCGGGCGACGTGTTGATGTTCGTGCTGGACCCGGCAAATGCGCACCTCTGGATCGGCAAGAATGGCATCTGGCACAGCGATCCTGTGAGTGGTGCTGCCACCTGGACCGCAGGCGGCAGCACCGCCTTCTATCCACAAATCCAGGGGCGCAATTCCGGTGATGGCGGCACCCTGCGCTCATTGTCTTCGCAGTTCAGCTATCCGGTCCCGCCAGACGTGCGCGCTCTGGGTTTTGAGGACCCCGATCTCTCAATCTTTGAGGCCCACGCCTACTTTGAGTTCGGCTGGGACAAGAATCTCAGCGTTGGCGAGGTTGACGCCTGGCTCGTTTTTGGCGGCGGCACACGGTTCACCACGGCCACTGCCCCGCAATTTGTCGATTACGGCGGCGGCAAAGCCCTGACCGCCGCCCATACCTCTCTCTATATCGAAGTGGAATTACCATGAGTTACATCCTGCATCTGGGCCACCAGCCCACCGACATCGCCGGTATCTCGGGGCTTCTCAGCACCACAGCCGGAGGGTTCGATGCGACCCTCGACGTCAACGCGATCCGGCATGTTGGCACGTACACCTATGCCGCGCCGTTCTCGCTCTCAGTGCCCGAGCCCGTAGGCAATATCTGGCTTGGGTTTCGCTACGTGCCGCCCAATGCCGACGCCAACAGCATCGCCAGGTCCGAGGCGAGCTTTCTGGAGTTCTTTGACGCAAACAACGTGATGATCGCCCAGATCAAGCCAGCAACATCGACCAATCGCTATCACGCCATCGCCATCGGCGACACCAGCGTACAGGGCAGCTCGAGCTACACCGCGCCGAACGGTCAGCCGCAATGGATCGACGTTCGCCTATCGGTCGGAGCCGAGATCACCATCGAATTCTACGTCGAGGGCGTGCTTCAGACAGCGGCGACGGCCGCCAATACCGCAAACAAAGGCAAACCGCGCCATGTGGTTTTTGCCAATACCGCGCTGCACGGGATCGCCGCTAGTCGGACCTGGTACTACGCGCATATCGCGGTTCTCGACGGGGTCTCGACCATTGGGCGGCGGTTCGTGCGCCGCAGCCCCAACGCCATCGCGAGTTTCAACCAGATGGTCGGCAGCATCGATGCGCTGAAGGACAGCGACATTGCCACGCGGGTTGCCAGCACCGCTGCAGGCCAGCGTATGTCGTTTTCGCTAACTGGTCCGACTGGCCCGGCGTCGATCTCTGCCATCGCGGGCCTGCATCTCAAGCAGATTGCCCAAGGCGGCACGGACGGACCCGATGCCACCGCCGGGTTCTTACGCGTGGGCGGCGTAAACTATGACGCGTCTGCCGTGACCGTGCCAAGCCTTGCCCCGCAACCGGTCTATTCCAGTTGGACCCTCAATCCGGTCGATGCGAGCCCGTGGAGCAATCTGACCCTGCCGACCGAGGTCGGGATCGTCTCAGCATGAGCCCGCACCGGTCCGGTCAAAACCATGTCCGCATGCCCGATATCGAATTTGAAGAATTGCTGGCTCGGGCGGCCGAGGAAGGCGCAAAGCGCGCCCTCGCCGATGTCGGGCTCGATGGCAAGGAAGCCGCCCTCGACATCCGGGATCTGCGCGCACTCCTCGATGCCATCCGCTTTGTGCGCCGCACAGCCGTTCAGAGCGCGGTCCAACTCATCACCACCGGTCTCGTCTTGGCGCTCCTCGCGGGCATCGCTCTGAAGATGAAGGTCTTTGGCCCGGGCGGCTGACAACCGCGCGATGCGCGATCTGATGTTCGAAACCTTCCAGCGCGGCCGCACCGACTGACCTCCCAATCAACCATCACGATCCAACCAGACCCGCCCGCAAGGCGGGTTTTTTCTTGCCCGGCGACGGGCGAAAGGAGCCTTCCCATGAACATCGACACCCGTGAACCAATCCGCCTGATCCAGAGCGGTCTCGAAAAACTAGGCCATTCCCCCGGTGCGATCGACGGCCTCTGGGGCCTGCGCACCGCCCGCGCGATGAAAGCGTTGCTGGCCGCCAACGGCCGCGCGGCACCGCCCGGCCCGCTGCCCTGGATCACTGAGGCGAAGTCAGCGTTGGGCCGCCATGAGGCCCGTGACCGCTCCTGGCTAATGGATTGGCTGAAACGCGATGGCCGGTCCCTGGGCGATCCGTCGAAGAACCCGTGGTGTGGGGATTTCGTAGAAACGTGTGTCCGCATGGGGCTGCCTGATGAACCGCTGCTCGGCGCACTCGGTGCAAATCCCTATTGGGCGCGAAACTGGCTGCTGTTTGGGCAGACCGTGCAGCCGATCACTGGCGCCGTGCTGATCTTCGAGCGGGGGTCCGGCGGCCATGTGGGATTCGCGATCGGCCAGGACGACACGCATTTCTATGTGCTGGGCGGCAACCAATCCGACGCTGTCACAATCGCCCGGATCGCAAAATCGCGCCTGCTCGGCGCGCGCTGGCCCGCAACCTACCCGCCCCGCCTGCAACGCTTGCCGACCATGAAGCCCGGCGAATTCCTCGCAACCATTAATGAAATCTGAACAGGAGACCATCATGCTGAAACCTGCAATCCTTGCCCTCATCCGCCAAGTTCTGACCGTCGCTGGCACTGCGCTGGTGGCAAAGGGTTACGTTCAGGCCTCCGACGTGGAGCCGGTAATCGGCGCACTCCTGACCATTGGATCGGTAGTATGGTCGATCAGTGACAAACGCATCAGATAAACTGGACAGTTGTGACCGCCAGTTTGCGAAGAAAAATGTAGACGGATGCGCTGCAAACATTGTGTTGCCTGTGATCAGCCTGTTAGGTTTCAGATAAAGTGTTTCTGCTCTGCGCTTGTTCGCATAGCGTAAAAATTTCAGGAACATTAGCGTCAAAAGGGAGGCCTCATGGCGGAAACTGATCTCGATCGATCCAGTCAAGTAATGGGAAGGGATGTCTTCGCTTCGCTAATGTCCTTGTCCATGAAGCACACTTGGCTGATAGCGAGGTCAAAAGAGCTATTTGACATATTGGAATTATGTAAAAGTGATCAAGAGAAGGACCTAGTAGTCGATCTTCTAGGCCGTTTCCACTTTTGCTCAGCGAGTACCCACCTAGAAAACCTAAGGCAACTATCAGGACAAATAGTGACGTCATGGGGATGCCAGCCAACAAACAGCCATATCGTTGCCCTGCAAGACGGAGAATGCGCCGACAGCTCTTCAATGATTGTTCAGCAACTTAAAGCGCCATTTGCCGATCTCGGGGAGTGGAAAACACATAACTTCTTGAACCAACTTAACGCCGCAGTAGCCCGCTCAAAAAATGGCGATAATATTGTTATAGTTGACGATTTTGCAGGATCAGGAACTTCAATCGGAAAGAAGGCAGAATGGCTCCGAGCAGCGCTTAAGGCCGCTGGAAAGACAGCTTCAATTCGGGTTGCTGTAAGCGCTGCAATGCACCACAGCAAAAAAGCGATTGAAGAACATGTCGATGAGTATCATGCGATAAATTGGCTTTCAAAAGGAATTAGCGACAGCTTTACTGGAGGAGACTTAGCTTCTGCAACGGCCGCGATGGAGCGGTTGGAGACAACCCTTGGAAACAAAAATGGAAATAAAAAGTTAGACCATTACAGATTTGGTTATCGAAGATCAGAAGCTCTCTACTATCTTGAAGGCTCCAACCCGCCCAACAACAACTTTCCAATATTTTGGTGGCCGGTTCTCAAGCCCAAGAGAGCGCGCAATCCTTTGCTAAGGAGGGTTTGAATGTCCGTTTCTTCGTTTGAACGAGAAATCATTCTAGAACTGTTCAAATGTCAAAACTGGTTTGATCTTTACTCTATGCATGAGCGGTTGCGGCTTTCACCAGCGCAGGTTGCCTACACGGTATCCAAGCTGAGCGCCAATGGTTCGATCGAGGTCGACGGAACGAAAGCTAGGTTGACCGAACAAGGAAGGCTGTGGGTGCTAAAAAACCGAAGAGCGCTATTTCTGGATGTGAAGCGACCGTGGGCAGATTCAAAGTTCGTGAGCGAGCAAGGGTTCGAGGCAGGTCAGCCATACTTGCCTAGGCTAAAGTCAATAGACCGGACCTACTTCCGAAAAAACTAATTGATGGGAAGAAAAAGGATGTTAGTAGTTTGGACAAGGGGAGCCGGAGCAATAGCACTACGAGGCGCATTCGCATCGGTGACTAAGGCCTGCGTTAACAATTCGTCATGCTGAAGCATGACGAAGCGTTCTTGCAGAACACTTCGTCGTTCACAAGGAACGACGAATGACTGTCTTATTTTTCTTGGCAGAAATAAGACAATATTTATTAGGTATTGCGGCTCCCCGCTTAGTTTCAAATGAACCTTAACGAATACTCAACCCAAGCTTGGCAATCGTTCTTTGACGGAAGAGTCCGCGGGAACAAAGCACTTATTGAGGGTTACCTCCGGTATGTCAGCCGACTTAAGGAGAAAAATCTCCCACCAATTTTCGAATTGAAGCACTTGTCAGCGATACTTGGGATTGAGGAAAGGATTTTGGTTCAAGCAGTCCAGAATTCGAACTCGTTCTACCGCGACTTTTCGATTCCTAAACGCTTGGGGGGGACAAGGCAGATCTCTGTACCATCTCCTTTCTTGCTTCACGCTCAACGTTGGATAAATGATGAGATACTTTCGAAGCTTGAAGTGCACACGGCTGCACACGGCTTTATCAAGGGTCGATCCATTGTCACCAATGCACGTGTACATTTAGGAAAGCCCGAGCTTCTGAAGATGGACCTGTCAGATTTCTTTCCAACGATTCACTTAAGAAGAGTCATTAAGGTTTTTCTGAAAGCTGGATACCCAGTGGGCGTCTCCTTTTTTTTGGCTTCTTTGTGTTGCAGAGGGAAGCGGCTTCCGCAGGGAGCGGCAACAAGTCCATCCCTCAGTAATATCATCGCCAAGAGCATGGATATCGAAGTAACCAAATATGCAGAAGAAGCAGGTCTAACTTACACTCGTTATGCGGACGATTTGGTGCTATCCGGGGAAAACATCGGACGACCCGAACTGGACCGCATCACTTGGTTAATTCAGGAAGCTGGTTTTGTTGTAAACAAGAAAAAGACCCGTATATTGCGTGGCAGTACCCAGAAAATAATTACTGGGATTTCGATCTCGTCCGGAAAACTTGCACTCCCACGAAACACCGTTCGGGAGATAAAACTGGAAGCATACCATATCTTGAAGCGGGGCTACTTTGACCATGCCCGGGCGACAAACAATTTTGACCCAATCTTGATGGAGAGATTGTTGGGAAGGGTAGGGTTTTGGCTTCAGGTTGATCCATTGAACGCCACGGCACAGAGCATAAAAAGCAGACTCACATCCTATGTTACTCAATTTGATCAATGAAGTTCGCGGTGACAGTCGACGCGCGCCGGATCTACCGAGCTTTGGGCGTTTGCGCGCAAATACCCTCGATACTAGCCGCCCGCTGTCGCAGTTTCGTTCATTTTGTTGACCTATTGTTGACCTGGAATTTGGCCAGCAAAAAGCCCCGCGGCTGGCGGGGCGTAAGGCATTGATATGTTGTAAGATTTTGGTTGCGGGAGCTCGACTTGGATACTATTTCACGGGCTTGAACGAGGTTCGGATCGATCGGGAAAACGCGCAAGCGCTCAAAGTTAGATAGCTTTCGGCCCAGTACCGGCATTGCGTCAGTTCCAACTGCCGCAATGCAGCACACTTAAACCTGCCGATCGACCAAACCGGATTTGTTCGGTTGTCAGATTTGACGCTACAGTCCATCCTAAGATCATGAATAGAGAGATCTACGCCAGAATTCGGGGCATGTTCGATGTTCCGCAAATGCAAAACAACCTAAGAGGTCTTTGGGTTGAGGCGATGGTTTGCGAAATCTTGGGGAGCGGCTGGAAGCACACCGGCGGTGACTGGGCAGCATGGGACATCGAACGGCAAGATGGGCTGCGAGTCGAGGTCAAGCAATCTGCTATGCAACAATCTTGGGGCACAACTAGCGGTCCACCTCGGTTTGGTATTGCAGCAGCCAAAGGACATTATCCTGATGGCAAAACCTACATTGCCAATGCGTCAGGCTGCCGCCTGGCTGACATCTATATATTTGCATGGCACGATGGGCAGGATCAAAGAGAAGTTTCGGAATGGATATTCCATGTGGTTGACGCAAAACTATTACCAAACGGTCAGAAATCGCTGGGCTTGCGCGCCATACAGAAACTAACCCAACCTGTAACCGCGTCGACGCTCCGCAGTCGGATTATGAAGATGCGAAACGAACGGCCCTGAACCGACCTTCATCACCACGACTGGAGCGGCGCCGCGACTTTCTCCAAGCGGTCTTTTGAGGCGGCGGACAACATCCTCCACAATGCTGACCTCCGCAGCGCTGCCGACGCCATGCATTCTTGGGCGATCTCAAGGGGTGCTTATCCGAAACGATGGGAGAGCGGCCAAGATTTCTCGGCCGCTCTCGTTTGACGAGTTTCTTATGTGGCAAGCGCTTTGAAACGGATCAGGCGCGGGTCAACCCCATTTCATCTCGCCGGTCAGAACCTTGGCGCCGACATTCAAGGCCACGTCCATTCCCAGATCGGGATAGCGGGCGGTCATGGCTGCGATCAACGCTTCCGAGCCCTCTGCCTTGGCGAGTTCTTCCTCAATGGCCAGAAGATACCCTTTGGTGAATTCCACCGCATCGAGACCCATCGGCGCGTCTATCGTCATGTGACCGGGCACGACAACCTGCGGATTGCGGGCGATGATCGCGTCAAGATTGGCGATCCATGCGGCGCGCTGTTCCTTGGTCGGGGTGTCTGCGGTCCAGACATGCGTGCCGGAAAAGACCATCACGCCGCCGAACACGGCCTTCAGATCCTCGACCCACAGATAGCGGCGGTTGGCCAGCCCCTCGGCCGCGACGATTTCGATGGCATGGCCGTCTACCGTCAAAGTGGTGCTGTCATCGGCTTCGGGAATGATCACCTCTGCCACCGTCGCGGGGCCGTTCTCGCCCAGTTGCGGCCCCCATGTTTCGACCTTTTTCGCCACGTTGGCATTGATGGCCGCAACGGTTTCGCTGGCTGCGATGACGCGGGCCTCGGGGAAGGTTTCGACGATCGGGCGCAGGCTGAAGTAGAAATCAGGGTCGCTCTGGCTGATATAGATCGTGGTCAGGGTCTTGCCCGTCGCCTTGATCTTTTCGACCAATGCGCGGCCATCGGGGAGTGTGAAGCCGCCGTCAATCAACAAGGCCTCGGTTTCGCCCTCAACCAGAACGGGCGCGCGGAAAAAGCCGTTCTCGCCTGCGGGGAAATGGGTCCAAGTCAATCCGTTCGCATCTGCAAACGAGATGCCGGGTGCGATCAGGGCGGCTGCGCCCGCTGCGGTGGAAAGTTTCAGAAGATCTCTGCGGTTCATCATTTTGTCCTTTCGGTATGGTGGGATCAGGCGCGTTTGATCGCGGCCAGTATTGCGTCAGGTCCGGAATAGATCGTGCTTGCATCCAGCCCGAACTGTCTGCCGTTGATATCGGCAATCAGGGCGGGAACGCCTTGCATGTTATGGGCCGCCATCAGATCGCGCGCCTGTGCGGTGCGTGTACGCATCAGATCCGCGAGGGCGGTATCGGGGGCCAGAACACGCGTGGCCGCCTGTGCATGGCCGAGGTCCGTCAGCACATTTGCGACAATCGCGGAGGAGGTCACATCCTTGCCGTCGACATAGCGCGCCGCCTGAATGGCTGCGAGGGCCTCGATCACGCGAGCGGGGGGCGTGGCAGGGGTTGTGTCGGCCACGGCCGTGACGGCCAGCGTCGCCAATGTGGAATCCAAAGACGCGTCATCGGCCCCCAGAACATCGCGGCGATAGGCTTCGCTGAACTGCCGACCGCTCAGCGCGGCAATGCGTTGGTCATTCGCCCAAGCCTGCGCGGCAAAGCTTTTCATCGGCCGCGCGCCATTGCCTGCGAACAGGCCGGTGGCCCGTGGTTGCAGGTCGATATCGGGGTGGTTCGCAAGCGTGGCGATGGTTTTCGAGGCGCCGTAGCACCAACCGCAGAGCGGATCGAAAAGGTAATGCAGTGTCACTGTTTGTGTCATGATCTGTCTCCTTGGGGAGAGATATAGGCGCTTTCATTGCACCTGATAAGACAAACCATTTTGACAGAGCGTATGCCAAAGGCTAACACTGAAAGCATGGCCAAATCACATAATCTCAACCGGCTGGCGTATTTCGCCGCAGTTGTCGAAACCGGATCCTTTACCAATGCCGCTGACCGCCTTGGCGTGACCAAAGCCGTGGTCAGCAGCCAAGTGACGCAGTTGGAAGACGAGCTGAAGGCCACGCTTTTGGTGCGCAACACGCGCAAGGTCAGCACCACCGAGGCGGGGCGGCTGTTCTATATGCGCTGCACATCGATCCTGAACGAGGCGGAAGCGGCCTTCAGCGAGCTGTCGCAGCTCTCGGAGCAGCCCGTGGGCCTGTTGCGTCTGACCGCCCCGAATGATTACGGCAGTGCGGTCGTGGCCCCGCTGGTCGCGGCGTTTCGACGCCAATACCCCGAATGTCAGGTCGAGTTATATCTCGGGGATGATCACAGCGATCTCATGGCGGGCGCGCTCGATCTGGCCATTCGGGTCGGTTGGCTGCGCGATTCCACCCTCTTGGCGCGCAAACTGGGCGGGTTCCGGCAGTTTCTCGTCGGCGCGGGCGACATGTCCGGCCGGTTCGATCACATTCAACACCCCAGCGATCTCGCCACGGCGCCCTTTGTTGCCAATAAGGCGCTGTCCGACCCGCTGCATTGGCGGTTCGAAAATGCCGCTGGCGAAACGGTCCCCGTCACCATGCAAAGCGATCTTTCAGTCGACAGCACGCCCGCGATCATGGCCGCCGTGGAGGAGGGAGCAGGTTTGGCGATCCTGCCTGACTATCTGGTGCGTGATCGTCTGGCCTCTGGCGCGCTGACACAGGTATTGCCCGCGTGGCAACTCCCCGAAGGGGGGATTTTCGTGGTGCTTCCGGCGGCAAAATTCCGCGCGGCAAAAGTATCTGTCTTTACGGACATGCTGCGGCAAGCGGAGAAGACAAGGGGCATTGGTTGAGCGCTATAGGCCAGCGCCTAAGGAGTTTTGTCTCGCATTATTGCTGGATATCCGTGAATGTCCGCTATCATCATTGGGGTGCCATATGTGCAATTGCAGCTAACGGCAGCTCTCCTGAAGGTTTTTCGATGTGGGCCCCGGCACGACATTGGCGGCCCACGTTGACAAACCTTCAGGAAAGGTGCCGTTCGGCGCGGCCGCAGCGACAACACTCACCGCGACGATTTACTGGCACAGGACGTTGGGGTTTTACGCTCTATCCTCGGGATCGGAACGGTGGCCAGCACAATGCTAATTACCGAGATGCCTGAGCTTGGCACTATCACCGACGAACAGGCAGCCGCTCTCGTAGGGTTCGCAACCGTGGCACATGACAGAGGAACCCTTCGCGGGAAGCGGACCATTGCAGGCGGTCGCCGTGCCCTGAGGCATGTTATGTTCCAAGCTGCTCTGGTCGCCGCGCATCACAAGCCGACCATGAGAACCTTTGCGGCTTGTTTGCGAAAAGCCGGGAAACCGCAAAAGGTCATCATAACGGCCGTCGCCCGGAAGCTGGTCACCCTTGCTAACGCTCTGTGTAAAAGCCGTCAGAAATGAGCGCCTTCGACCGCGAGAGGGATACAGTTGCTAACGGCACTACACAGTGAACGCCTTGGCAAAAGCCTCAAGAGCCGCCTCTGCATCATTTGCGGCGAAGGCTTCCATGCCAACGGGGCCGGTGTAGCCGATGCCGCGCAGGGCGCGCGCGATTTGGGCGTAGTTAATTTCGCCTGTTCCCGGCTCGCATCGGCCCGGATTATCGGCGACTTGCACTTCGCCAATCCACGGCAGGCATTTTTCGCACCAACGCACCAAATCCCCTTCACCAATTTGCGTGTGGTAGAGATCCAGATTGATCCGCAATTGCGGGCGGTTCACCGAGGACACCAGCGCCAGAACATCCGCCGTGGAGCCGAACGGACATCCCGGATGATCCAACAGATTGAGGTTTTCCAACGTGAAAACAACGCCTTCTTCCTCCGCCATGTCGCAAATCCGGTTCAGCGTATCGCGCGCCTTGAGCCACATTTCGCCCGTCACAACATCATGTTGCCAGATCGGAATCCCCCCATCGCCCAGCCCCGTGCCATGCAGATTGAGCCGGTCGACCCCGAGGCGTTTGCCGATTTGGGCGGTCTCGCGCGCCGATTTCAAGAGCATCTCCGCGCCCACATCATCAGCCAAACGGCCCTCCAGATAGCCGTTCATAATGGTAAAATTCGCACCGGTCTTTTCCAACGCGGCCAGATCCCAATCAGGGTAATTCCACAGGCCCACACCAAAGCCCATCTCGTGCAATTTCGACGCGCGCCATGCGATCGGTTTGTCGCGCCAAAGCATCTCCGCACAGGCGGCTAATTGGAGAGGATATGTCATCTTAAGTCTCCTCGGCGGTGCCGTATGAGATTAAATCAGGTGTTCGACTTCGGGCGCGACAACAAACCGCCAAGCGCGCCTCGGCCCCGCCATGACGTTCAGGTAATACATCTCAAACCCGTAGGGCGCGCCGCACGGATGATGGCCGCGCGGGACGCAGACAACATCGTGGTTCCTCACGGCCATCGTCTCGTCCAACTGGCCGTCATCGGTATAAACCCGCTGCACACCGAACCCGTTTGTGGGGTTGAGGCGGTGATAATAGGTTTCCTCCAAATAGGTGATCCGGGGGAAATCATCTTCGTCATGGCGGTGGCTGGGATAGGAGGACCAATTACCCGCCGGCGTGAACACTTCCGTGACCAGCAAGCTGTCGCAGTAATCCTCGTTCTCCATCGCTATATTGTTGATATATCGGGTATTTGCGCCCTCGCCACGCTGGGTCAGGGTGATCCCGTCGGGGCCGATTTTCCGCGCCGCATGGCCGCCAATTCCGGGCGCTTTGCAAATCGCAATCGTGCAATCGGTCGTCGCTTCGGCGGCCCAATCCTGCCCGTTGGGAATATACAAACAATGCGGTGGGGTTTTTTCAAACACATCCATCCGGTCGCCCAAGATCCCCCAATCCCGCCCCGCCGCCGTGATCGCGGCCTTGCCTTCCACCATCACCAAAATGATTTCGTCACTGCCCGTCATATCCGCCGCAGATTCGCCCGCCCGCAACCGATGCAGATCGAATCCGACATAACGCCAGCCCGCCGAGTGCGGCGTGATTTGATGCACTTTGCCATGCGTCCCAAACGGGCGTTTCAAAAGATCAGCCATTGCGTTTCCTTTCAGATTAATCCGGTTTCGCGGGCGATCCGCTTCAAACTATGCAGACCAAGCGTTTGATATAGCAACGGATTATGCACATCGGGATCCTGCTCGGCCTCGATCACGATCCAACCGTCATATCCAGCCTCTTTCAAAATCCGGAGCAAAGGCGCGAAATCAATCGCGCCCTCTTGATCGCCGGGAACGGTAAACACCCCGCCGCGCACGCCGTCCATGAATGACCAACCCTCAACCTCCACCCGCGCCCGAATTTTGGGCCGCACGTTCTTGGCATGGAAATGGCGGACGCGGGCGATATGTTTTGCCAACACAGCCGCCGGATCGCTGCCGCCGAAATAACAATGCCCCGCATCGAAGAGAAGTTTCGTCGCAGGGCCGGTGGCCGCCATGAAAGCATCAATATCTTCACCGCTTTGCACCACGGTGCCCATGTGATGATGATAGACCAGATCAATGCCCTGCGCGGCGGTGAAGGCGGCGATTTCTTCCACCTTCGCGCCAAACGCCGCCATCCCCGCCGCATCCAGCACGGGCCGCGTGTCCAATGCCGCCGCAAGCCCTTGCACCGAATTGGACGTTTCGCACACGATGCACACGCGGCAACCATTATGCTTGAGCTTATCAAGATGCGGTTGAATTGCGGTTTTTTCCTCTTCGACCGACTGCGCCAGCAGGTTCAACGAATGCCACCCCGAAATGAACCGCAGCCCGTAATCGCCCAGCAGCGATTTCAGCGCGGCGGGATCATCCTGCGGCCAGCGGTGGCCGTTCTCGATCCCGTCAAAGCCGATCAACCGCCCCGCCTCATGCAAAATACGCGAGGTTTCGATATCCGCGCCGAGGCTTTGATCGTCATCATTCGCCCATGCAATCGGGTTTGTGCCGAACAAAATCATGTCTTTTTCTTTCAGTTTATGACGCGCTGTTGCGCAAGGTTTTTGAGATACTCCGCATAGGCGGCGTTGATCTTGGGCGAGGCGCTGACGGCGGGGATCCCGACATCCCACCACGCGCCCGATCCGTTGAAATTCGGGCCGGTGCTCGGATCGGTTTCAATCACGATGACGGTGGGAATATCATGGCCACGGGCGGCGGCGATTTGCGCCTCCAGATCGGCAATATCGCGCGCCTTGACGGCACGGGCCCCCATGGATCCGGCATGGGCAACATAGTCGATTTGCGGCTGCGCCTCGATGTTGCAATCGGCGTAAAGATTGTTGAACGGCGCGCCGCCGGTGCCGGTTTGCAGCCGATTGATACAGCCGTATCCGCGGTTGTCGGTCAGAATGACGGTGAACGGCACACGGCGCATGACGGCGGTGGCCAGCTCGGAATTGGCCATCATATAGGACCCGTCCCCAGTGAAACAGATCACCTCGCGCGCGGGATCGGCGAGCTTCAAACCCATCGCCCCCGCGACCTCATAACCCATGCACGAGAACCCGTATTCCATGTGATACCCGCCCGCCGAGGCTTGCCAAAGCAGCTTGAGCGCGCCCGGCATCGTCCCCGCGGCGCACATTGCAACGGCGGTGTCATCGGTGGCCCGTTGCACCGCGCCGATCACCTCGACATCGAGGGGCAGATCGCCCGAAGACGTCAGTCTGCGCGCAGCACAATGCGCCGTGACCGCCGCGAGCCACTCTTCCCGTGCCGCCGGATTCGCACCGGCCCCCGCGTAATCCCCGAGCGCAACCGACAATTTTTCCAGCGCGATTTTCGCATCCGCGACCAAAGGCACCGCGCCATGTTTCAGCGCGTCATAGGCCGCCACGTTAATAGAGATCAAACGACGGTCGGGATGTTTGAACACCGACCATGACCCCGTGGTGAAATCCTGAAAACGGGTGCCAACGCCGATCACCAAATCCGCCGCCGCCGAGATGTCATTGGCGGCCGCCGATCCATCCACGCCCGAGGCGCCGTAATTCATCGGATGCGATTGCGCGATCGCGCCCTTGCCGGCTTGGGTTTCAATGATCGGGATCGCGTGACGGGTCGCGAACTCGGCGAGCTGCTGTTCGGCCTGCGCATAAATCACGCCGCCGCCCGCCACGATCACCGGCGATTTCGCCGCTGCGATCAGCGCGGCAGCCTCCGCCAATTCGGTGACATCCGGCTCTGGGCGGCGAATACGCCAAATGCGCGGGGCAAAGAACGCGACTGGGAACTCAAACGCCTCCGCCTGCACATCTTGGCAAAACGCCAGCGTCACGGGCCCGCAGGTCGCCGGATCGGTCATCGCCGCCATCGCGCGCGGCAACGCGGTCAGCAAATGTTCGGGCCGCGTGATCCGGTCAAAATATCGGCTCACGGGGCGCAGACAATCATTCGCGCTGATCGTGCCATCCTCGAAATCTTCAATCTGTTGCAACACCGGATCAGGGCGGCGGTTGGCAAACACATCGCCCGGAATCAACAAGACCGGCAGCCGGTTCACATGCGCCAACGCTGCCGCCGTGACCAAATTAGTCGCCCCAGGCCCGATCGAGGTGGTGACCGCCATCGCCCGCGTCCGTTTTTTTGCCTTCGCATAGGCAATCGCGGTATGGGCCATAGTTTGTTCATTCTGGCCGCGCCATGTCGGCAAATCGCCGCCGTGCAGCGCCTCGCCAAGACCCGTCACATTGCCATGACCGAAGATCGCCCAAACGCCCTCTATAAACCGCTCGCCGTCCTCGGCCATTTGCACAGATAGCCATTTGACCATCGCCTGCGCCGCCGTTAGCTTCAATGTGTTGCTCATCCCGTTTACCCCTTGTGTGCGGCGCGTGCCGCATCCCAGACCGCACAGAGCCGCGCGTAACGTTCGGCCATCTGCGCCACCGCATCGCCATCCGACATCGCACCCGTCATCCATGCCCGCGCCGCATCGCCAAAGATCGTGCGACCCACGGCGAACCCTTTAACCAAAGGATAGCTTGCCGCGATCGCGAATGACGCCGCCAGATCCGCCTCGGGCGCATCAAGGCCCAACAAGACGATTCCGCGCGTGTGGCGGTCAAATTGCTCGATGGCCGCCACTGCTTTGGTCCAGGCGCCATGGCTCGCCATCGGTTCCAGCTTCCACCAATCGGGATAGATGCCGATCTCGTAGAACTGCCGGATCAGGGTGGCGGTGGTGGTGTCGTCCACCGGCCCGACCTTTGAGGGAATGATTTCCAGTAAGAATTCCAAATTGTTACGCCGCCCTGCCTGATACAGGCGCTTTACGGTCGCCTCCTGCGCGGCGCGGGTTTCGGCATCGTCATCGGGATGACAGAAACAGAGGCATTTGATGACATTTTCGCGCGCCCATGCCGTGACCCCCCCAAAATCAACGCCCAGTTCTGGCTCTAATGTGAGGGGGCGCGAGCCGGGCCATTCCGTCGGGCGGCCAATCCAAAGCCCTGTCCCAGAGGCGGCATGAAGCGCCGATTTCCCGATCCGGTTGTCGCAAAGAATGCCGTATCCTTTGCGCCCGCCTTGCACGTTCAAAGCGGCCTGCAAGCAAAGCTCTTTGAACGCAGCGCCTTTGGCGAGGGTGTAACCGTCCATCTCCTCCAACTGCAAACGGTGATCGAAGGCAAAGACCCGCATTGTTGACCAATCTCCCGAATTGCGGGTGTGGCGGGTGGTGGACCAATGAATCTGTTCCAACGCGGGATCATTGCGCAAATCGGGCTGGATCACGCCGCGTTTCAGGAAAAATTCCAGCTCCTCCACGCTGGGATAGGCAGGCGTACAGCCATGCCGCGAGACCGCGAACGCGCCGCAAGCATTGGCGTATTTCAGGGCGGTGGGCCAATCGGCATTCTCCATCCAGCCCTTCAACAGACCCGAGAAAAATCCATCCCCCGCGCCCAAAACATTGAACACCTCAATCGGGAAACCGGGGCCGGTTTGGCCTGCGTCCAAGCTGTCAGGGATCGCCCCCGCAAACGCAACCGCCCCCGCAGCGCCGCGTTTGCACACCAAAGTCGCCGCCGATTGCCCCCGCACAGTTTCCAGCGCTACAAGCGTATCGGTGGACCCGCCCGCGATGTGAAATTCTTCCTCAGTGCCCACGATCAGATCAAAATAATGCAGCGTGGCCAAAAGTTTATCCGTCACGGCGCGGCTTTCCACGAATCGGCTTTCGCCGTCGCCATGCCCCGCAACCCCCCAAAGATTGGGCCGGTAATCAATATCCAACGCGGTGCGAATCCCGTTGGCCCGCGCAATTTTGAGCGCCTTGAGAACCGCCGCCGCGGTGCGCGGGTTTGACAAATGGGTCCCCGTTACCACCACCGCCCGCGCACGCTTCACAAACGCCTCGTCAATGTCCTCTTCGCATAGCGCCATATCCGCGCAATTCTCGCGGTAGAAAATCAGCGGGAATTGTTCCTCATCCCGGATCCCCAAAATCACCAGCGCCGTCAGCCGATCAGGGTCCGTCACAACGCCGTCGGTGCAAACCCCTTCGCGCGCCAGCTGTTCCAAAATGAACCGGCCCATATGCTCATTGCCAACGCGGCTGATCAGCGCGGTTTTCAAACCCAGCCGCGCCGTACCGCAGGCGATATTCGTCGGGCTGCCGCCGATGTATTTCTCGAACGAGCCCATATCTTCCAGCCGCCCGCCGATCTGCGCGCCGTAAAGATCAACGCCCGCGCGCCCGATAGTGATTACGTCAATGTCAGGGGTCATAAGCCTATCCAAATCATGTGAAGCCGGTGGCCGCATTTGTCCGCGCCCCAAAGCGCGGACCTTTACGCATCTGCCGGTTAAATCGTGCCGCCAAGAGAACCTTCGAGCTGCGCCAGCTCCTGCCCGCCCGCCATCAGATCTTGCAACTGCTCGGGCGTGATTTCGCCGCGCTTGGCCGTACCCAGCGTTTTGCCGCGGTTCAACACGGTAAAACGGTCGCCCACCGCCAACGCATGGCGCACGTTATGGCTGATAAACACCACGCCCACGCCTTGTTTGCGCACGCGGTCAATCGTCGCCAGAACATTCGAGGTTTGCCGCACGCCCAAGGCCGATGTTGGCTCGTCAAGGATCAGAACCTTCGCCCCGAAATGCACCGCCCGCGCAATCGCCACGGTTTGCCGCTCGCCGCCTGACAACGTGCCGACGGCTTGATCGGGTCCGCGCAGATTGATGCCCATTTCGCGCATGCTGGAAACCGTGATCGCATTCGCCGTTTCCACATCGAAGCGTTTGAACAGGCCGCGGCCGATCGTAGGCTCGCGCCCCATGAAAAAATTGCGCGTCACGCTCATCAACGGGATCATCGCGAGATCTTGGAACACGGTCGCAATGCCCGCCTCCATCGCATCGCGCGGGGTGTTGAAATTCATCGGCTTGCCGTGGAACAGGATTTCGCCCTTGGTGGGTTTATGCACCCCCGACATGGTTTTGATGAAGGTCGATTTGCCCGCGCCGTTATCGCCCAATAGGCAATGGCATTCCCCCGGACGGACATCAAAGCTGACCCCCGCCAAGGCGATGATATTGCCGAAATGCTTTTCGATATTTTTCATCTCGATGATCGGCTCGGAGCTATCCGCATCGCCGTGATGGAATTTCGTGTCGAGTGTCATATCACCGCTCCCCTGTGACGCGTTTGCGGATGGCGTTGTTGAACAAGACCGCGATCAACAGCATTCCGCCCAAGAAGACCTGGAACCAATCCTGATCGAAATTGGTGTAGGTTAGGCCGATTACGACCATGCCGAATATGATCGAGCCGAAGAACGCGCCGATGGCCGACCCGTAACCCCCCGTCAAAAGGCACCCGCCGATGACGGCTGCGATGATGCCTTCGAATTCTTTTTGGAACCCGCGGCGCGCATCGGTTGAGCCTGCGTCCATCACCGTGATGATCGCCACCAATGCGGCACAGCACGCGGTCAGCATGAACAAAGACACCTTCACCTTATTGACCGGAACGCCCGAGTTTGCGGCGGCTGTATTATCACCCCCCGTGGCGAAGATCCAATTGCCGACCGGCAAGCGCAGTAAAACATAGGTGGCCGCCAAGGTGATCAGAACGAACCAGACGATTTCAACCGGAATACCGGTCACTTTCGGCTCGCCGGATTTGAACGTCTCGATCAAGCCCATGTCGGCCAGCCATGAAAACAGGCCGGGGAAAGCATCGCCCGAGAACAACGGCGCGAGCCAATCGCCGTCAACCGCCTCGCGGATGCCGCGCAATTGGGTGGAACCGCCCGTCGCCGCTTTCAACCCGACCAGCGACAAGCCGCGCAGGATGAACAAAAACGCGAGCGTCACGATGAAGGATGGCAGGCCGGAGCGGATCACAATCGTACCGTTAATCGCGCCCACACCGGCGGCGAACAGGAATGTCAGAGGGATCGCGAACATCAGCGGCAGACCCCAAGTGACGATGCAGACCCCGAAGAACAGACCCGCAAAGGCGACCATCGAGCCAATCGACAAATCAAACTCGCCGCCAATCATCAGCAAAGCCGCACCGATTGCGAGGATGCCCAGCTGCGAGGCCGGTGTCATGAAGTTGATCACACCCGACAGCGTAAACATCGACGCATCGGCGGTGATTGAGAAGAAGATGAAAACAAGGATCGCGCCCGCGATGGCACCAAGTTCCGGTCGTTTCATGAATTTGGCGAGGAAGGATTCGTCTTTGATCCGTTCATCCTCGACCAAGGGTGCAGTGTCGTTCATATCGGCCTCCCGAGGTTAGCGTGGGCGACACATTCGCGCCGCCCACTGTCGTTTAATGACCGCGCGAAGCGATTAGCGGATACCTTTTGCGGACAGATCAATGACCTGCGCCGCTTTCTCCGCCGTGATCAGGTTCGGGCCGGACGGGACATTGCCCCCCGGCATCAGACCGTATTTGGCATGAAGCGCGAGGAAGTTGGTCGCGAGGTAGCCTTGCAAGAACTGCTGTTGGTCAATCGCAAAGGCCGCATCGCCGTCCACAACCGATTGCAAGAAGTTCGCCGAGAGATCGAAGGACGCAACATTCACTTTGCGCCCCGATGCCAATGCGGCGGCAACGGAAGGCTCGCCCGCCGTGGAGGCGCCAAGCGCCATCACGGTATCGATGCTCTCATCCGAGGACAGAGCAGCGGCGACTTTCGATTGGATTTCTGACGGATCGTTGGTGGTCGGCAAAACGGTGTAACTGCCGCCGAACCCTTCGCCAAAGCCTTTGCAACGCTGATCGAGCGATACGTTGCCGACTTCTTGGTTCACACAGATCGCATTCTTGCCGCCCATGTCGGCCAGCTTCGCACCCGCGATTTTACCCGCGTCGAATTCGTCCTGACCCACATGCAACAACGCACCCAAGCTTTTGGACACATCCGCGCCCGCATTGATCGAAATCACCGGAATCCCCGCAGCAACCGCCCGTTGGATCGACGGCGCAAGCGCATCCGCATCGGGGATCGACACGACCAAACCATCGGGCTCTTGATTCACGGCGGCGTCGATCAATTGCGACATAGCCACCATGTCAAACGTCTCCGGCGAACGGTATTGGACGTTGACGCCGCTATCGCGCGCCGCCTCCTCAACGCCGTTTTTCACAACGGACCAAAACGCGTCATTGGCCTGACCATGGGCCACAACGACGATATCTTGCGCGAGAACGGGCGCCGCAACGGCAATCGCGCTGGCGGCAAACACGCCTTTCATCAGGTTTTTCATAGATTGCTCCTCCCAAGGGGCAGTTTGTTTGATGGCGGGGCCTCCTCGCCCCGCCGGTTCTTCGGCTGTTACCGAATTCTCGTCTTAACGGGGCCCGTTAAAGCATGTCTTTGAGCGCAACCGGCTGGCCGGTTTTGGCCGAAAGCGTCGCGGCCTCGGCCATCGCCAAAGCAGCCACGCCGTCTTGCAACGTCACAGGCAATGTCCCATTGGTTGCGATGGCATCTACGAAAGCCGCCCATTCCGCCGCATAGGACGGCATGTAACGCTCAAGGAAGAAATAGGTGGGCTTGGCGCTGGACACGCCCGCCGTTGTCGATTTCACAACCGTGCTTTCCAGCATGTTTTGCGCCTGCAACAACCCCTCGGAGCCCAGCAATTCGACGCGCTGATCGTAGCCGTAAACCGCCCGGCGCGAGTTTTTGATCACCGCAATCCGGCCATCGGCATAGGTCAGCGTGACAACCGCGGTATCCACATCGCCCGCCGCGCCAATCTCGGGATCAACGATCGCGCTGCCCAAGGCGGTCACGGTTACGGGCGCCTGCCCCATCATGAAATTCGCCATGTCGAAATCATGGATCATCATGTCGCGGAACAATCCGCCCGACACTTTGATATAGGCCACCGGCGGCGGCGCGGGATCGAAGGACGTGATCGACAGCAATTCCGGCTTACCAATTTCGCCCGCATCCAGCGCCCGTTTCAGCGCGCTGAAATTCGGATCAAACCGGCGATTGAACCCGATCATCACCGGCTTGCCGGTTTTGGCAACGGCGATCTGACAGGCCTGCGCCCGCTCTAGGCTGAGATCCACGGGCTTTTCACACAGCACCGCTTTGCCGGCCGCTGTCGCCGCCTCGATCAGATGTGAGTGGGTATCGGTCGAGGTCGCGATCAAAACCGCATCAATTGACGGATCGGCAATGATCTCCTCGGTGGTGCGCGCCGCACAGCCATATTGCGCCGCCAGCTTTTCCGCATTCGCCGGAATGAAATCCGACACCGCAACCAATGTGCTGTTCGGGTTCGACGAAATCGCGGTTGCATGGACGCCCGCAATGCGGCCCGAGCCCAATAATCCTACTTTTAGCATTCTCTCTCCCCTGCTCCGAATCGCGAGCTTCCGCCACGTTAATATTTTCTTGCTCGCGCGTGCAAGCATTTTTTGCACGCGCGAGCAAATTCTGTGCGAAGCATGTGCAAAGCCGCGCGCAAAGGACTAGATTGTCACCGCGTTAATCGTTACGTTTTGGCAATTGGAGGACATCATTTGACCGAGACGCCGATTGAAAATGCGATTACTGCCGATGATGTCGCGGCATTGGCTGGTGTGTCGCGCTGGACAGTGAACCGTGCTTTCAAAAAAGACGCCTCGATCTCGAAGGCCAGCCGGAGCAAGGTTTTGACCGCCGCCGAGGCTTTGGGATATGTGCCAGATCTGCTGGCCTCCAGCCTCGCCTCCGACAAAAGCAACCTCGTCAGCCTGTTGGTCGATGATTTCGCCAACCCGCATAAATTGATTATGCTGGAACGGCTTACCCGCGTCTTGCGCACGCATGGCTGGGATACGCTTTTGGTCAATACCAGCAATGGCGCCGATACATCCGCGGCCCTTTTGAACGCGCGCCAACGGCGGGTTGATGCGGCCGTTCTCATCGGGGTGAGCTTTAACGAGACCGAATTGCATGCCGCGCAGGGGGCACGCCGTGTGAAAAAACTGATCGTTTTCGCGCGCACATCGGAGAACCCCGATACGATTTCGATTTGCTGCGATGACGCGGCGGCGATGACCACGATCACCAATTATGTAATCGAAAAAGGCTACCGCGCGCCCCTGTTTCTGGCCGGTCCGCAGACGATTTCCGCCCATCTTGGCCGCAAGGAGACCTTCCTGAACCTGTGGGAAAGCACGTGCGGCACCCGGCCCAATTACATTTCGGTGCCGGCCTATGATCCGCGCCTCGCGTTCTCGGAGATCAAACGATTTTTCGAGAGTTTGGGCGGGGCCACCAAGCCCGATGTGATCGTGTGCGAGAATGATGCGCTCGCGATGGGGGCGATCAATGCGATCCGATACGGGTTGGGGATGCGCGTGCCCGAAGACATCGCCGTCACGGGGTTTGATGACATCCCGCAGGCGGACGGGCCCGAGTACCGGCTGACCACTTATCGCCAACCGATCACGGCGATGGCGGAGGGGCTCGTTTCGGTCCTCAAGGGCGAGACCGATGAGCGTTCATTGGAACAATTCATCGGGGCGCTGGTGCCGCGGGAAAGTGCCTGACAACGGTTTTAGCATTGCGCGATTGGCACCACAGGCGCCCGCCTCGCGGTATGAGCGGGCGGAGGGGATACCCTGCGTGCATAGAGTCACAACATAAAATCTCTGGGCCGTGCAAGGTGAAGAATTAATGCACTATAATTATTTGCATATTTTGGTTGCGGGAGGGCGCAGCCACCGTAGCCTACCCAAGTTGCGCTGCATGCTTTGAAAATCCCAAGTAGGGCGGGATGCATGGAGCGGCAGTTAAATGCGTTAGAATGTCACTACAGTGGTTTCGGGGACGCACAGCCGCCGCAACTTGCCAGAACTGCGCTGCGTCGCCTGACCCAGAAAATAGACACAGTTGCTAGGGCAACCTACAAGCGGCAAATCGGCCAGTCGTGACGATTTAGAGGCCAATGCAGCAATACTTGATTTCAAGATAATCCTCCAACCCATGCCGCGACCCTTCGCGACCCATCCCCGATTGCTTGATACCGCCAAAAGGGGCAACTTCGGTCGAAATCAGGCCCGTGTTGACGCCAACCATGCCACATTCAAGCGCTTCCATCATCCGCCAAGATCGTGCCAAATCGCGGGTAAAGACGTATGAGGCAAGCCCGAACTCGGTGTCATTGGCGGCAGCTATTACCTCAGCTTCGCTCTCAAATAGGATTAAGCCTGCGACGGGGCCAAAGGTCTCTTCACGGGTGATTTTCATCGATGCTGTGCATCCAGTGAGAATGGTCGGCGCAAAGAAAGTGCCGCCTGTGGCCTGACCGCCCAAAATCAAATCCGCCCCTTGGGCAATCGCATCGGCAACATGGTCCGTGACCTTGGCAAGTGCAGCTTTGCTGATCAGTGGGCCAATCTGGTTGCTGCTGTCATCACCCGGGCCAACCTTCAGTTTCGCCACCTTTGCTGCCAGCTTGGCGACAAAGGCCGCTTCAATCCCCGCCTGAACATAGATCCGGTTGGTGCAAACGCAGGTCTGGCCCGCGTTGCGGAATTTCGACGCGATAAGCCCCTCCACCGCCGCATCCAGATCGGCATCCTCGAACACGATAAAGGGCGCGTTGCCCCCTAGTTCCAACGACAGTTTTTTGATCTGATCCGCGCCTTGCCGCATCAAGATACGCCCGACATTGGTCGATCCGGTAAAGCTGATCTTGCGCACAGCCGGGTTCTCACAAAACTCTTGCCCCAACCCGATTGCATCGGTTGCGGGCAGCACAGATAACAGCCCCTCTGGCAAACCCGCCCTCTCGGCCAAAACCGCGAGGGCAAGTGCCGACAGCGGTGTCTCAATTGCAGGTTTGGCCACGATGGCGCAGCCTGCGGCCAATGCAGGCGCTATTTTGCGCGCAATCATTGCATTGGGGAAATTCCATGGTGTGATGGCTGCAACCACACCCACGGGCTGGCGCAAGACCAAAAGGCGTTTGTCCTCTTGGTGCCCCGGAATGGTCTCGCCGTAGACGCGCTTGGCCTCTTCGGCAAACCATTCGATATAGGACGCGCCATAAAGCACCTCGGCGCGTGCTTCGGCCAAGGGCTTGCCCATTTCTGACATCAAAATCAGCGCCAGATCGTCGACATTGGCGATCACCAGATCATGCCAACGGCGCAAAACCGCGGCGCGGTCTTTGGCCGTGCGTTTTGCCCAAATGGGCTGGGCACTGGCGGCAGACGCAATGGCGCGGGCGGCAACCGTGCGGTCGCAATCAGCCACATGCGCCAAGACCTCGCCCGTGGCAGGGTTGGTTACGTCTACAGAGGTGGCAAAAGCCTCCCATCGGCCCGCAACAAAGGCACGCTGCGCTAGCAAACTTGGATCAGTCAGTTTCATCCCATCAACTCCTGATAAACGCTTGTGCCGAATCTGCGGCCCAATGGATATGGAGGCGGTCCCCCTTCGTCACATGACCCATCAGCGGATGACCAAACCCAAGGCGCACAGTCAAGGGATCACCCCAAGCGGTGCAAACCTCGACAGTGGTGTTGCTGCCAAGGAAGGTCATATCCTGCACCCGCACCGGCAACGAAGCGCCTTGAGCACCCGCTTCTGCACTCAAGTCAATTCGTTCCGGCCGCAGCATCAGTTCGGCCTTTTTGCCCGATTGCAGGTCGCCATGCAGCGGCACCCCCGCAACCCGACTGCCATCACCAAAGATCATCGATGCCTGACCGTTCTGCACCGCCTCGATCTCGCCTGTCAGAAACGTGCTGTCGCCAATGAAATCGGCCACGAAATGCGTCTGCGGATTGGCGTATAGTTCTGGCCCGGTACCGACCTGCTCGATCCGGCCCGCGTTGAACACCGCGATTCGGTCGGACAGCCGCAGCGCCTCTTCCTGATCATGGGTGACATAGAGAATTGTCACCCCCGTCTCTTGGTGAATGCGGCGAATTTCCAACTGGATCTCTTCGCGCAGTTTTTTGTCCAGCGCCGACAGCGGCTCGTCCATCAGCAAAACCGGCGGGTCATAGACCAGCGCTCGGGCCAATGCCACGCGTTGTTGCTGGCCGCCTGACATATGGGTTGGCATACGGTCTTCGAACCCGTCCAGCCGCACCAAGGCTAGTGCGCGGCGCACTTTCTCGGTGATTTCGGATTGCCCCATACGGCGCACCCGCAGCGGAAAGGCTACATTTTCACCTACGCTCAGATGCGGAAACAGGGTATAGCGTTGGAACACCATTCCGATATTGCGCTTGTGTGATGGAATCGACAGGATCGACTTTCCCTCAATCTTGATATCGCCCTTGGTTGGGTCCTGAAATCCGGCCAGAATGTAAAGCGTGGTGCTTTTCCCCGATCCTGACGGCCCAAGGAAAGTCATGAACTCGCCTTTGGCAACCGAAAGCTCGACATGATCCGTGGCCACGACATCGCCGTAGACCTTACGAATACCGTTAATATGCAGATAGGGCGTCACTTTGACTTTCCTTTGCGTAAAAGGGCGGCTGCAAGCATCAACACGACAGTCAACAGCACCAATAGGGTTGAGGCGGCGGCAACAACGGGCGTCAGGTCCTGACGCAGGGTTGTCCAAACCTTGACGGGAAGGGTTTGCAACGTAGGTGACGCCATGAAAATCGCCAGCACCACCTCGTCCCACGAGATCAGAAACGAAAAGATCGCAGCCGCAAACAGCCCGTGTTGGATGGCGGGCAAAGTCACGCGAACACGCGCTTCCCACGGCGATGCGCCGCATAGGATCGCGGCTTGTTCGATAGAGGTGTCAAAACTCTCCAGCGCGCCAGAAATGGTGATGATCGCAAACGGCAGGGCGACAACAAGGTGAGCAATGACAAAGCCGGTCAGCGTGCCATTCATCCCCAGCCGCAGGAACAGCGCGTAAAGCGCCACCGCCACAATCACCACCGGCAAGATCATCGGCGTCAGGAAAAATGCGCGCAACACGGCCCGCCCTCTGAAGGTGCCTCGCACCAACGCAAGCGACGCCAAAAGGCCAAGGATCACCGATAGCACCATCACGATCAGCCCGATCTTGGCCGAGGTCAGGGCAGCCGTCATCCAGCGCGGATCGCTAAACAGCTCACCATACCATTTGAACGTCCACTCCGGCGGCGGAAAGATTAGCCAGCGCGACGAGCCAAAAGACAGCGCGATGATGAACAGGATCGGGAGCAGCAAAAACAGGGTCATCAGCCCGCAGATTGCAGATAATACCCAACGCCACGCGCCCAGTTTGTCAAAATCCAGCAACATTCAGCGGCCCTCCGTTTCAACAAATCGCAGTTGCAGCGCATAAATGGCCAGCGTCACGACCAGCAGAACAAAGGCTGCAGCCCCGCCAAGCCCCCAGTTCAACAGGCTTTGCACCTGCTGCGCGATCATCTCGGCCAGCATCATGTTCGACGTGCCACCCAACAGCGACGGCGTCACGAAATAGCCGAGCGACATCACGAAAACCATCAATCCGCCCGAAGCGATCCCCGGCATCGCCAAGGGCAACAGCACACGCACCAACGCCTGTCCCTTGCTTGCCCCACAAAGGGCCGCGGCCTGCAAAATCGCGGGATCAATCTTTTTGATCACCCCCATCAAGGGCAAGATCATGAAGGGCAGCATGATGTAAACCATGCCAATCGTGACCCCGATCAGGTTGTTGGTCAGGGTCAGGGGTGTGTCGATGATCCCCATCCCGATAAGAACCTTGTTCACCAACCCGGTCTTTTGCAGCAAGACCATCCACGCATAGGTGCGCGCCAAAAGGTTGGTCCACATCGACAGCAAGATCACCGCAAACACCACCTGCCCCCAGATGCCGGGGACAATCGCCAATAACCAGGCAACAGGGAACGCGATCAAGATGGTCACAAACGTGACCAAAGCCGCAATAAAGAAGGTGTTAAAAAATACTTTGGCATAGGTCGCTGTGCCCAAAAGGGCCTTATAGTTTTGCAAGCCGAACTCCGGCTCCGTGACCGAACGCGCAAGAAGCGCAGCCACCGGCACCACAAAGAACGCAAGCAGTAAAAGGATGACCGGCAAGGCCAGCCCAAAGCCTGACCTGCGGCGCTTAGGCGAAAGCACGGCGAACATAGGCGCGTCTCCTGCTGGACGGCACTCGAGCGAAAGAAATTTGCCCGAGCGCCGTTGGGGTTACGTTAAAACGAGGCGCAGATCACTTGGCCTGCCATTCATACCAGCGAGTGCCGATTTCGTCGCGATGTTCGGCCCAATAAGCGAGATCAGCATTGACCTGCACGGCAGTCTGCGCGTCAGGCAGCGTTGCGCGCACAGCTGGGTCCATGATGTCAGCCGACCCAAGGTTGATGGGCGCATAACCTGTCTCTGCCGCAAAGCCCGCTTGGCCTTCGGCACTTGTGGCCATTGCAATGAACTTCATCGCAGCATCCTTGTTCGGCGCGCCTTTGGGCACGATAAGCGCGTCAGCGGCAGTGATATTCTGGTCCCAGCTGATGCCGACTGGCGTGCCATCAGCTGCCAATGCCGCCAAACGGCCGTTCCAAAAGAAGCCGATCGGGGCCTCACCTGAAGCCAGAAGTTGCTGGCTTTGGGCGCCGCCCTGCCACCAGATGATGCTGCTCTTGATGGTATCTAGCTTGGCAAAGGCGCGGTCCAGATCAAGCGGGTAAAGCTGATCCGCGGGCACGCCATCGGCCAAAAGGGCGGCCTCAATCACACCGGGGGCCGACCATTTGTAGAAAGTGCGGCTGCCAGGGAATTTGGTGGTGTCAAACAGATCAGCCAAAGTCGCGGGTTGCGCGTCGGGGAAATTCGTCGGGTTCCACCCCAAAACGAAAGAGTAATAGAACGAACCAACCGCAAAATCCGACACAAAGCGCGGATCAAGTTTTGACTTGTCGATCACCGTGAAATCCAGCGGCTCTAGTAGCCCTTGTTTGCCGGCCTGCAACGCATAGTCGAATTCCACATCGACCACGTCCCAGTTGACGGCGTTGGCCTCGACCATCGCTTTGATTTTGCCGTAATCGGTTGGGCCATCCTGAACCACCGCCGTGCCAGTGGCTTCGGCAAAGGGCGTGGCCCAATGTTTGGTTTGCGCGTCTTGCGTGGTGCCACCCCACGAGGTGAAAACCATCCCCTCTGCAAACGCGCAGCCCGCAGTCACCGACACGGCCAAAGCCGCGATCGCTAGTGTCTTTTTCATTCTCTCACTCCCTGAAAAATTTTATCAGCGCATCACGAACGGATCCGGGATCGGATCGTCCGAAGTGCGCAGCCACACTGTTTTCACAGTCGTGTAGTCAAGCGCCGCCGCGAGCCCGCCTTCTCGGCCATGCCCCGAAAGCCCATGCCCACCAAAAGGCGCAATCGGGGATACCACGCGGTAGGTATTGACCCAAACGATGCCTGCGCGAATGCCCCTGATCATCCGGTGCGCCCGCGTCAGGCTTTTGGTAAACACGCCCGAGGCAAGGCCAAATTCGGTGTCATTGGCAAGCGCCAAGGCCTCGGCTTCGGTTTCGAAACTCACCACCGACAGCACCGGCCCAAACATCTCGCGCCGCAAACAATCGGCCTCGGGCGCGCCCGAGCAATCCATGATCGTCGGCGGGAAATAGAACCCTGCGCCGTTGGGGCAAACACCGCCCATCACCACCTGCGCTCCCGCCACAATCGACGCCTCAAGCGCTGCAACAATCGCATCGCGCTGGCGCTTCGTGCAAAGCGGCCCCACTTCGGTCGCCATATCATCAGGCGCCGATACCTTGATCGCCTCAGCCTTGGCCTTCAGGATCGCCAATAGCCTGTCCTTGACCGAGGCCTGCACCAACAGACGCGATCCCGCGACACAGCTTTGCCCCGTCGCTGCGAAAATGCCCGAAATCTGCGCATTAGCAGCCGACTCCAGATCGGCATCCTCGAACACGATAAAGGGTGATTTGCCACCCAGTTCCAGCGACACTTTAGCAAGGTTTTCCGCCGACCCGCGCACCACATGCCGCGCAGTTTCCGGCCCGCCGGTGAAGGCGATATGCGCCACGCGCGGATGGCTGGTCAGCACCGCCCCACACTTCGGACCAAACCCAGTGATGATATTGACTACCCCGGCAGGAAACCCCGCCTGATGCACCAGCTTGGCAAATTCCAGCAAGGGTGCTGGGCCATCCTCACTTGCCTTGACCACCACCGTGCATCCCGCCGCCAGAGCAGGACCCAGCTTGACGGCCGAAAGGAACAACTGGCTGTTCCATGGCACAATCGCCGCCACCACGCCCACCGGCTCGCGCCGCGTCCAAACCTCCATATCAGGCTTGTCGATCGGTAGATGCGCGCCTTCGATCTTATCGGCCAGACCGGCATAATAGCGATAATATTCCGCAACATAAGCAATCTGCGCCGAAGTTTCGCGGATGATCTTGCCGGTGTCGCGCGTTTCCAGCGCGGCCAGCCGTGGGGCGGCCTCTTGCACCAGATCGGCCAGACGATACAAAAGTTTGCCCCGCGCGGTCGCCGTCATATTGGCCCAGCCAGGCGACAAAAACGCCGCATGCGCCGCCTCAACCGCGCGGTTTACATCGGCCTCGCGCGCCTCGGGCATCTCTGCCCAAGGGCTGCCCGTCGCCGGATCAAGGCTGTCAAACCGCGCCGATCCATCCACAAATGCGCCGTTGATATAAAGCTGAAACCGCTCCATCACTGCCCCCTTAACTTTCGCTGAATGCGGGCATCACATCCTTGATCAGCCGCTGCAAAGACGCCTTCTTGCGGGCAAAACTCATGCCCGTGTCGATCCAGAAACTGAACTCATCATAGCCCATCGCCTCATAGGATTTGATCCGTTCGATTACCTCGGCAGGCTCGCCGATGATCTGGTTTTTGCGCATGGATTCGGCCGAATAGAACGGATGCTTGGCCATATCTTCTTCGGTCAAAGCCTCGATCAAGCCCTGCGAAATCGGCCGCTCGTTTTTGAACCAAGCGCCAAAATAGTTGTAAAACGTGTTGATCTCACGTGCTGCAAGCTGCGCATCCGCCTCGCTATCGGCCACATAGGCATGGCGCAAAACCATGATCTTGGGGCGCGGCTGTTCGGGGTGATTGGCGCAGGCCGCGTTAAAGCGGTCCATCAGGCTTTGCACCTCCTCATCGCCCAAATGCAGCGGCGTCACCTGCACGTTGCAGCCCTGAGCCACGGCAAAATCATGGCTACTTGGGTCGCGCGCAGCCACCCAGATCGGCGGGTGCGGCTGTTGCACCGGCAAGGGGGCGGCGGTGGTTTTCGGAAACGACCAATACTCCCCCTCATGGGTGTAATCGCCCGCCCAAAGCCCCTTGAGCGCAGGCACCAGCTCGCGCATGCGCCCGCCGGCGCCCCATGCATCCATCCCCGGCATAAGGCGCTCATACTCGAAATTATAAGCCCCGCGTGCAATCCCCAGATCAAGCCGTCCTTTGGTCAGCAGATCCGCCATCGCCGCCTCGCCTGCCAACCGGATAGGATGCCAGAACGGCGCGATGACCGTGCCCGTGCCGAGCCGAACGTTTTTGGTTTGATGCGCAATATCCACCAAGTTCATCAAAGGGTTCGGCGCAATGGTAAAATTCATCCCATGATGCTCACCGGTCCAGATCGCATGCATCCCGCCCTCATCGGCGATTTTGCACAGCTCGATCATTTCGTCGTATAGCTGCTTTTGTGGCGTCTCAGGCGACACCCGCTCCATATGAACGAACAGCGAAAACTTCATGATGGTTGCCCTTTTTCCATCGAGGACACGCGGCCCTGATCCTGATTTCCGATATAGACGCCATAATTCCCCTGCGCGCTTTCCTGCACAAACCGCTCCAGCATCGAACGCACGGCAGGGTCGCCCACATCGGAAACCCCCTGGGATGACATCGGCACATAGGCCCCCTTGATGGGCACGCCCTCAGCCGCCGCACAGAGAAACGCGATGTTCTGCTGGCCAGATTTGGTGTCTTCGTAAAACGCATAAATAAAACCTGGCGCGGCAGAGATTCCCAAATCCGCGATCATCTTGGCCAGCGCCGCCTGCGCACCCGCCCGCCCGACGCGCGTCATCGGCAGGCTGATACCACCCTGTCCGTCATCGACCAGCAAGATGCTGCCACCCGCTTCGATGATCGCCGAAATCACCACATCCGGCCCCGCCGCAACCGCCTCAGCCGCCGCACTCGGGCTGAAATAGGATCCCCGGTAATAGCCCAAGCCTGGCCGGTGATTGGCGTCAAAACCAACGACCCGCCCGATTAGAATATCATGATCCCCGGCCTCAACCACCTGATGCAGGGCGCAGTCAAACCAGGTCGAAACCCCTTCGATCACCGGCGCGCCGCCGGGCCCCTTGGCCCATTTAACCGTGGCAAAGCGGTCCTCCACCGGGCGGGCAAAGGTGTTTGACACATCCTTTTGCGTCTCGGAAAGGATGTTGATTGCAAAGCCTTTGGCTCCAGCAAATACGCCATGATTGCTCGAACTCTTTGCGATGGATACCAGCAACAGCGGCGGGTCAAGCGACACCGAGGAAAATGAATTGGCCGTAAAGCCAATCGGTTGCCCTGTCTCATCCATCGTGGTGACAACCGTCACCCCCGTCATGAATGCGCCAAAGGCATCGCGCAACAGCCGTGTATTCTCGATAGTCACGCCGAAACCTCCTTAAAATCAAGCCATTCCTTCAGCGCTTGTGTGACACGCTTGGGCGCAGTCAGATTAACCATGTGACGATGACCTTGGATCACAACGGCCTTCGCTTTTGGCGCGGCACTTGCCATCGTGCGTGTCATCTCGGCTGTGGAATTCAGATCGCCATCGCCGGTTAACACCAGTGTCGGGCAGCTAATCTTGCCCCATTCATCAGCATAGACATCATCCCCTTCGGCAAAGGCGCGGTAAGCCGCCGCATATCCGGCCTGATCCATATTCCCGAGCCATTGCGCCACCTGCGCTCGCAACGCCTGTTGCGCAGCATCCGCTTCAAACCAGCGCGACAACGGCTGAATAATGTCGCCTTTGCCGTTTGCAATCTCGCTGGCACGTGCTTCTACTGCCGCGCGCGCCTCGACCGTGCGCCGATGCACCCCGTTCAGAACTGCCAATCGCGCCACCAAATCGGGGCGCTCAACAGCAAGTCCAACGGCAATCAGCGCACCCATGGAATGACCCGCCACGCTGACAGGCCCAAGACCCAAAGCCTCGATCACCATCGCCCCCCAGCGAACAAAATCCGGCAGGCGTGCGCTTGGCGCCAGCAGATCGCTGCCGGCATGCCCAGGCATGTTCACCGCGATCACCCGGAAATCGCGGGCCAGATCGGCCATCTGCGGCCCCCAGGCATCGGCGCACATGCCAACCCCGTGGATCAGCAACACTCCCGGCCCCGCGCCCTCGTCGCGCAGGACGACCTTGCGGCCGTCAGACAGCTGCAGGGTTTTCAACGTCATGGCCCAATTCCTTAAGATCCTGATACCGATCACCAATCCGGTGATGTGGCCGCCCACCAATCGACGCACCCAGCGCCACAACAATCTCGTCTGCCGCAGGCGCATCCGGGATCGCAAACTGAATCGTCAGATAATGCGACCGCCGCCCGCCATCATTCTTATCCATCAGCGGGATCATGATCGGGCAGTTGGCTGGGCCGCGCGTGTTAGTAAAGGCCAGATAGCTTTTCGCCCCTACCGCATTGCGGTAAAAATTGCCAAAGCGCAGCGTGTGGATCAGCGCCGAGCCATGCTCGATCTCGCCATCCAGCCCCACAACCGCAGCCTTGCCATAGCCCTCGACCGCCTCGCCCGAACCGGCATGCTGTAAGATCATATCGGTCAACAGCGCACCTAGGACCGGTGCCACCTCATGGATTGCTGGCTTCAGGTCTTCGACAAAGCCCATGCCCGCCCAAGGGTTTTTCAAAACCGCTGCGGCCGTGATCATGATCAGGGGCTTGGCCGCGACCTTGCCGCCCTCAATCAGGGTGGTCTCGATGTTGAGGTAAGTCTTGCGAATCATAGCGGGCATCTGGGGCTCCAATTGAGAGTCGTTGATATGACGGTATGATGGTCGACCAACATACCATCTGTCAAGAACTTCTTGCCTGAGCAGAAAGCCTGCATTACGGTGACAGGATGAACACAACCAAACTTCAAGACCTCCGAATCGAAAACGCCCCGCAAACCCTGCGCGAAATCGTGCTGGAGCGGCTGCGCAGCGCGATCATTTCTGGTCGCTTCAAATCAGGTGAGCGGCTGGTAGAGCGGGTGCTGTGCGATCAACTTGGCGTCAGTCGTTCCATCGTGCGCGAGGCGATCTGCTTTCTCGAAGCCGATGGTCTGGTCGAAATCGCACCCCGTTCGGGGCCGATTGTCGCGCGAATGGATTGGCCCCAAGCCAAGCAAATCTATGACATCCGCCTGCAGCTTGAGGCGCAGGCAGCAACTGAATGTGCACGCAAGGCTGACGCTGTGGCAAAAGCTGCGCTGAAATCGGCGCTCAGGGGTCTTCAAGATGCATTTTCGCAGGCCGATGGCGATGAGAAAAAGCAGGCGATCTACGCTGCGACCACCCACTTCTATCAGGTAATTTTTTCCACTGCCGAACATGATGTTGCCTGGGAAATCGTTAGCCGTTTGAACGCGCGCATTTCGCGGTTGCGCGCAATGACACTGGCGACCACCGACCGTCCCGTTTCCGGGCTGATCCGCATGAGCGAGATTTGCGAAGCACTGCTTGCCAATGATCCGCAACGAGCGGCGCAAGCGGTGCATGACCACCTGATCGAAGCCACCGCCATTGCACGACGCTTGCTGAAATCCGAAACACAACAAAGCGGGGCTTCGTGATGCCCGCCTATTGGATCGCCCATGTAACTATCACCGACCCCACGCGTTATGCGGGCTACCAGGCCCTCGCCCCAAAGGCATTCACGGCCTATGGTGCCACCTTTCTGGCCCGTGGCGGCAAAAGCGAAGTCGTCGAAGGCACCGCGTTTGAACGCCATGTCATCATCTCTTTCCCCGATATGGCCGCCGCCCGCGCCTGCTATGATTCGCCCGAATACCAAGCCGCCCGCGCCGCCCGCGATGGCGCTTGCGAGGCACAGATCACGTTGGTGGATGGCCTGCCCACCTGAGGTTTCACGCCATCAGTCGCACGCCCCAAGATTGGCGATGACAGCGTGAATCACATCGAGAGGCTTTTAAGCATGGCGCCATTGTGAGGCAGTTCTGAACACCTGACCTCGAAGACGACAACGCAATGGATACACCGCGACAAAGAAGACCTGGAAACGGCCTTGACCGATTAGACGATAAGCGCGTCTATCGCATCTACTGCGAGTTGGAGTTGAACCTGCGGATCAAGCCCCGCAAGGGCCTTGTCAGAGGAAACTGGCTTGAGCTGAGCAGGCCGTCGACCTAGGCTTGCCGAATGACAAAACGTTCCCCTTTTCGGTATTTCAAAACCAGCCCCGAAATCATTCGCCTAGCGGTGATGATTTACGTTCGATTTCCGCTTTCGCTTCGGAATGTAGAGGATCTGCTGCATGAGCGCGGCATCGACGTCAGCCATGAGACGGTTCGATTTTGGTGGAATAGATTTGGTCCGCTGTTTGCTGCGGCGATCCGCAAGAAAAGGGTCAGCCAGATGCGGGCGCACTCAAACTGGCGCTGGCACCTAGACGAGGTTTTCGTGAAGATTAACGGCAAGACGCATTATCTGTGGCAGGCCGTCGACCACGAAGGCGAAGTGCTGGAAAGCTATGTGACCAAACGCCGGGATCGCAAGGCAGCATTGAAATTCCTAAGGAAATCAATGAAGCGACACGGCAATTCAGAGATCATCGTGACTGACAAACTTCGATCTTACGGCGCCGCGATGAAGGTCATCGGCAATGCATCTCGGCAGGAAACGGGCCGCTGGCTAAACAACAGGGCGGAGAATTCTCACCTGCCTTTTCGACGACGAGAACGAGCGATGCTCCGCTTTAGGCAGATGCGAAGTTTGCAGAAATTCGTCGCCGTCCATTCTTCAATTCACAACCATTTCAACCAGGAGCGCCACCTTTATTCACGGGCCAATTTCAAGCTGAACCGCACCGCCGCTCTTGCCGAGTGGCGCGGTCTATGTGGGGCATAAGGGGCAGCCTCTCTGTTCTTGCAGAGACTGGTTTGCATTCGTCTGACACCACCCTCTCAAGCCCTACAAAAATTTGCGACGGAACCGCTGCACATCCCCCTTTCGAAACCCTCTGCCGAAGGGGCTGGCGCCCCTTTCGAAACCCCAATTATGCGCCTGTATTTCGTACTTTCCACTGTAGCCATTCCCAAGCGCGAAGCGGATAGCCACGCGGCACCTGTTGATCAAATCCACAAACCGATCATGGGAATGCCTAACCAGCAGAATGTCGTTGGTCTTATTGTGCCGCGCTCGTTATCGGATTGCGCGATGATTGGGGTACCGATGAGCGCGAAATTGGAACCGCTCAGCATTCCCCCTGACCTCGATCCATGAGGCTTATTTCGGATGGCGATCTTGGTCCCTTAGGTTTTCTTGGTCAATTCAAGCCACTCTATCAAAGCTCGGCGTATCATTTCCGGTCTGGTTGGCAAATCAGCAGTAGCACGCCGCCTATCATCGATTGCCTCAATCAGTTCGCGAGGAAGCCTTAGAGTGAGCGCTTCGGTGTCTTTTTTGGGAGGGGCCATTTTGATATTACCATTTTGATGTTGACATCATAATGCCATTAAACTACTTTTAGGCGACCGAGGCAAGAGCTGTAACTCTCGCCTCGGTCTATCAAACCAGCCTGTTAGGAGACCGGCATGACTATTTTCGCAGATAACACCTTACCCCCTGTTTCGAAAGCCCCCGCCGAAGTTCAAATGGCATTTGAAGGCTTGCTCGGACGGTTGAAGACGCTGTGTGCCGCCGAGCAGGACATTGTCGATCTTGCCCATGGCGACCCGGCGTTTGACGCCTGGTTTCGCGACGCGGAGACCGCGCGCACGGTGGTCCTTGCAGCGGCTGCGGCCGTGATGCTTGCGGCACCTCGGTCTTCTTTAGATCAGCGATTTCGCAAGGCCTGTTTTGCCCTAGAGATCCTGCTGGTCACAAGCGATCCAGACCAGTTTGCAAAGGCCACGTCATTTTTGCGGCGCAATGCGGAACGCTATTGCGAACCAGTTGAAGGCGCAGTGCAGGCGGCCTTGTTGTTTCGGCGCTTCTACAGAGCCTTCGATGTCCTGATGGCGCTGCCGGACTATGCGCCGGAAGCTCTGTCCTGCGACATGACCATGGCGGTGGCCGCCTAAGGTTTGGGGACCGAGCAAACGCTGCCTACAAGCTATCCGGCGCTGCTCTCCCCCAAATGCCACAACCCCACAGATATATATGCCCGCAGGCCGCCTTAGAGGCCTAGCCCGGCGCGAAGACCCCCGCGTAAATTAGCCATAGGATATTAATATGCTTCAAACCAATTTCACCCTCTCCACCACGCGCGCCATCACGGTCGTCCATCGGTCTGATGACCCCAAGCGCCG